>JBEKEX010000001.1:0-185999 GCA_050013615.1 Anaerolineaceae bacterium
CGGCCGCGCGCACGGCATCCATGGCCGTGTCGCCGCCGCCGATCACCACCACTTTCTTTCCCAACTCCACCTTCTGCCCACGGCGGACTTTCTCCAAAATCTCGAGGGCGGCGTAAACGCCCTGCCCTTCCGCGCCGGGGATGTCCAGCGGCACATCCTTTTGATAACCGACCGCCACAAAGACGGCGTTAAAGCGCTGTTTCAACAGCTCTTCCGGCGGCTGGGTGATGGGATGAGAGGTCTTGATCTCCACCCCCATCCCCGCAATTCGGGCGATATCTTCATCGATGATCGCAGCTGGCAGCCGGAAAGAAGGGATCAAGCGCAACATGCCGCCGGCCACATCCTTGGCCTCAAAGATGGTCACTCGCAGGCCGTTCAGCGCCAAAAAGCTGGCGGCGGACAGCCCGGCCGGGCCGCTGCCAATGATGGCCACGCGGCGACTGCCGATGGTCTTGCTTGGCATCGTTACATGGCCCTTCTCCGTCGCCAAGCGTTTGAGGGCCCGGATGGCAACCGGTTCTTCATAACTATTGCGCGTGCAGCGTGTCTGGCACAACTGGGTACAGACGTAACCGGTGACTCCCGGCAGTGGGTTGCGGCTGAGGATGCCTTCCAGCGCCTGGCCGTATTTGCCTTGAGCGATCAGCCAAGTGTAAGCCGGCACGTCCTGGTGCACGGCGCAAGGCTCCATGCAAGGTGCGGTAACGCAATCGAACAGCTCCAGCGCCGACGAGACCTTGGGCAAACCGTACGGCGCATAATCTTTTTTGTAGCGCGAGTTGATGAGCGATTCGGCCGCAGCCTGCGCAATGTGGGTCGAGCGATCTTTTGCCAGTTTTTCCAAACTGGCGGCGCCCAGGCGGTGCATATCAGCAGTCAAGTTCTCCAGATATTGCCCCAGGCGGGCATAGCCACCCGGCTTGAGCAGGTCGGAGGCCACCGTGACCGGCAATGCCCCACATGAGAGCAAGGTGGTCACATTCAATGCGTCCGCGCCGGCCGAATAAGAAACCTTCAGGTCGCCTTTGAACTCCACATCCAGCTTGTGGAAAAGATTCATGGTGATGGGATACAGAGCCCGACCCGACATATACATCTCACCACCGGGCAGCACGCCGCGGCCGTTGGTGTTGGGCAGAGTGTTGCTGAGCTTCACTCCAAAACTGAGATGCTGTTGGGCTGCCGTCTGCTGCAGGGAATGGATCAGCGCCACGGCGCGTTCATAGCGCAGGTCGTGCTCGAAGATCGCATCGGGAATGGCAATATAGTCATAGCCCAACTGGTGGTTGAGGATGTCGAGTACCTGCTCCTTGCCCAACAAGGTTGGGTTGAGCTTGACGGTGGTGTGCAAGTGGCGCTCGGTGAGCAAATAGTCGGCGATCTTCTCGATCTCATCCGGCGGGCAGCCGTGCATGGTGGACAGGGTGACGTTATTGGTCAAGCGCGTGGGGATTTCGACATCGGCGAATTGCGGGAAGTGTTGCTGCAAAATCTCGCGGATCTGGCCGATCTCCGCCGAGGCATCCGCCAGGCGTTCCATGAAGCGCAGCATGGGGGCGCTGGTGATGCCCTCGAAGTTATAGCCCACGCTCATGTTGAAGATGGTGCCGTGCGCGCCCACAGCCTCATACTCTAGCAAGCGGTTCAAAATGGGGATGAGCGCCCAGGCTTTGATGTATTCGTTAACGGATTGATCCAGCTTGAGCTCCTGCGACCATTCCACGTTGTAGCCCTCGTCCTCCATGTCGATACAGGGACGCGGGATCTCCAATTCATCCATGATCTGCACGGTCTTCAATTCAATGAAGCGTGCTCCACACAGCCAGGCACTGAGGATGTTCTGGGTCAATTGCGTGTGCGGCCCGGCCGCCGGTCCGATGGGGATATCCAATACCTGCCCAAACAGGTCGCGGGTCACGAAAGGACTTCCCTTCTGCGGCGCATAGAATTGCAAAGCAGGGATGCCAAAGATCGCGTGCCGCGTCTCATATTCCTTCAATATCCAGCGCAACAACACGCTGAAAGGTTGAACTTTCATGGTATCCGACATGGGTTCTCCTTTTACATGCTCACGATAAGTTACATTTCAGCTTTGGACACTTTCGTTACCGCTTCAACGACGCCCATTATCCGATAGAATGTCAGACATCTGATTAAATCATAGCGTCGAAAGATCGCTTTGCCAATAGGTCATTCGTCCTGCTTCGATTTTAGGAATGCCATCTCAACCGCGCCTGCTGACACTTGCCCGATTTTTGACGTATAATCTCACTGGTACCCCGTCAAAGAAGGATGAATTATACAAAAAAGGTTTGAAGGGGCACTTGCCCCATTCATTTTTCTCATATATACTCAATTTCTCTGGAGAAACCATATGCCAAAAACTGTCCTCGTCCTTGCCCCTCATCCTGATGATGCAGAGTATTACGCCGGCGGCACCCTCACCCAAATGATTGCTGCCGGCGATCGAGTCTTGATCGCCATCGTCACAGACGGTTCCAAAGGTTCCTTCGAACACCCCGCTGCTGAATTGGCCAAGCTGCGACAGGCGGAAGCACAAAACGCCGCCAAGACTCTGGGCGCCGAACCACCGATCTTCCTGGGCTACGTCGATCTGGAGTCGGACATGCTGCCTCCAGGGACTCTGCGCGAGCGCTTCGTGCGCCTGATTCGCCAATACCGGCCGGATGTTGTCATTGCCGAGGATTGTTTTGCCAACGGAGAGGATCATCCCGATCACCGCGCCGTGTCTTGGGCCGCCTCCGATGCCATCCGGTACGCCATGCTTCCCAACCTGTACCCGGAGCAGCTCAAAGAAGGTTTGAAGACCTTCGTCGTCACCGAAAAATATTTTTATTCCGAAGACCCCAAACAATTCAACAAAGTCATCGACATCACCAGTACCTTCGAGCAAAAGATGGCCGCCCTGCTGGAACACAAAACTCAGATCACTTTCATGGTGCAGGAAATCCTCAACCAGGCGCGTCAGGCCGGCGTGGACGTTAAAGCGGCCCTGGGTGACATTGCCGATGACCCGGCTGCCCTGATGACGCTGGGCATGCGTATGATGGCGGCTGATATGGGCGCACCGCAGGGCATCGAATTGGGTGAAGGCTTCCGTTACGAACGTTATCACCCGCTGGTGGAATCATTCCTTAGTTAGAAATTCATTCTCTACAGGAGGCATTTTCCATGGCAGTTTCCAAAGCAGAAAGCAAACCGATTGATCTTGGTCGCGCCCGCCGTACGGCGGTGATCGTCTTCTTTACCTTCATGCTGGTGCATCAGGTCGATAAGTTATTGATTGGCCCTTTGCAGACCCCCATCATGGATACCTTCCACATGGACTACACCCAATGGGGGCTGATCAATACCGGCGCCCTGATCACAAGCTCGCTATGCTACCCGCTGTGGGGCTGGTTGAACGATAAATTCCACCGTGGCAAATTGCTGGGAATATCATCCTTCTTCTGGGGCGCCACCACCTGGATCAGCGCCCTCGCACCCAGCTTCTCAGTTTTTTTGGTCACACGCTCCTCCACCGGCATCGCCGATTCCAACTATGCCGGTATGTACAGTCTGGTGTCCGATTATTTCCCTCCCAAAGAGCGCGGCAAGATCTATGGATGGTTACAACTCGCCCAACCCATTGCCTACCTGCTGGCCATGGTCCTGGCTCTGTTCCTGGGGGGCGCCATCGGCTGGCGGGCCGTGTTCTATTACACCAGTGCGGTTGGCATTCTTGTGGCAATCTTGATCTGGTTTACGATCAAAGAGCGGCCGCGCGGCAGCGGTGAGGAAGAGCTGGAAGGCGTAGAGACCAGCAGCTACAAGTTTAGTTGGAAATTGGTTGGCCAGGTGATAGTCAAGAAAAGCATGATCTTCATCTTCCTGCAGGGTTTCTTCGGCGTTTTCCCCTGGAACGCCATCACTTACTTTTTCTTCGGGTACCTGCAAACCGAACGCGGTTATTCTTCGGATCTCCAATTCATGATCATGGCGCCGGCGGTGCTTTTCATGGCATTGGGATATCCTTTGGGTGGCTGGCTAGGTGATTGGTTGTTCAAGCGCACCAAACGCGGTCGTATGATCGTGAGCGCTTTTGGTGTTTTGATGGGCACCATCTTTTTGTGGATCACGATGAATATTCCCAATCAGAACGTTGTGCCTTTTGCCATCATGCTGATGGCGACAGCCCTGTTCATGCCCCTGGCTTCTGCCAATGTCGTCTCAACCATCTATGATATTTCGCTCCCCGAAATCCGCTCCATGTCCAACTCCGTTGAAAGCTTTGTCGAAAACATTGGGGCAGCCGCTGCCCCATTGATCGCCGGAGCCATTGCTGACGCCGTCAACGTTGGTTCAGCCATCCTGTGGATCTGCACCGTCGCCTGGCTTTTGTGCTGCCTGTTCTTTATTGGTGCCGTTATCATGGTACCTCATGACATTGACACACTGCACAACCAACTGCTTGAACGGGCAGAGATCGAGAAAGCAAAACAGGAAGCTGCGTAAGTTTTATCATCTACGACGAAAACAGGGATTGCCGAATGGCAATCCCTGTTTTTTTTCTGATATCCAATCCATCAACCGGCCGCTTGTGCTTTCATTTGCTGGCGCCCACGAGCATTCATAATGACCTTGGAGACCTCTGCTACGATCGACGGGACGAGCAACAGTGGGATGACCTCCGCCCACTCTGCCCATGTCAACGGCTGGGTGTTAAATACGCCACTCAAAAACGGCACGTAGACCACCACTAGAATCAATGCCAGCGAAGAGAAGAACGCCAGGTTCATCCACTTGTTACTGAAAAGGCCAATCTTGAACAACGGGTAACGTTCCGAGCGGGACGTATATGCGCGGAACAATTCCGAGATGGTCAGAGTGACGAAAGCCATCGTCTCGGCGGTCTGCGGCTGCGGCAAGGGCTGGTCGGCGCCCAGAAAGAACGCCGCCAAGGTAGCCGCAGTGATCGCCACGGTCTGCATCACCACACCAATCTGCATAGTGCGGTTGATAATGGGCTCCTTAGGGTCACGCGGCGGCTGGTCCATGATGTCCGGTTCGCCCTTCTCGGTACCCAGCGCCAGCGCCGGGGCGCCATCCGTGACCAGGTTGAGCCATAACAATTGAATGGCAGTGAGCGGCGAGCCTTTGCCGAACAGCGTGGGCAGGAAGATGATCATAATCTCGCCCAAGTTGCAGGAGATCAGGTAATAGACAAACTTGCGGATGTTGCTGTAGATGATGCGGCCCTGCTCTACCGCGGAGACGATGCTCACATAGTTGTCATCGGTCAGTACCATATCGGCGGTCTCTTTGACCACATCGGTGCCGGTGATGCCCATGGCAACGCCAATGTCGGCGCGCTTGATGGCAGGAGCGTCATTGACGCCATCGCCGGTCATGGACACCACTTCGCCGTTGGCGCGCAGCGCGTCCACAATGCGCATCTTGTGTTCGGGTGAAACGCGGGCAAACACATCGGTACACTTCACTTCTTCCCTGAGCTGCTCATCACTGAGATGATCGAGTTGGTGGCCGGTCAACACCTGGTGCCCTTCACGCAACAGCCCAATGCTCTCGGCAATGGCACGCGCCGTATTGGGGTAATCGCCGGTGATCATGATGGTGCGAATGCCAGCATGGCGGGCTTTCTCTAGTGCGGGGCGCACTTCAGGCCGCGCCGGGTCGATCATGCCGATCAAACCGACAAAGACCAACTCTTTTTCCAGGCCGTGCAGCTCGCTTTCGGCGGGGGCCTGGGGCGTCAGCCGGTAGGCCACGCCCAGCACGCGCAGCGCTTGAGCCGTGAGCACTTCATTGGCCGCCAGGATGGCTTTGCGTGCACTCTCATCCAAAGCACGCGGGTGATCATCGATTCCGGCGACCCGGTCGCACAGGTTCAATACCACATCAGGGGCACCCTTCACTGCCACCGTATACCACTCCCGACGACTATCGTCAGTAAAAGGAGAAATATCCTCGGCACTTGGAACCTGGATGTCATGCACAGTGAGCATCCGCTTGCGCTCTGAATCAAAAGGAATCTCGCTGCGGCGTGGATAAGCCTGATTCAAGTCTTGATAAACTGCGCCGGCCTTGGCCGCCGCCACCAGGATAGAACCTTCCGTGGGGTCACCAACGATACGATACATAGGCGCAGCATCACCGTTCTCGACCGTTTCGATCTGAGCGTCGTTGTTCAGCGTGCCCACCCACAACGCCGTCCCCAAAGCAGGATAATCTGTCGGCTGGATCGTCTTGCCGTCCAGTGTGAACTCCCCTTGCGGAGCATAACCCTGGCCGCTGATATCAAAGGAATGTCCATCCACCCAGACGCGGGTGACGGTCATCTCGTTCTGGGTCAACGTGCCGGTCTTATCGGAACAGATCACGGTGGCAGAGCCCAGCGTCTCAACCGATGACAGGCGCCGGATCAGTGCGTGGCGGTGGATCATCTCGCGCATTCCCAGCGCCAGGCTGATGGTCACGATGGCCGGCAGACCCTCCGGCACAGCCGCAATTGCCAAGCTGACAGCGATCATGAAAAGATCAAGAGGACTACCTTCGCCGCGCAGCAGCCCCACGCCAAATACTAGCGCACAAACAACCAAACAGGCCCAGCCGAGAGTCTTGCCCAGCTCGTTCAAGCGGCGCTGGAGCGGCGTTTCTTCCTCTTCAACCGCCTGCAGCATGGTGGCAATCAAGCCAAGCTGGGTGTGCATGCCTGTGCTGACCACCACACCTTTGCCGCGCCCATAGGAAACCACCGTGCCCATGAAAGCCGTGTTCTTGCGGTCGCCGAGGGGGATGTCCCTGTCCAACGCCAGGGCCGCGTTCTTTTGCACCGCCACCGACTCACCCGTCAGGGCAGCTTCCTCGACCCGCAAATTGACTGCTTCCAACAAGCGCACGTCGGCGGGGATATAATTGCCCGCTTCCAGGAAAACCACATCGCCGGGGACCAATTCTGCCGCCGGGAGTGAGATGCGTCGCCCATCACGCAGCACCTGCGCTTCAGGAGCTGCCAATTTTTTCAACGCCGCCAACGCTTCTTCGGCACGCTTTTCCTGCACCACCCCCAGAATGGCGTTCAATACCACAATCGCCAAAATAGCCGATGAATCCACCCATTCGCCCAACACTGCCGAAATAACTGCTGCCACCACCAGCAGGATTACCACAAAGTTGTTGAGCTGATCCAGCACCAGGTGAAAAAATGAAGGTCGCGGCTTTTCGGCCAGTTGGTTGGGGCCAAACTTCGTCAGCCTTTCAGCCGCCTCCGCACCCGACAAGCCGGTCTCCAGGGGTGTTTGGAGTTTTTCCAACACCTCATCGGCGTGCAGCGCATGCCAGGCCACGGAATAGTCATTTTGGCCTGCATTACCATTTTTCACTTCTTCGTCTGCCATGTTCAGCTCCGTTCTTAAATCATGCCCAAGGGGGCATTTCGCTGCCTGCTGGGCATTTAGCTTATTTTATCATCAGATGATTGAACCCATATAAACCCTCACCCAATTTTCGTCATTAGTTGCTTGCGACCTGATGTCTATTACAGCGACTCTTCCAAAATAACCCCATCGCGTGACCCAATCCATAGGTACACTCGCAAGACTCGCCAAGCGAAACGATGTATAATTCGCCTTAATTACCTTCCGATTATTTTCGATCATGAAAGACTCGCTTTCACAACCCCTCCAACCCACTCTCCCGGAGGCCCTGGCCCAGGCCGGGCAAGCCGCCAACCGCGCCGCGGCACGCCACCGCTTCGAGGATTACCGCTCTCGACGCGCCGCCGAAACATTGCGCCGTCAGGAAGCCGACTTGGGATTGTTCGCCGATTTTCTGGCTGAGATGGACATTCCTATTGGGGACCTGCTGGCAGACCCCGAAGCCTGGCGCGGCATCACCTGGGGCTTGGTGGAAGCCTTCGTCAAATGGCAATTGCAAAAAGGCTATGCCGTGCCATCGGTCAACGTGCGACTCTCGACGGTCAAGACCTACGCCCGGCTGGCATTCCAGGCTGGCACGGTCAGCCCGACGGAATATGCGCTCATCCGCGCCGTGCAGGGCTACAGCCAACGCGAGCGGCGGCGGGTAGACCGCAAGCGGGCGCGGACGCGCATCGGGCTGAAAAAAGCTGCACCGGTCAAAATCAGTCTCGAACAGGCGCAAGCCCTCAAGAGCCAGCCGAACCATCCCCAGGGTCGGCGGGATGCCTTGCTGATGTGCCTGCTGCTCGACCATGGCTTGCGGGTAGGTGAAGTGGCTGCCCTACGCGTGGAAAATCTGGACCTGGCGTCAGGCCTGTTGCGCTTCTATCGCTCCAAGGTAGGGAAAGAGCAGGTGCATCGCCTCTCGCCGGATACGCTGCGTGCCGCGACTGCCTACACCGAATACGGCGATCTACCGTCCAGCGGACCGTTGCTGCGCCGCAGTCTTAAGAACGATCACCTGGGAAAGCCGGGAATGACCGAACGCGGCATCACGCTGCGCGCGCGTGTGCTGGGCGAACGTGTGGGTCTAACAGGATTGAGCGCCCATGACTGCCGCCATTTCTGGGCCACCAGCGCTGCCCGCAACGGCACGGATCCTTTTGCATTACAAGAAGCGGGGGGATGGTCATCGCTGGCCATGCCGCGCCGTTACGTGGAAGAACAAAAGATAGCCAACGAGGGGGTTAAAACGGAACAGGATACGACTTTAACTCAGGAATAGCAGCGCCACGCCGATGATGGCGACCAGTGTCCCGGCTATAGCCTGCCAGCCAAAACGCTCCTTGAAAACAAAATAACTGATCGGCAGCATGAAGACCGGCGGCAACGCCATCAGCGTGCTGGCCACGCCGATCCCGGTATACTGGACGGCCAGAAGCGATGCCGAGACGCCGATAACCGGCCCAAACAGCGCCCCAAAAGATATCCAGCCGAATGCCTTTGGTTGAGTGCGCATACTATCCACGGTGGTTTTCGCCTGATGCTGGAAGACGGCCACGATCCACAAGGCAATGACCGCCGCTAACATGCGGATGAGCGTACCTGCAAACGGCGAGAAGTCTCCCGCCATGCCCTGTTGGGAAAAGACCAACCCGATCGCCTGGCCCAGGGCAGCCAGCACCCCAAACAAGATGCCGCGGCCGGCGCCCCGGCGGGGCTGCCCCTCCCCTTCCTCCGGGCAGTCCATGACCACCCAACCGATGCCCCCCAGCGTGACCACGATCCCAACGAACTGCAACAAGGTAAGTGCCTGGCCGAAGAAAATCCAGGCAATCGCCGCGCCGAAGACTGGAGCCAAACTGAGCAGCAACAGCCCGAGGCGCGGGCCGATCTCATAATAGGCCTGGAACAAAAAAGCATCACCCAGCGATAATCCAATGACGCCTGAAATACTCAGCCAAACCCAACGGGAAGTATCTGCCTGCAACGGAAGCGGTTGGCCATAGAGCACAGTGTTGATCAGGATCAAAGCCAAAAGAGCCAGCAGCACCCGCACGCGGTTGGTTGCCTGGGAACCAACCTGCTGGGACGATTTGGTAAACCCGATGGCGGAAATAGACCAGCACAAAGATGTAAACAACGCTGCGATCTCACCGATGTAAGCCATTTTTCCTCTTACCGAAACCGAAAATAATATTCCCGGAAGTATATCCGAAAATCCAATAACGAATATGGACGAATCCGGAGACAAATATGATTTACCCCCGGCTCTTTGATGACACCGGGGGTAAGGATGAACGTTATTAAGCCGGCGCTAGGCTTTCAAATACGTCTCGAACCAGTTCAGGATGTGGTTCAAGCGCTCGATGCGCCGGTCGGTGCGGCCGGTGCGCGACAGGCCATGGAATTCGTCCGGGAAGCGCACGAACTCGGTGGGCACGCCCAGCCGCTTAAGGGCCACGAATGCTTGCTCGCTCTGCTCGATGGGGCAGCGCATGTCGCCTTCATTATGGATCACTTTGGTGGGCGTCTTGACGTTGGGCATGTACTTCATGGGAGAATGGTCCCAGTAATGTTCCAGGTTCTCGAACGGAGGCTTGCCGCCCCAGCTTTGTTCGAACGCCCAGTTGAAATCCGAGGAACCCCACATGCTGATGAAATTGCTGACGCAGCGCTGGCTGACGGCCGCCTGGAAGCGCGTGGTGTGTCCCACCACCCACAACGTCATATACCCGCCGTAGCTCCCGCCGGTGACGCCAATGCAATTCTTGTCGATGTACGGCTCTTTCTCCACCAAGTCCGTCCAGGCCATCAGGTCGGCGTAGTCGCGGTCACCCCAGTCATCGTAAATGGCCTTGGTGTGTTCCTCTCCATAGCCACGTCCGCCGCGCGGGTTGGTGAAGAACACCACGTAGCCATGGGATGCCAGGTAATAGAACTCGTGCATGAAGGCATAGCTATATTGCACCTGCGGGCCGCCGTGAATTTCCAAAATGGCCGGGTATTTTTTCTTCGGATTGAAGCCCGGCGGAGTCAGGATCCAGCCCTGCAGATCGTTCTTATCAGCGCCCTTGTACCAAATCTCGCGCACCTGGCCGAGATCGATGCGCTTCAGCCAGGGATTGACGTTGGTCAACTGGCGCGTCTTGCCCGTTTCCAGGTCCAGCCAGTAGAGCTGGCAGGGATCGTCCTGCTTGCCAAAGAAGTAGAATACCTTCCGCTGATCGGGGTTGAACTGGTACGTCCCCACCATACCCTCTAATACAATGACATCCTGCAGATCGCTGCCATCCACCTTCACCGATTTCAATTGCACGGCGCCATGATAGGTGACCTGGAAATACAGCCGCTGGCAGTCTGCCGACCAGGTGGGCATCATCTCTTCCGGTTCGCCACAATCGCCGATGGCGTCCATGCTGGCATGCAAATCGTACGCTGCTGTCAGGTTCTTGGCCGGAGCATTTCCCGCGGCCGGGACGACCCACAACGATTCATTCTTGTAATCCAAGCCCTCGCCCTCATGGCCGAAATAGGCAATCCATTTTCCGTCCGGAGAGAAGATGGGGGAATGTTTTTCACCCAGCGGTGTCTCGATCTTGCGCAGCTTGCCGCCCGCGGCCGGCATCACGTACAGGTCGACGCAATCGGGATGAAAATCGGGATTCTCGTTGCGGTTGGAGGCAAACACGATCCAACGCCCGTCGGGTGAGAAGGCGGGTTGGGCCTCATCGAAAACGGCATGGTCCGTGAGTTGCTTGCTTTTGCCACTACGGGCATCCACCAGCCACAGGTGCGTGCGTTCATGCGGCAAGTAGCCGTACCCATCTAATTTATAAAACACGCGGCCGATCTCGCGCTTGACCACGCCCAGTTTCTTCTTAACTTCGTCTTTTTGCTGCTCCAGCGTTTCCTTATCCAGTTTGCATACCGAGCAAATCAACTGCTTGCCATCTGGCGACCAGGTGAACGAGCGAATCTCGCCGGGGATGTCGGTCAGCTTGTGGGCTTCACCGCCGTCCATCGAAATGAGATATATCTGCGGTGGCTTTTCCTTATCGCCGCGATCGGAAAGGAATGCCAGCATACGGCCATCCGGCGACCAGCATGGCTGGCCGTCGTTCTGATCACCGAACGTGAATTGCTGCGGTGCGCCTGCCGCGGTGGGAACACGCCACAGGTTGGAAAATTTCTTCTCGGTCTTGCGTTCTACGCGCGACTTCGAAAAAATTACGAACTGTCCGTCCGGCGATAGCCGGGGTGAGTTGATCAACTCGATGCGATATAGATCCTCTGCTGTAACCAAGTGATTGTTTTCAGTCATTTATGCCCTCCCAATTTGGTTTGTCCTCTTCTATTCTTTCGATAATTCCACCGAGCCCAGCGCCAACGTGGTACCGTCCGCCGCACTGGTATCGAGTAATACTAAACGGAAAGTAGCCCCTGCAGGCACTTGGGACAGATCAATGGTAGCGTCAAACGTACCGGCCGCGCCGGCGGTATCCGCCTTGACTGTAACCGACCCTTCTGCAAGCTGGCTATTCGCAACGTCATAAAGGCGATAGCCCAGGGTATTTTCGAACGGGGCAATGGACACGCTGCCTTTCACTTCCACTGTGCCGCCAACCTGTGTCCCGGCAGCCGGGCTTTCGATCTGAATGGTGCGCTCCGTACCATCTGCGGTTTGCGAAGTGAGATGCACCAAGACCAGATTGCCATTCGACAAGACAAACGTCTCGGTGACCGGCAGGCTGGGGCAGCACATGGCGTCGTTGGGGCCCTGCACCAGCATCTTCAGCACAATCTGCCCGTTTTGAATGGCCACAGAATTGATCTGCACTCGGTCGCCCAATTCGACCACGCTGGTTTCAACCGGAGCGCCGGCTTGATCAAGGACCGCAACCAACGATTCGAACTCACCGCTACCACCCCCGTTCTCAGCCACGGCCACAGCAGCATCGGCCACGCCATCCTGGTCGAGATCGCCGAACGCAACCGCATTATCAAGGAAAGTGACCGAGTAACTATTGTTCCCAGTGCCTTCGTGATAGCTCCCATCTGTCAGGCTGACAGTCCGGTTATAGAACGGCAAGGCGTACTGCATGTTGCGCAGCAACTGCGTTGTCAACGGGGAGCGTCCCGTTGTGGGAGTTGCCGGCTGCAAAGGGGTCAAGGTGGCTGCCAGCGATGTGGGTAATGCAGTAGTAGGTGTTGCAACCGACGCGCCGCAGGCGCTTAACACCAAACTGAGCAACGCCACGATCCCTAATGAATTGATACGTTTCATCTTCACTCCTGGAACCCGTTTACAGCCCCGGGCTGTATACAGCCTAAAGGCTGTTCAAGACCTTATGGCCATCTCCACTACCCGCACTGGATGATGAGTCAACTGGCAAAATTTCAGCAGGCCCTGGCGCGAAATGACCAGCGTTGCCGTGTTTACCAGAGGGTGACAAAGAAAAGCTTCGCTCTGCCAGATTTCAGCATCGAAAACCAATTCCACTTTTCGATCCACATCGTTAATCAATCCCAGGATGGTCACTGCTCCGGGTGTCACGCCCAGAAATGACAATAATTGCTCCGGTGAACCCAGATGAAGTTTATGGACACCCAGCGATCTTCCCAGTGCCCGTGAATCGATGCGCTTCTGGCAACGTGCCACCGCCAAAAAGAAGTGCTTGCTGCCTTCGTCCCGGAAAAAATATTCTTGATGTGTTCGCCCGCCAGGATAGGGCGGACGCGGTCGGCGTCTTCACAAGTATAGACCGGCGGATGTTCCAGGCGTTGATAGGTAATGGCATTTTCATCCAAATAATGCAAAATGTCAGATTCGTTGAACATGGTCTTTTACCCGGTACAGCCATTATACCCGTTTCAAATGAACTCAAAGCCCTAAAGGCTTGAACCACCTTTAGGGCGTGAAAATCCGTCAACCGACTGCCGATGATGCTAATGCATCACACCGATCACGGTGATCTTGTAGGTCACAGTGCCCAGATCCACAGACGGGGCGAGCGAAACGTAGGCTGAGAAGGGATCGGCCGAGCCAACAGCGATGCTTTCACCTGTGTGAGAGATGGTGGTGGAGGTTGCCCCAATCAACTTACCCTGGGCATCATAGATGCCAATGTACACATCTTCGCTATCCAGGGCATTACCTGAATCATTGCTCACCTGCCCGGTAAAATCCCATTCGCCGCCCGATTTCTTGATATCTCTCACGCTGCTGGCCGTCAGGTTGGCCAGGGATGCCGGTTCCGTGTTCACCCAGCTCGGGTCGACCTGCATGGTAAAGGAACTCACTTGCTTCGCGGCGGAAGCGACAAAATCGACTACCGGCCAAATAGAAATGTCGAAGGGCAACGTCGCGCCTGAAGCCATGGGACCGACGAAGATGTAATTGGCATCCAACGCCGTCTTGTCCGCGGCATAGAGGCCACCCTGGATGGCAAAGTGGATCGACGCGTTGCTCTTGTTTTCGACGGTGCCGACCAGGTGGTAGCCACCCAACGCGTCGGTGTAACCATTCGTATACGTGATGTCCACCGGCACCGGACTTTGCTCGTCGGTCGTATCGGCCTCGACATAAGTGACAAAGTTGGCAACATTGCTCACCGGGCCATCGAGGGTGATTTCGAAGGGGCCGCGATCCGTGGCATTGGTAGCGCCCGACGGCCCCAGGTATTCCACCAGGTTCAAGCTGTTGTTGGCCGCCAGTACCTTGCCAGAGGCATCCACCAAGGCACCGGCCAAGGTTTTTACTTGGGCTGCGGTACTGCCCTGGTTGACCAGCTCACCCACGATATATGTGGTGCCAACATTATCGGTGAAGGTCTGGATGTTGCTAACAATCACATCGGCACGGGTGGCACTACCCTGCGCATGGCCCGTGACGGACAGGTTATAACTGGCCGGCGTGCCGATGCTGGTATCGAGATAATAATCGAATGGCGAAACTTCGCCCGGCTGTAGAACGGTGAAGAAAGGCTGGATCGGTAAGCTGTCGACAGGGTTCTTGTTCGCATCCCGAAGAAGCGATTTGCCGTTCGAATCTTTCACCACAAGGGTAAGCTGCACACTCGTTACATCGATATCGGTATTGTTGCGCACCGCACCCGTCACATGATAATAACCACCGCTGTCGGTATAGCTGACCGAATCGACGATGGAAACCGGATCCGCAGAAGTTGGAGCTTGTACGGAGGTCTGTTGCGCCGCGTTCGCGGCAGACGAGGTCGCGGTCGCCCCCTGGCTGCTGCAGGCCGTAAGTGCAAGCGCTAAAACAGTAATAACAATAAGAATGGTATGGGTAATCGCGCGTTTCATAAGAGTTTCTCCAAAAACTTGTGTCCATTATAGTTAGTTAGTTTTCTTTTTCATAGATGCTGTCATATTGACCTTTCTAAGAATATCCGACGCTCGCCTCTCAAGTAACAGCTCCATCCATCTCATTCATCAAAGGTGATGAAGGTCGGGAAACGACTGAGCTTTTACGAAGCTGGACACTTGGAACAAGGATAGAAGATTTGTCGTATCCTGCGTATTGCCTGTCCTGGCGGACTAGGCCAGAGAAACCAGAAAAAGACAGGACACAATTATCTTTTCTAGAAGGTGACGAATTCGAATACTTCTACTTTGTAACCAATACCGAAATGGCCTCAGAAAAGTGGTCATTGCTTACGAAAAACGCGGCATTGCTGAAAATTATATTAAGGAAGCAAAGTACGATATGGCGGTTGGACACCTGCTGCTCCAATCTTTTTGGGCCAATGAAGCGATATTTCAGTTGATGATGATGACTTACAATTTGTTGTTGCTGTTCAAGATGGACTTCGCAAAGAGAACGGAATACCGGCAGCAAATCAAGACGTTCAGACTGAAATACATTTTTCTGGCCGGGAAAATCATCCGAACGGCCAGAAGTGTAGTGATGAAGCTTTCTGAGAATTATCCTTGTCGAGAGATATATGAAAAAAGCCGCCCTGAGAAAACTCACTTTTTCATTTTCCAATCTGTTGTTTGTATTTTAAGTCGGACTGGAAAAAAGGTTTCAGGTATCCAATTTTATGAAAATGGAATGCCAAATATTATGCAGAATGGAGGAAATTATGCTAAAGTTAAGCGAGTTACGCCACAATCAACGCCCGTCCGGGGTGAAAGTGTTGGCAAAATTTATTCGACGTGGATTTTCGGTTGTTGTAATTAAATGTTTCGCAACCTATAATAACCCTATGTTATTTTGTTGTGACTTCCACAATGATCCAGCTAAACCCCCGTTTTTTCAGTGATCAATTTCATATTTCAAACCCCAGAGAGGCACCTCATGGATCAAAAACTGACGCTTGGAACCAAATTCCGTTATGGACTGGCGGACTTGGGTTTTGCCCTGATCACGTCTGCAATGCAATTCTTTCTGCTCTTTTATTACACGGACGTGGCCGGTATCAACCCGGCGACGGCCGGGTTTGCCTTAATGTTCGGCAAGCTTACCTGGGATGCCTTTAAAGATCCCCTGATTGGATTTTGGTCGGACCGCACTCGTTCGCATTTCGGGCGCCGGCGCATCTTTATGCTTTCCGGAGCCATCCCCTTAGGAATCGCTGCCTGGATCATGTTTTCCTTGCCCAAGGGGCTGACCGGGGTACTCGCTTTTCTGGCTGTGTTGGGCAGCTTCTGGCTGGTGGATACTTGCCTTGCCATTAGTTCCGTACCATACTACGCCCTGACCCCAGAGATGACCCGCGATTACAGTGAACGTGCCAGTCTGACCTCCGTCCGGATGGTTTACAGCGTGGTGGGCTATATCCTGGGTGCAGCCGCAACCACGGTATTGGCTGGTATTTTTAAAGGAGTTGGCCTGAATCTGCAGCAGGCCTGGAGCGCCACCGGGGCAATTTTTGGGGTCATCGCCATGACGGTGATTCTGATCACAACCCTGACGATAAAGGAAAACCCGGAGTTAGCTGGAGAGCCTTCCCAGCTCCCGGCAATCAAGGCCATGCTGACCTCGTTTAAGAACCGGCCTTTCGTGATTTTAATGCTGGCTTTCACCTTAAGTAGTTTTAGCTTCACCGTTCTGACAGCTCTGGTTCCGTACTTTATCCAATACCAACTCGGGATGCCGGATGCGGTCCCGTTGGTACTTTTGGTCATGCTTGTGACTATTGGTATTTTCCTGGTTCCGGCCAAAATAATTTCAGACAAAATCAATAAAGGCCCTGCTTATGCGCTCGGGCTGACGATTGCCAGTTTGGCCATCATTGCCAGTTTCTTCTTCCCTCAAGGACCTACCTCCTGGATCTATGTGATCGCTTTTGTCGCCGGTGTCGGATTTTCGTCCCAATGGGTATTTCCCTGGAGTATGCTGCCGGATGTGATCGAATATGATGAAAAGATGACCGGCGAACGTCGTGAGGGAATCTATTATGGTCTTTGGTCATTTTTAGGCAAGTTCACTGGTGCTCTGGGAATTGCCGTAAGCGGTTGGGCGTTGCAATTATTTGGATACATTCCCAATGTTGCCCAGACGGTACATGCACTTTTTGGCATCCGCTTTTTCTTTGCCATTGTTCCGGCGGTCGTTATTTTGTGCAGCCTGCCCTTCCTGATTTGGTACCCAATTACACGTAAATCTCATACTGAATTGGTTAAGGAATTGGCCGAACGCAAGGCAGGCGGATCTCCCAAGACAAATTAAGAGGAAGGATTGTTCTTTATCATGAAAATCATACTCATCGGATCGGGCATGGCAAGTCTGACAGCTGGTGCCTACCTAGCCAAAGCGGGACATTCCGTTAAAGTCTTCGAGCAGTTTCCAACCCCGGGCGGTGTGACCGCCACGGTCAGGCAAGATGGTTACGGTTGGGACATCGGTCCGCTGATTCTGGAGGGTTTTGCTCCCGGAGATAAAGGACGTTTGGTTTTGGAAGAACTGGGCGTAAGCGACCAAGTTCCAGTTGTACATGAGGACCGCGGCCTGTCCATGCCCGAGTTCGCCCTCTGGCGGCCAAAGGAATATGAAGGTCCTTACTGGCGGCGGGAGCACCTAAAGAAGATCTTCCCGGACGAAAGCAAAGCTCTGGACGATTACTACACCTTTTACGACCAGATGATGGCGTTGATGTCCTTGGGCCGCCAGGCCGAAACAGCCAACGGACTGCAAGCGTTAATTCTCAAACTGCGCATGCTGCTGGCTTTCCAGCCCATCAAAAGTAAAGCGAATTGGAACGGCCAACAATTAATGGATCATTATTTTCAATCCCCTGTGCTCAAAACCTTTTTCCTGGGAATTGTGGCCGATTTTGTCACCGCCCCCAGCGAATTTCCTGGATTGGGTGTACCCAGCATTCATCTGGAAACGGCTTTCGACAAACGGATTCCAACCTACCCAGGGACGCGAAGTGCCCAGACGGCCTACAGCTACATTCTGGGCGGCTGCCAATCGCTTGTAAATGCAGTACTTGGAGTAATCGAGAAAAATGACGGTCAGGTGCTGACGGGTAAAACGGTCACGCGTATCCTGGTTGAGAACGGGCGGGTCCAAGGAATACAGCTGGCAGATGGGTCAGTTGAACCGGCTGATATCGTGCTGGCTTCTGGCGGGATGAACGAAGTCTTTTTTGATCTGGTGGGTCGCGAAAAATTACCCGCTGATCTTGTCGCTCAAATTGAAAACAACCGTCTGATGGAGTCGGTCCTGATGGTCCAGTTGGGAATCGATTTTGATCCCACTCCCTACCAACCGGCAGCTTTGTGCTATTACTACAATACACAGGACCTGGAGTTGGCGGTCAAACGTTTGCGCACGGGTGATTATCACGAGGGCAAAGAAGGATTGCTGATTTATGTTCCCTCGCTGCATTCCCCTGAGCTCGCTCCGAAGAATACCTACGCAGTTACCATTTACACTGTTGCCCCGGACACGCTTGCAACAGGAGACTGGGCTTCCCGACGGGAAGAACTGGCCGATAAGCTGGTTGTGGAAGCGGAGCGTCATGTTCCAGGTCTCCGGGAGCATACCCAAACCCGGTTGATCCTGACTCCAGAGGATTTTCGCCTCCGAACTCATACAAAACACCATTCTTTTGGAGGGGTCCCGCCTGTGATCGGCAACAAAGCTCCTGCTCACAAGACACCGATCCAGGGATTGTGGTTCATCGGTGCGCAGAGCGAGAGCGGAGGCGGCGTTATGAATGTAATGATCGGAGCACAGAAAGTCGCCCGGCAAATTCTCGCAGGCAAATGAACTTGGATACCCATTAATCAGCAGTTGGGAATCTTCGAATTGTTTCCCAAATTGCCGGATTGTTAAAAAACAACCCCGTATTTCCTTATAAAATAACCTTAGGGGTGAGTGACATACTCTCAACATCACTTGGAGGCAATATGGCGATAAAACACTTTGAAGCTGACATCATCGTGGCAGGCGCTGGCACGGCAGGATGTTATTTTGCCTGGCGCATGGGGCAAGCCGGTTTCAAGACCCTGGTTCTGGAAGCCAAGACGCTCACCTCGTTGGGCGAGCATATCGAAATTTTCCACATGGATAAGATCCGCTTCGATGAATTCAATATTCCACATCCAACCCCTGAAGAATTGATCCACACCGAGGACACCAGCTACACCTGGTCGCCGGACATGAAGGTGAAACAGACGATCAATTACACTTTCTACGTCATGTCCATGCCGGCCTTCATCCAGCGCATGCAGCGTTATGTACGTGACTCGGGCGGAACGATTGTGGAACATGCCAAAATTTCAGATGTCATTATGGAAGGTAAGCAATTGATCGGTGTGAAAGGAGAAGTGGACGGCGAGCCGTTCGAAGCGCGTGGAAAATTGGTGGTCGACGCTTCCGGGCTGGCAGCCGCTGTGCGTACCCGGCTACCGGCTGATTTCGGCGTGGAGATCAAGCCGGTACCGCCTGCTGATTGTCTCTATGTATGTCTGGAACTGCGCGATGAAATCCCTGATGGATTCCCAACCGGCAGCAATTCCTACCTGTTTCACAAAGCGTTTTGGAATAAAAGCTGGGGAGCGGGCGCTATTTTAGGGATTGGCCAACCAGGCAGCTTCGATTACGCCTGGAAAAAGCATCAAGAATGGCGTGAGGAATATTTCGGCGACCCTGGCAAGGTGCTGCGCCGGCGCCAGGGCGTGGTGCCCTACCACCGTCCGCCATTCTCATTAGTAGGAAATGGCTTCATGGTGGTGGGCGATGCCGCCAACCAGAATAAACCTTTCTCCGGTGAAGGCGTTACCAGTGGTTTTACCGCATGTCAAATCGCGGCTGAAGTGGCAAGTGCGGCCTTGAAAAAAGGCGAGACCAGCCGCGAAGCATTGTGGGCTTATAACGTGCGCTATTTCCGCAGCCAAGGTGCCAAATTTGCCAGTGGACTGGCGCAACTGCCCGCAGTCGCGGAACTGACCCGCGAAGATGTCAATTATCTCTTTCGGCACAATATCATTTTCTCCGGCAAAGATTTCGAAGAGCTGAACACCAATTATGAGATCAACATGGGTACTGGTAAGTTGATCTCCATCGGGTTGGCATTGTTGTGGGGAGTGATCACCGGCCAGTTCAAATTTTCCAGTTTGAAAAAATTCCTGGCTGCTTCCGGTACCGCCGGGCAGCTCAAAGCACACTATATGAGATTTCCAGAAACGCCCGCCGGTTTTGAGATCTGGGTCGACGAAGCACGAAGTCTGTGGAGAGAAAGATAAGGATCGGTCACCACAACCCCTTTGCTCTATATTCAAGACCACCAGAAGATTGCTGGTGGTCTTATAATTAATTCAAGCAGGGCAATACGATTTTGTCATCCATACTCAGCGAGGAAACCACATGAATTTGAAACCCATTGCAGTCAAAGACTTTGCACCCCGCATTTTCCACTTGTTCGACGACCAGTGGCTGCTGCTGACTTGCGGCGATTTCGGCAAAAAACACTTCAACGCCATGACCATCTCCTGGGGCAGCATGGGCATCATGTGGAACCGCCCATTCGTCCAGGTGGTGGTGCGCCCCACCCGCTACACTCTCGAGTTCATGAACCAGTACGATTCGTTCACCGTCTCCGCTTTTGGCGAGAGCCATCGCGATGCGCTCAACCTGCTAGGCAGCCGGTCGGGCCGTGACGGCGATAAGATCGCCGCGTCAGGGCTGACGCCAGTGGCATCACAGAAAGTGGCCGCACCCAGCTTTGCCGAGGCCGAACTGGTACTGGAATGCCGTAAGCTGTTCTGGCAGGATATCGACCACAGTCATTTTGTGGATGCCGGCATCGAGAAACATTATCCAAAAAAGGATTATCATCGCATGTTCTTCGGTGAAGTGGTCGGAATCTTTGGGAAATAAGCCGCATCACACGGGAACATTCCAACAGTTCTCTGCGGCGTGCCGTCTCCGCGAGTTATCTGGAGGATAAGCCATGACCATCCATCTTTTAGACAATTCGCTTACAATCGACATCTTTTTCGAGGTCAAAGACAAGGAATTCGAAGACAATGTTTGTGTTCGGATGGTAGAAGATTGCCCGGATGATGAACGCCTGTTCCGGGCGGGGGAAACGAATGTCTATTTAACCCCACAGGAAGCCTGCCAGCTTGCCCAAGCACTGCAGGCTGCCGCCAGATGTAGTTTGGAGGTCCAAGATGAGTGAAAAGTTGGAGCTTTCCATCGAGCTGCCCGCCAGCCCTGAGGCCGTTTATCACGCCTGGCTGGACAGTGATGAACATGCAGCTTTTACCGGTAGCCCGGCCCACATCGACCTCAGAGTGGGCGGAAAATATGAGGCCTGGGATGGTTACATCTCCGGCGTCACCCGGGAACTACAACCGCCTCATCGCATCGTGCAGACCTGGCGCACCACCGAATTCCCGGAAAACGCCCCCGATTCGCTCCTGGAAGTGCTGCTGGAACCTGCCGGTAGTGGTACACAGCTGACGCTGGTGCACACCGAGATCCCCGACGGACAGAGCGAAGAATATGAACAGGGCTGGCAGGACTACTATTTCGAGCCGCTGAAGGCCTATTTCAAGAAATAGTACAAGTTGTTCCGTAACACAAAAACAAAGGCGACCCTGAGGGCCGCCTTTGTCATCCTGCTGCGATCAACCTTTCTTGACGCTGATCTTCTTGGTACGATTGACCGCATTCTCCGGCTTGGGCAGTGTGATGGTCAACACACCTTTGCTGAACACTGCCTCGGCCTTGTCTGCTTCCACGTCGTCGGGCAGAGCAATGTCACGGCGGAAGGAGCCATAACTGCGCTCCATGCGATGGTACGTGCCGCTCTTGTCCATCTTCTCGGAACTCTTCTCGCCGCTGATGGCCAGCACGCCATTTGCCACGCTGACATCGATGTCCTTCTCGTCCATGCCAGGGATATCGGCGGTGACGGTGATCTCCTTGTCGGTTTCCAACAAATCCACGCGCGGGAAGAAGCGGTTCTCAAACTCGCCGAACGTGGACAGACCGAACGGGTTGGTGAAGAAATCGTCGAACAATCGATTCATCTGGCGCTGCAGAGAGAAGATAGGATCATCCCCACGATTCTCGATCTCCATGCGGTCACTTTGTTTTCTGGGTATCAAATCTTTAATAGCCATAATCAACCTCCTGCGAAGATATTTCTCGGGAACTTCATTCCCTTACAATTTCAAATCATAAACGGTGAATATAAAAATTACGCAAGCAAAATGTCAATGTTTTGTCAAAAATCGAGTTGCCTGTATATACTATAATGAGCCTGGAGGGCACCATGACCAAAGAGACAACGAGGGTACATTGACTGCCAAATTGGGCATCATCGGCGCAGGGCCGGCGGGCATGATGGCTGCATTACAGGCCGCCGCCGAAGGCGCACACACCGACGGTGCAGGCGTGCTGCTTTTCGATTCCAACCCCACGCCCGGACGCAAGCTGCTGGTGACCGGCAGCGGGCGCTGCAACATCACCAACGCCAATGCCGCCGCCGAACGCTATGCCTGTGCCGATCCGGCCTGGATGGCACAAGTGTTGGCGCAGTTCGGGCATGCCGATCTGCGAACATTCCTGGCTGAAATTGGTATCCTCACCTATGCCACAGCGGATGGTTGGTGTTACCCGCTATCCGAATCGGCGCAGACGGTGGTGGACGCCTTAACCGCTGCCCTGATGCTGGCGAATGTGGAACTGCACACCGGCACCAAGATCAAGAATATCCGCAGCAGCAACGGTGGTTTTACGCTGGTTACTGCGGAAGATGAAAAATTTGCGGTGGAACGATTGGTGCTGGCCGCCGGCGGCAAGGCCTACCCTACCCTGGGTTCCACCGGCGAGCTGTTCCCGGCCTTGGAGCGACTGGGACACCACGTGCTGCCCGTGCTGCCCGCCCTGGCGCCGATACTGGCTGAGCTGGGACCGTTCCGCAAACTGCAAGGCGTCCGTTTGGATGTGCAGGCGTCCTTGTGGGACGGTAAAACCCGCCTGGCCGAAACCAGCGGTAATTTGATCGTCACCGAATGGGGCTTCAACGGCCCGGCGGTGATGGACCTGAGTCACCTTGTCAGTACCTACCCAGGCCGCAGTTTGCGCCTGGAATTGAACTTGCTGGCAGCCAATGAGGCAGTACTCCGATCGCTGATCGAACGCAAACGCCGCCTGTCCATTCCGTTGGGTGTGGTGTTGGAAGCCGTGCTGCCGCCCAAAGTGCCGCCAGCATTTCTGAAAGCCGCCGGTCTGCCCGTGGATGTGCTATTGAAAGAAATTTCGGACGAAAAACTACAAAACTTGTTGTACCTGCTGACACACGTTTCCGTGGCCGTCAAAGGCACGCGCGGGTTCGAATATTGTCAGCTCAAGACTGGCGGCGTGCCGGTGACCGAAGTGGATCCAGCCAGCATGGCCTCGCGGGTGGTGCCGGGGCTTTACCTGATTGGCGAGGTCTTGGACGTGGTCGGGCCGTGTGGGGGTTACAACCTGCAATTCGCCTTTTCCAGCGGCGCTATCGCCGGGATAGCAGCCGGAAAAAGCTAACTGGAATTAAATCAAAACAGAGCGCTTCGAGCGCTCTGTTTTGTATTTGGGTCTATGGCTAGATGCTCTCAGTGATACCACTGAAGATTTTGCCGATTGCGGGGCCAAGCAGAGCTAAAATAACAATGACAACGACTGCTACCAAAACAAGAATGAGCGCGTACTCTACCAAGCCTTGACCTTTCTCTTTCGGTGCGAATAACATGATTTTTCACCTCCTTTTTGAAATCATTTGCTAACAAAATTATAACGAAATATCCACAAACAGAACTAACAAAAATGCAAGACGACCACCTATCAGTTTCCAGAATTTCCGGTTGATCATCACTGCGATTAGTTTTTATTAATAAACCTATTATTGTCTTAATAGTTGCATTATTTTCGATTCTGGGTACAATTAAGGTCAGGAGATATCATATGAAACTACAGCTCGGGCAACCTGCCCCTGATTTTACGTTGCCCAGTCATTTGGACAAGAGCGTGACTCTCAGCGACCTGCGTGGCAAGAACGTGGTGCTGGCTTTTTTCCCGCGTGCCTGGACTCCGGTATGCTCCGGCCAGATCCCGTCATATGAGGCAGAAAAGCATAAATTTGCGCTGCTCGACACTCAAACACTGGGCATCAGCATCGACCACGTCCCCAGCCTCAAGGCCTGGGCTAACAGCTTAGGGGATATTTCGTATCCCCTTCTGAGCGATTTCTGGCCACACGGCAAAATCGCCGAACAATACGGCGTGCTGCGCAGTGAAGGCTATTCCGAACGCGCTCTGTTCGTCATCGATAAAGAAGGCAACATTTGTTATATCGACGTGCATGACATCGACGAGCAACCCAGCAACGAAGAATTGCGCCTGGTGATACGACGCATCGATCCGCAGGCTGCCAAGTGCGAAGCCATGCAAGCCGTGCCGGCTAAAGTGGCATTGCCGCATGGCGGCGTCGTCGTCTACTGTACACCCTGGTGCCCTGATTGCAAGCGCGCCAAGACATGGATGAAAGCCAATAATGTGCCTTATACCGAGGTGGACATCTTTTCCACCCCCGGCGCCGAGGAGCAGGTGCGCCGATGGAACAGCGGCAAGCTGGTCACGCCCACTTTCGACGTGGATGGCGTTATCCTGGCAGATTTCGTCGAAGAGGCCGCCGTGCCGGTGCTTGAGAAATACAAGCAATAAGGTTTAATTGAAAACAAAATAAAAGGCTGTCCCGAAAGTTTGGGACAGCCTGTATGTTTAAAAAAGCCGGCCTGAGGTTATTTCAAACTATCCAATACCTGCTGCATGTCCTGGGTCAGCTGATCCAACCCATTGAGATCCAACAAGTCGTCGGTGGCAGGAAGAGTCTCGATGGTGTCGACCGAGACGTCGGGTTCAGAAATCTTCTGCATATCCTGCGAGATCGCATCCAAATTGTCATTGCGGACGGACTGTGATTGGACCGACGTCGCTGATTGTGCCGCCGGGGTTTGGTTCGAGGAAGCAGCAGTGGGGGTTACGACCAGGGTGGGCGCGGTCGTCGGTGCTGAACTGCCTGTTGGGTTACCTGAGGCGGCATTCCGCAGGTTTCGGCCAAACGCACAGCTTGCCAACATCAGGTTCAAAATCAAACCCACAGTCAAAAGAACGATCTTGCCCTTTTTCATATCCCTTACCCCTATCCATTGGTGGGTTCTGCCGTCGGCTCAGAGATAGTCGGCAGCGGTGTGGCCGAAGGATGCGAGTCCTTCCAGGATTGCAAGGCGTTCTTCACTTCCTGTGCTAATGCTGCGTTGATGTTCTTGGAGTTATTCAACTGCTCACGTGCCGATTGCAAGGTTTGATGAGCGGTGGCTTCATCGGTGACGTTGCCGTTGCTGTCGAAGCCGGCATGGGTGCCCAAAGTGCTGGCGGCCTGGTCATGGTAACTTTGCGATTGGGGGATCTTGGTGTTCAAATCTGCCAAGACAGCTTCGAGGCTGGAGGTATCTTCACCGTTCGCCTTGGCCTTCGTGATATAGTCCTGCAATTTACTGGAAGCATCACTGAGCTTGCCGATGTTGGTCGGCTGGATACCCAGCCAGTTGTTCAAATTTTTATAGGCATCAGTCAACTTGCCATCATAATAGCTCTTGTTGGATGCAACCCAATCCTTCGTTGCTGTGGCCAAAGCACTGCCAGCGCCCGCTAACGCTGAAGCAGCATCTTTCATATCCTGGGCGGCTGATGTCACCGTCTGCAACGCGGCCGATGCATCGGTCACATTGCCGGAGCCATCAAAACCATTGTGACTGGAAAGAATGCCGGCCGCATTGTTGTGATCGGATTGCGCCGTCGATAGTGCCGACTGGAATGTGGCTAAAGCCGATTGCAACGCAGAAGTATCCAACCCAGCAGAATTGCCCTTGCTGATTAAATCCTGAACACGACCGACGGCATTATTGGCCGTGGTCAGGTGGTTGGCCTGAGTGATTAGCGCCGTCTGCTCGCGTTGATAAGCATCTTGCAAGCGGGGATAACCGCTTTGCGCCCCAGCACCCTTGCCTCCGTTATGAGGAACAGCCGTTGGGGTAGTATCATCTGCATACACTGTACCAACCGGGCTAAAAGCCGTCAGAACACCCAGTGCCAACACGCCGACCAAGAGGATCGACAAAAATTTCACGGTTTGCTTTTTCATAACATTAACTCCTTTTTGTCCTTTACGATAACAAAAGGATACCCATACCAGTTCAACAGAGTGTGTTAAGGATGTAAATTTTTTGTAAAATCCATCTTGCCGATAATCGAACGTTTCAGCAATCTCAATTCAATCTCAAGGCGGATGGTTATCGTTATAATGGAATATGATAACGGGTGCATCACCCATTATCACAATATCAGAACAACAAGCAATGAGGGAAGTCCATGGGAAATGATCTCGATCAGAAAATCCAACAGCAAGTCGAACGACTGAAACAAAGCTCATATCGACAGATCGAAGCCGAGGTCTCTGAAAAACGCATTGCCTGGGTTAGACAAAATCGTGAGAAACTCAATCTGCCTTCCGCACCATCGCCGCGCCAGGCCTACGAACTTTTATTCGGAAACTATATGGAACTGGCTCTGGAAGAACTGCCTGTGGTAGCAGAAACGGAAACTTTGATCGAATGGCTCTCGACCAACCCCTGCCCCACCCTGGAGGCCTGCAACCTTTTGAAGCTCGACACCCGCAAGGTTTGCCGGGCAGCTTATGAAAAATCCACCCAGGCTTTCCTGTCCCAACTCGACCCGCGCCTGCGCTTTCTGCGCAGCTACGACGAGATCAGGCCCTACGCCCATCACTGCCGTGAGATGATCGTGCGCATCGATTTCGACGCCATGATGCGGCTCGCCATCGAGGAAGCCAAGCTCTCAAAGCAGGAGGGCAATAAGGGCTACGGCGCAGTGGTTGTGTGGGGCAACCGCATCCTTGGGAAAGCACACGACACCGCAGCGACCGAGAAAGATCCCAGTCTGCACGCCGAAGTCAATGCCATCCGCCAGGCCGTACATCTGCTGGGAGATGCCAACTTGAGCGGCGCTGTCCTTTTCTCGACATGTGAACCCTGCCCCATGTGTTCCTCGCTGGCCGTTTGGTCCAACCTGACCACGCTGGTCTACGGAGCTTCCATCGAAGAGACCGCCAAGCTTGGTAAAGGGCGCATCCTGGTCACGTCGAGGGAAATCGTCGCCAAATCTCCGGTAGCCATCGAAATCATCGATGGCATACTTGAGAATGAATGTATGTCGCTATATACTTAACATATCTTTGAAAGAGACAGGGTACCGCAGCGAAATTCGGAAGCCGAGAAGGGATGAGCATTCCAAAATGAACATGCGACCTTACTCTAATGAAGAAGATTATGCCCGCATGCGCCGGTTGCTGGTAGATATCTATACCCTTAATGGGCCGCCGGTCTATTGCACCGCAGGGGAATTGGATTGGTGGCGTTGTCTGAGCCTGGGTGGCAACACACTGGCGCAAGTACAGCTCTGGCTGGATGAAGAACAAAATGTGGCGGGATATATCTGGCCGGAAGGGGGAGCTACGTTCGTTCTTTTCATTCACCCCAAACACCCGGAGCTGGTGGACGAGATGTTGGACTGGGTGGAACAGAATGGTGTATCTTTCTCACCGGTCAAGGACGACCTGCCCGAGATGAGCATATCATGCAGCAGTTCGGATCGCGTGCTGCTGCACGCTTTGGAAAAACACGGCTACGAGCGTGGTGGCGATTATTTCAGCTTCCGCAGCCGGAAGCTGAACGGCTCCATTGCGCCTTCCCAACTGCCGCCAGGTTACAGCCTACGCAGCATGCGCGACGATGAAGATCTTGTCCAGCGCGTCGAAGTGCACCGGACAGCTTTTTCACCCTCGCGCATGACGCTCGAAAAATATCACATCCTGACCGGCTTCCCCGCCTATCACCGCGACCTGGACCTGGTGGCTGTGGCGCCGGATGGCGCTTTTGCCGCTTTTGCCCTGCTTTGGTTGGACGAAGCCAACCATGCTGGGACCTTCGAACCGGTAGGTACCCACCCCGATCATCGCAGGCTGGGATTAGGGCGAGCGCTTATCAATGAAGGTTGCCGGCGGCTGCATGACCTGGGGATCAAGGTTGTGCACGCGCAATCGTGGGGGGGTGATTTCTGCGCCACCCGCCTGTACCAATCGGCCGGTCTCGTGGAAATCGACCGCATCTACGATTGGAGAAAATCACAATAAAGCTGCGATAATGCCGGTTTAAAAATGCCGCATCCAATTTAGAGTGCGGCATCTCTGTTTAAGCTTTGGCCGGCTTGTGTTTGACGTAATACTGGATGGCCTGGTTGAAAAACTCCGGCAGGTCAGGATGCATGGCACGGAACGCGGCCACAAAGTCAGGATGTTCTGTGTAGAGACGGCCCAGCCCAGATAAACGCTCATCACTCGGTTCGTAGAAATAGCGCAGATGCTGGTGCCAGCGGGCAATGATCGCCTGCACGACCGGGCCGTCATACCCCTGGTCCATGACAGCTACCAGATCATGATAAATAACCTCGCTCTCCGCTTTGATTTGCGCTTTTTGTTCAGGGGTATAGCTATTCCAATCTATGACACCCTCGAACGCCTTTTCGCCATAACGTTGGCGAATTTCCTGTTCATATCGTTTCTGCTTCTCTTCGCTGAAGCCGGCGAAAAATTCCTTTTGCTTCATTTTATGTTTTCCTTTCAGATGCAGGAGGGTCTTGTCAACAGTTTGGATGAGGCGCTCCAGGCGCTGAGATTTTTCCTGCAGCGATAATTTGTGCGTTTCCAAGGCCTGCAACACGTCGAAATCCGGGCGGTCGAGGATGGCTTTGATATCGACCAGGCCGAGGCCCAATTCTTTGAAGAACAGGATCTGCTGCAAGCGGACCGCCGCCGCGTCGCCATAATAGCGGTAACCATTTTCGCCGACGGCCTCCGGCTTGAGAAGGTCGATGGCATCGTAATAATGCAGCGTGCGAATGCTGACGCCGGCCAGGTCGGATAATTGTTTGACGGTGTACACCATTTTTTGCCTCGCACTCGATGATAAACCATGACGTTACGTTAATGTCAAGAGGAAAATAGAGATTATGGCGAGCGAATTTGCAGCCAGATTCGGAAAAATCCTTATCACGTTTTCAATAATGTAAGACATGTTTCTCTTGTCTTACTATTAGATACATGATATACTCTAAATAATATTCGGAAGGAAAGTTCTATGGAAACCATTGTCACATCCAAGGGACAGGTTGTCATCCCATCGAAGATCCGGCACGCGTTGGGCGTGAAGGAAGGAACCTATCTTCAAATCGACGTGGATGAACAAACCAAGAAGATTATCCTTACCCCTATTACGCGGGAATACGTGCATTCCCTGCGCGGCCGGTACAAGGGTAAGGGATTGATGAAAGCTCTCCTGGCAGAGAAACTGCAGGAAAAGGAGCTTTAACATGCCGCGTAAACCCAAGGCCATCGTTTTGGATTCCTGGTCCATCATTGCCTATCTCGAGGACGAGCCTTCTGGACAGAAGATCGCCGACCTGATTGCCGACGCGAACGAAGAAGAGATCCCGCTCTGTATGAGCGTGGTCAACGCCGGCGAAGTCTGGTACATTATTGCCCGCGAAATCTCGGAGGAGGAAGCTAACAGCAGCATCAAGCAATTGCGCGAGCTGCGCATCCAGCTGAAGGATGCGGATTGGGAGCTGACCCAAGAAGCTGCTCGATTCAAATCTCAGCACAAGATGTCCTACGCCGATTGTTATGCAGGCGCGCTGGCCAAAACGATGAAAGCAGATTTGGTAACAGGCGACAAGGAATTCAAGGCCATCGAAGACGTAGTAGCTATATATTGGGTCTAGCCAGGAAAAATAAAGGTCACTGGCTCACCGGTCGGCATTTATCGGCTACAATTCACATCTATGAAAACCATTGTCATCGCATCCCATAACCCTGTCAAAATCCAGGCCGCACTCAATGGCTTCCGACGTATGTTCCCGCAGGAAGAATTTACCTCATTTTCCGTCGAAGTAGAATCGGGCGTCAGCCGCCAGCCCATGTCCGACGCCGAGATGCGCCAGGGGGCACTCAACCGGGCGCAGAACGCCCACCGCACTGTGCCGGACGCAGATTTCTGGACCGGCATCGAGGGCGGCACCGAGCCGCTGAACGGCGAACTGGCTGCCTTCGCCTGGGTGGTTGTGCTCTCCTCCACCCTCACCGGCGAAAGCCGCTCAGGGACGTTCATCCTACCGCCAGCTGTGGCAGAACTGGTACGGCAGGGCAAGGAATTGGGCGAAGCCGACGATATCGTCTTCGGACGTTACAACTCCAAGCAGCAGAACGGCGCCATCGGCATTTTGACGGGAGACGTGCTTGACCGCGCCTCGCTTTACGAGCACGCGGTCGTCCTGGCACTGGTGCCGTTCAAGAACGTCGGGCTATACACTGAAAATCAACCGGCCTGAGCTCACCCGAACCGATTCCGGCACCTTTCATGCACCGGGATTGTTGTAAAATGTAACAGGGTTTAACCCATGCCTGATATTGATTCCGCACGTCGATTGATCGCCATCGGTGACCGGGCTGGCGCACTGCGCGAGTTGGCGCGCCTGCTACAGGTCAACCCGCGCTTGCTGGAAGCCTGGCTGCTGCTGGCCGAGGTTGTGGATGATCCGGTTAAAAAAGCTGATTGCTACCGCCAGGCACTACAGTTGGACCCCGGCAACCCGCTGGCCCAGCAGGGCATGGAACGCTTGCGGCTGCAACAGACACCCATACCGGTCGTCGAACCCGAACCCATCCCGGAACCTATACCTCAACCGGAGCCGGTCATTCAGCCAAAGGAACCGGCCACATCCAGCGAGCCGGAAGATAAAGCCGATGTTGCGCCTGAGACCTTCGTGGATGAGTTCCAACGATTGGCGCCTGTCGATTTTGCCCGATCACCTTCCGCCAACCGCCGCCGCCCCAATTTCATCCAGCGCCTCACCGGCAATGCTTTTTTCAGAGTGATTGCCTCCCTAATTATTCTCGGCGGGATGGGCTACGGCATTTTCCAGGGGGCTGTAATGCTCGAAAAAGCCATTCCCCCCACCCCCACTCTAACGCCGACCCTCACACCGGTGATCCTGCCCACCGCCACACCGCGTGATACGTGGACGCCGCTACCCACTTCCACTCCCTATCCCACGTTGACACCGTTAGTGATTACGACCCCCGTTGCTTCCACCCTCAGCAACAACCAGGAAATCGCTTACGTCCAGGATGGCAAGCTGTGGCTGTGGAAGAACGGCACCACCACCCAGTTGCACATCATCCAGAATATCCAGGGTGCAGTCAAGATTTCCAGTGACGGCTTGATGGTAGCCTTCATGCAAGATGGCAGCTTATGGGTGGTGAACAGCGATGGCAGCAACGCCCATGCATTGGTGAACCACGACGACCTGATCTCCACCCGCCTGACGCAAGGCTTCAACCAGCGCGATATTCTTACCTTCGACTGGATTCCCGGGACACACCTGATCCTATACAACACCATCCTCAACTCCACCACCGATCCCAATCCCACCAACGCCAATGATTTGCTGCGGGCGAATGCCGACACCGGCAGCATCATCACGCTGCTGGCCTTCGACCAGGGCGGCAATTTTTCGATCTCGCCAGATGGCAAGCTGTTAGCGCTCGTGCGGCCAACCTCCATCCGCATCCTCGATATAGATGGCACCCACCCGCGCCAGCCATTGACCTTCGAAGAGGTTTGGACATACACCTCCGCCACTTATTACCCTACACCGGTGTGGGCAGCCGATTCATCGGTGCTCATGGTTGCCATCCCGCCGCGCGATGTGCGCACCAACCCTTCCGACCCAACCCAGGTCTGGAGCATCCCCCTCGGGGATAGCGCTCCCAAGCTGCAGGCCGAGATCAAGACCGGCGGTGGTCCTTTGCTCATCTCACCCGACCTGAAAAAAATGCTCTACCAGCTCCAGCTCAACCAAACAGACCAGGCCGGTGAATTGCACATGGCCAATATCGACGGCAGCCATGACACCATCCTTCAGAACGGGGATACCGGCACTCTGGCCGGCTGGGCACCCGATTCGCAGCATTATGTGTTCCAGCCGAATGGACAAACCAGTTTGGTGCTGGCCGATACATCCGGCGAGGCAAATATTAGCTTGACCAGTGACGCCGTTACCGTCCCGGCGTCCACCAGCCCGGTCTGGCTCGATGACACCCATTACCTGCTGGTCACCACAACAGGCGTTGCTTCCCAATTGGGCCTGGGGACAATCGACGGTTCTCTGCAATCCATCGCCAAAGTCCAAAGCGGCTCGCTGTGGTTCGACCATAACCCATAAAAGCAACGATCTCCATCTTCGATGGATGGAAGGAAACAATGACCGAAACCGATTTCATCACCCTGGCCTGCCCTTCCTGCGGGGGAAAACGCACCGTAAAACCCGGCACCACTTCCGTAAAATGTGAGTATTGCGGGAACGAGTACTTGGCGAATTCCAAGATCAGCGGAGTGCTGCTGGAGATGTCCTCGCAATGCCCGGTCTGCCACCGCAACGACCGGGTGGAAAAAGTCTCTTCGATACTCGCCCATCAGGTCCAGCACATCCAGGGCACCACACTACAAAACCAGACCGTGGTCGATCACGACGGGAAAACGCAGACCCGGGCAATGCCCACCCCATACAACGCCACCCAGGCGACTGTGCTTGCCCAGAATTTAAACCATCCCCCAACTGAGCCACACATTCCGTCCGTATCGCTCAACCCGCCTCAGTTGTTCGATATCGAAGCCTACATCAAGCAGGGCAAAAGCATCAAGAGCATCTGTACAGGGATCGGTGGCGCGTCGATTGTCATTGGCGTGATCGCTTTCCTTGCCAGCGGCTTCTCCAACGATGGGCTGGTCGCTTTCATTTGGCTCCTAGCCATCGGAGCGCTGATCGGCGTTCCTGGCTGGTTCATCGGCCGGGCACACCAAACTATCAAGGACCACCCCGGAGAGATAAAGCGTCTCGAGCATAAGCAACAAACTGCAATCGACGCCTATAACAAAACCCTGGAAGAAAAAGAGCGTATACTGGCCTTGTATCAAAAAGAATGCCAGAATTGGAATAATTTGTATTATTGTTATCGCGATGATTGCATATTCGTCCCCGGCAAAGGCCATGCCGCGCCCATAAGCGAACTGGCCAGCTACCTGGATATTGCCTGACCCTTACCTGATGAACCAAACCCCTGAAGTAGAACGCTCGATCTTGCAGACCAAATTGTTGGTGCCGCACCCCCGGCCGCAGTTGGTGGAACGGCTGCGGTTGACCCAGCGCCTCAACGACGGCGCATGGGGCAAGCTGACGCTCGTCTGCGCCCCGCCTGGCTTCGGCAAAACCACACTGCTGGCCAAATGGGTGCAGGACAGCCCAATCCCGGTGGCCTGGCTGGCGCTGGATGAAAGCGACAATATCCCGGAGACCTTTTTGGCCTACCTGGCTGCATCGGTGCAGACTCTCTTCCCGGAGGCAGGCACGGCCGCCCTGGCTCTGCTGCGAGCCCCGCAACCCACCCGGCCGGAGACTTTCATCGCCAGCCTGATCAACGACCTGATGGAGCGCAAGTTCGTGCTGGTGCTGGATGACCTGCACACCATCAGCCACCCTGCCATCTTTGCAGCCCTTCAATACCTGCTCGACCATCAACCGGCCGGCATGCACCTGGTCATCGCCAGCCGCACCGACCCGCAGCTCTCGCTGGCGCGTTGGCGTGCCCGTGGTGAGCTGAATGAACTGCGCGGCAATGACCTGCGCTTCACCGCGGACGAGGCAGCCAGCTTCCTGAACGACCTGATGGGCATGAAGCTGACCCCCGAAGATATTGCCGCCTTGGAAGCGCACACCGAGGGCTGGATCGCTGGATTGCAAATGGCCGCCCTTTCCATGCGCGACCGCAGCGATGCCCATCAATTCATCCAGGCGTTCACCGGCAGCAACCGCTACGTGCTGGATTACCTGGTCGAAGAAGTGCTGCAGCGCGAGCCGGAGCCCATCCAGCAATTCCTGCTGAAAACATCCATCCTCGACAAATTGTCGGTGCCGCTGTGTGCAGCCGTGCTTGGAGATACTGACCTGCCGGCCATCAATGCGACGCTCGCTTACCTCGAGAGATCCAATCTTTTCATCCAACCCCTCGATGATCGGCGTACCTGGTTCCGTTATCACAACCTGTTCGCCGACCTGCTACGCTATCGCCTGGAAAAAACATACCCGGATGAGTTGGCCGGCCTGCACCGGCGCGCCGCCGGTTGGTATGAGGCTAACGGCATGTTCGAGGAAGGTGTTCCTCATTTCCTGGCGGCCAAAGATCTGGCAGACGCGGCACGCCTGGCCGAATACGCCGGCGGACAGATGCTCACCGAAGGGCAGGGAAACAGATTCTTGAATTGGATGGCTACCTTGCCGGGTGAATTGCTAACGGTGGATCCACACTTGCACCTCACTACTGCCTTTGGATTGCTGTACATCGGACAATTTCGTGAGCTCGAACCGCATATACAAGCTGCCGAAAACGCCATCGTATCCGGGGCATTTGCCACGATGCCCGCTTTCGTCCAACAGATGCAGGCCGAGATCAATGCCGGTCGTGCGCTGGTCGCCTCGACCCAGGGAGACCTGACCCGTTGCCTGGAACTCTCTGAAAAAGCGTTGACCGGGCTGTCACAAGATAACAGTTTGCGTCCCAGCCTGTTGTTGGGAATGGGAGTGGCACATCGCCTCCAGGATCAATTGCCCCAGGCTGAACAGGACCTCATCGAGGCAGCCGAAAGTGCCAGGCAGATCCATCTACCCTCCGTCTACCTGTCTGCCCGCTGCAACCAGGGCAGCTTATTAATCGATATGGGGCAGCATCTCAAAGCACAGGCGATTTTCCAAGAGGTCGTATCACAGGAAGAAGTCGGCTCATCCGAGCCCTCGCCAGTCATCAGCATGGCATACAATGGTTTGGCGACCCTGGCGCTCGAATGGAACGACCGCGGCCTAGCACAGCGCTATTTATCCCACGCGGTCGAGACAGGCAAGCGTTGGGGTAACCTGGATTTCCTATGCAGCAATTACGGCTGCCTGGCTTATCTACGGGCATTGGAGGGAAAGACGGATGAAAGTACCGCGGCGCTCCGGGAAATGCAGACGCACGCCAACAACCCGGGAATTTCGTCGGTGGGGCGCATGGTAGCTTATATATGGACGTTGAAGACCCATCTTGCCGTCGATGATTTTTGTGTTGCCTGGAAGTGGACCACCACCCATCCGTTCACGACTTTCCTCAGCTCATCCGAAACTTATTACACGCGCCCTGTGACTTTAGCACAATGCTCTTCGGCTATCGCCTGCTGCGCCCAGCAGCACGACCGGGTGCTGTTGGAAGCCCAATTGAAAATACTCGAGCCTCTCGCGGCTGCCTTGGAAAAAGCCGGGCAGGTAAGCTCGCTTATCGACGCACTAGCCTGGATGGCAGTGGCCCAAGCCGCCCTGGGACGCCAGGCTGAGGCTCTGGCATATTTGGAGAAAGCCTCGCGCCTGGCTGCGTCTTCCGAGCTCATCGGAACCTTCCTGGAAAAACGGGCTTTTCTGGTTCTATTGCTCAAAGCACTGCAAAGTGACCTGGCTCAAGATGATTCGCTGCAACCATACCTCAAGAAACTTACTATGGCGTTCGCAGAGTCTGAAGGCCAAACACCCACTGCCACCGATCAAGGTTTGCCAAATCCCCTGAGCGAGCGTGAGATCGAAGTGCTGCGCCTGGCCGCCAAAGGTCTTTCCAACCCGCAGATCGCCGAACGGCTGGTGTTGGAAACCGGCACGGTCAAGCGTCATTTGCACAATATCTTCAATAAACTGGACGTCGACAGCCGCGCCGAAGCCATCGCCCGCGCCCGACAGTTGGGCTTGATCTAAAAAGCGGCACATCCCTGTATCTCTCGTAAACAAAAAATCAACTGCGGAATGTATCCAACCGGTACATGACAATGTATCCGGTTGGCAGCTATATTAGGAGCGTCATCAAAACCAGAAGGAGAACGTTATGGAAGAAAATGTGATCGAAGTCAAGAATTTTCGCAAGACCTACGGCAGCTTCGTGGCCGTGGACAGTATTAGCTTTGAAGTTCACCGCGGCGAGATCTTCGGGCTGCTCGGCCCCAACGGCGCCGGCAAGACCAGCACGCTGGAATCGCTCGAAGGGTTGCGACAGCCGGATGGCGGCACGCTCAACATTTTGGGCGTCGACCCCAGCCGCGAATTGCGCAAGCTGATCAAGGTGATCGGCGTGCAGTTGCAGGCCTCCAGTCTGCCCGCCAGCATGACACCCGTGGAAGCCATGAATTTCTTTTGTGCCTATCACGGCGTGGCGCCGCGCTACGACCTGTTGGAACGCTTAGGGCTGAAGGAGAAAAAGACCGAACAATTTTCCTCCCTATCCACCGGGCAACAGCGCCGCCTGGCGCTGGCATTGACCATCGCCCATAACCCCCAGGTGCTATTCCTGGACGAGCCCACGGCTGGGCTGGACGTCCCTTCGCGTCTGGAGCTGCACGACATGATGCACGAATTCCAAAAGAACGGCACGACTATCATCCTCGCCACACACGACATGGCCGAGGCCGAGAAAATGGCGCAGCGTGTTGCCATCTTGTTGAAAGGCAAGATCGCTGCCACCGGCACGCCCGCCCAGCTCACCGCCGCCGGAGAGGGATTGACCAAGATCTCGGTGTCATCCGAGCAGGCAATTTTGAACCACAACGGCACAGCATTTCCCGGCGTAAGCAAGCATCTGATTCAAGACGAGTATGCGGTCTACTACAGCACCGACCCGGGCCAAAGCGTGGCTGCCATTTTAGCACACCTGAAGGCAAAGAACGACAAGCTGATCGACCTGCGCGTGGAGCGCCCCTCGCTGGAAGAACGTTTCCTCGAGATCACTCAAGATAACCAATAACGTTTAGAAAGGGACTACCATGAATGCTTTTGTGCATCATTTCACCTACGATTTCCGCACCGGCTTGCGCGACAAGTCGCTGCTGTTGATGAACTATATATTCCCGCTGGTATGTTTTGTCATGTTTGGCGCCATCATGACCGGCATCAACCCCGCTTTCAAAGATCAGATCATTCCCGCCATGATCGTCTTCGGCGCCATGTCGTCGGCACTGCTGGGATTGCCCAACCCCGTCCTCGCCAGCCGCGAGTCCGGCATATTCCGCAGCTTTAAGATCAACGGTGTGCCGGCCATTAACATCATTACCGTGCCGGTGATCGGTGCCATCGCTCACATTGTCCTGGCGTCAGCGATCATCACTGCGTTAGCCCGGCCATTGTTCGGCGGTACACTGCCTGTGCAATGGGGCAATTTTATCCTCGTTCTGTTGGTCAATGCCTTCTGCATGGCATCACTGGGTATGCTGATCGGGGTGATCGCCCCCAACAGCCGCGGTACAGTGCTGATCGGGCAGGTTTTCTATGTCCCCTCCGTCATGCTGAGCGGGTTGATGATGCCAGCCAGCATTTTGCCCCCCGCCCTGGGGCGCGTGGCCTTGCTGTTACCCGCCACCTATGCCATGAACGCTTTCAACGGCCTGGCCATGGGTCAGGCAACCAGCAGCAACCCGTGGATATCACTTTTGGTTCTACTGGCAGGCAGTTTGCTCGCCTTTGGCCTGTCCATCTTCCTGTTCCGTTGGGACAGCCACAACGCCGACAAGAAACGCTCGCCGCTGCTCGCCTTGCTGGCGATGCTGCCTTACATCGTGATGCTCGCCATCGGCTAAGGACACTCGGCCATGACCGACCAGCCTCGCCAAGATTCGACCAACAGGATTTACCAATTCCGTGTCCGCGGCCACCTCGACCGCGGACGCTCGAGTTGGTTCGAGGGGCTGGCAGTCACCTTCACCAACGGTGATACGCTGCTGACTGGCAGCGTGCGGGATCAGACAGCGCTTTATAGCATCTTGGACAAGCTGCGCGACCTGGGGTTGGAGTTGGTCTCCGTGGAACAATTGCCCAGGTCAGAGAAATGATAATTAGCAGCCTACTCACACGAAGATTGCCTTTAAGCAGTTCAGGCAATCTTCGTGTATAGACAATGTGAGCAACCAGAGATAAACGAAGGTCGGATTCGAATACGCGAAATCCGACACTTTTTGTGGTATACTGTTTGAGCCGCTTTTAAATTGGATAATTAATATCTGTATTAGTGGTAACGGGCTAGGGTTCGCCTTGGCTCAATCTTAAGCCAAAAGGACCTTTTAGTTGTGAGTTTCCAATCGTTTTCGTTTCACCCGCAGATCAACGCGGGCATTTCAGCCGCTGGTTATACCAATCCCACCCCCATTCAAAACCAAGCCATTCCCCCCATCCTCAACGGACGGGATTTGTTGGGTCTTGCTCAAACCGGAACTGGGAAGACGGCAGCCTTCGTATTGCCCATTCTCCAGCATCTCATGAATGGACCGCGCGGCAAGCTGCGCGCACTCATTCTTTCACCTACACGCGAGCTGGCTGAACAGACCCATGTAGCCATCAAGGCCTTGGGCCGCCAGACAGGCCTGCGCAGCCTGACCGTTTACGGCGGAGTTAGCGCCCAGCCGCAGATCAAGGGATTGCGCACCGGCGTCGAAATCGTGGTTGCCTGCCCCGGCCGCTTGCTGGATTTGATGGAACAACGCGCCATCCGGCTGAATTCCATTGAGATTCTCGTGATCGATGAAGCCGACATGATGTTCGACATGGGCTTTCTGCCCAACGTGCGGCGCATCCTGGCCGCATTGCCCACCAACCGCCAAACGCTGCTCTTTTCCGCCACCATGCCGCCTGAAATCAGGCACCTGGCAACCGACCTGCTGCATTCCCCCGCCACGGTGGAGATCAACATCACCCGCCCGCTGGACACCGTCCACCACGCTTCTTACTTCGTGGATCAGTCGCACAAGGTGGATATATTATTGGCCATCCTGCGCCAATCAGGCGATGGCCAGGTGTTGGTATTCACCCGCACCAAACAGCGCACCAAAAGACTGGCCGACCAATTAATCAAAGCAGGCCTGCCGGCCACCTCGCTGCAAGGCAATTTATCGCAGAACGCCCGCCAGGCCGCCATGGATAGCTTCCGCAAAGGACGCGCCAAGATCATGGTCGCCACGGATATTGCCGCCCGCGGCATCGATGTCTCCCACATCACTCACGTGATCAACTTCGACCTGCCCGATACGGCAGATGCTTATACCCACCGGACGGGCCGTACCGGACGCATGGAACACCTTGGCACCGCCCTTTCGCTGGTGACGCCGGATGATTTCAGCATGGTGCATACCATCGAGCGCATGCTCGGCAAGACGCTGGAACGCCGCAAAATGGAAGGGTTTGAACAGCCCAAAGTGGATACATCGCCTGCTTCCGCTTTTCATCGACAGGCAGCCTCCCGCCCGCAGGGTGCCGACCAGCGGCGTCGGCAGCCCGCGCGCCGCCCGCGTTCGATGGCTTATTCGCATTAATCCCGCTTGTGGGCAAAGCGAACTCGTTCACCTAAAAAACATTATGAGCCATTGGAAGTTATTCCAATGGCTCATAGTTTATTAGCAAGTGATGGCCAAAATGAATCAGGAGTGAGTAACCTCATTGCCCGCCATGCCGCGCAGTTGCTCCTTCAAGGCTTCCACTTGCACCTGGGTGGCCTCGGCCTTCTCGAAGATCTTACGCTTCTTTTCCATGCCAGCCTCGTAGAGCAACTTCAACGCCTCGGTGCGGCCCTTCACTGCTCCCGATTCGACCAGCAGGTCCAGCTTCTGGCGCAAGTCACTCTCGGTGTGAATGACCATCAGACCGGTCAGATCTTCCAGAGCCTTGCCAAAGGTCTGCGCCCAGCTTTCAGCGGTCACCCGCAGCTCGTCTCCCAAATCTTCCCACTCACTCCGCTCACCGGGTTCGATCGGCGGCGTCACGTTTACATCGGGTTCTTCACTCATGGCTTTCTCCTATTTTTCCGCCTCAGTCTTGATGGCCTCGCGCAGTTGCTCGCGCAGCTTGACGATCTGGTCGGTGACCTCGGCAATCTTGGCATACAATTCTTCGGTGGCTTTGATCCCCTCCCCGATCAGGTAAGCGGCACTTTCGGAGCGGCTCTTGGTGATCTCCGCGTCGACCAACATATCCAGACGGCGCAAGGTCTCGTCGTTGACTCGCACCATCACCACGTTGCCGCGCCCCTGCAGGGCATCACCCAGCGTCTGGCCGATGTTCTCGACCTGTTTGAGAGTCTCTTTCAAAGACGTCGTTGTCTTGGCGGTCGTAGTTTTGTCGTCCTTCTTTTCGTCCGTCGCGGCAGCGCCATTCGCCGGCACGTCGCGCGCTTGAGCATCAATCACTTTTTCAGCAGCCATAATCGTCTCCCATCGATAGTTCATTCTTAATCACGCGTAATTTGTAATTCGTAATTATATTACATTATCATGGATTACTTGTCAAGAGCCTAAAACGATCACTCGTCCAAATCTGTTTCTCGACCCCCCTCACCGGATTGCCTGTAATGCCATATAATCGGATAGATAACGGTGCGGAGGAACAATGAGTAAAAAAATATTGGTAGCCTATGGCACGCGAGCCGGATCGACGCAGGAAGTGGCCGAAGCTATCGGCCGATCGCTGCGCGAAGGCGATGCCGAAGTCGACGTGGTACCCGCCAAAGCGGTTAAAGACCTCAGCACCTATCAAGCTGCCGTCATCGGTTCGGGCATCCGCATCAACCAACCCTATGGCAACGTCACCCGGCTGATCAAAAAATACCACACGGCTTTGAGCCACATCCCCGTGGCTTATTTCGTCGTCTGCCTCACCATGAGAGATGACACCCCTGCAAGCCGTGCTGAAGCAAACAGCTACCTGAAACCCATGTACCAGCAGGCAGTGGATGTGAAGCCGGTCAGCGTGGGGTTATTTGCTGGCGAATATGACCCCAAAAAGGTTTCCTTCTTCATGAACTTTATTATGTCCAGCGCCAAGCTGCAGCCGGGTGATTTCCGTGATTGGAACGCCATCCGCCAGTGGGCGGAAAGCCTGCGCCCACTCTTCGGCTTGTAGTATCAACCTCATCCCTTAGAGACAATGAAACTAGACCCAAAAACCTTCCTGGAAGTTGTCAAACTTTCGCCCCTGGTCTCCATCGACCTGATCGTGCGCGATCCGCAGGGACGCGTGCTGTTGGGGTTGCGCGCCAACCGCCCGGCGCAGAACACCTGGTTCGTCCCCGGCGGCCGCATTGCCAAGGACGAGCGCATCGCCGCAGCCCTGGTGCGTGTAGCACATGAGGAACTCGGGGTCGAACTGAATCCCTCCCAGGCACACTTCCTAGGGGTTTACGAACACCTCTACCCCGACAATTTTGCAAATGAACTGGGCATCGATACCCACTACATCGTGCTGGCACACGAAGTGCGGCTGGAGCACCTGCCGGATGAATTGCCGGCCGACCAGCACCATGCTTTTCGTTGGTTTACCGTACCAGAGCTATTGTCCGATCCCCAAGTGCACCCCAACACCAAGGCCTATTTTTCATCACCAACTTGGCCGGTTGCAAGGACGAATGAATAGCCCACACAACGCCAGATAATTGATATACCCTAAAACTCGTATATTAGAAAACTAAATACTGGCCCGGTTATCCCATATATGTCATAATTTGACATATACCGGCGCGATGCTGAAAGTGCCTGTTCAGGAGTGACCATGGGCAATACTGCCACCCGCTTGATTCACCTCATTATGCTGCTGCAGCGCCAACCCAACCAACAAGCCGCCGACTTGGCTGCCCAGTTGAACGTGTCGCCGCGCACGTTACATCGCTACATTGGAATGCTGGAAGAAATGGGCTTGCCGGTCTACACCGAACGCGGTCCTTATGGAGGCTTCTCGCTGGCGCGCGGTTACAAAATGCCGCCACTCATGCTGTCACCTGAGGAGGCTGCGGCTCTGGCACTGGGCGCGGGCCTGGTGGAACAGCTTTGGGGAGATCTGTACCAAGCCGAGGCCCGCAGCGCCTTTGCCAAGCTGGATCAGATGCTACCGGAAGAACAACGCCGCGAGGTGGCCTGGGCGCGCCGCTCACTGGCCGCCGCTAATCTCCACCGTTCTGACGCGGCTGCCCTCTCCCCCACTCTGGATGCCTTGCGCCAGGGGCTGCACCAACAACATCGCCTGCGGCTGACCTACGCCCGATCAGGAAGCGACGAACCCACCTGCCGCGACTTTGACGCCTATGCCCTGGTGCATCGCTCCGGCTGGTGGTACGTGGTGGGGTTTTGCCACCTGCGCAGGGCGCTGCGCCTGCTGCGCGTGGACCGCATCCGTTCCGTCGAGATACTGGATGTCCCCTACACTGTGCCGTCCGATTTCGATGTGTACGCCTGGCTGGTCCAGGAACCCCTGCCGCAAGCGACCATCCTGGCGCGGATGCACTTCGAGCCACAGGTTGCCAGCTTCGTGCGCGAGAACAGTCACCTATGGCAAGATGTGGCTTGGCAGCCGGATGGATCCGTCATCGCCACGCTGCCCGCCAATGACTTGTTCTACGCAGCGGGTATGGCCGGCAGTTTCGGTCCGGCAGTCACCGTATTGAGCCCGCCGGAGCTGCAACAGATGGTGGCCGAGTGGGCACAGGCCGTGGCCCAACGTTATGCCTCTCAGGCACATCCTATCCCCGCGCGGGGAAACCCCTTACGGGGTAAAAGAAAAGGAACCGGAAATGGAAAAGCTGGATCTCAAGAAACAACTGAAGTATTTGTATCTCCCCTCTGCAAAAAAGATTGAGGTGGTGGATGTGCCCACCATGAACTTCATCATGATCGATGGCGCCATAGAACCTGGACAGGCGCCTGGCACCTCACCCCGCTTCGCCGAAGACATGCAGGCGCTGTACAATGCGGCGTACACTTTGAAGTTTACATTTCGATTTCAAAAGGATCATCCCGTAGATTACCCGGTGATGGCACTTGAAGGTCTGTGGTGGGTGGAAGATGGTACCTTCGATATTCAACAGCCTGGCAATTGGAAATACACCGTGATGATCATGCAACCGGACATCATCACGCCTAATCTACTGGAAGAAACAGTGGTTCAATTGCGCAAAAAGAAAGGCGACCTACCCGCATTTTCCCGCCTGCGGTTGGAGAGTTTCAAAGAAAGCTTATGCGTGCAGACCATGCACATCGGTCCCTATGCTGCGGAACCTGTCACGGTCGACAGGATGAAAGCCTTCATGAAGGAAAACGGGCTGGAGGACCTGGTGGGGTTGGGCGGCAAGCACCACGAGATCTACATGGGCGACCCGCGCCGTGCTCAGCCCGAAAAGCTGAAAACCATCCTGCGCCATCCTGTGCGCAAGGTGATCCCATGACTCTCCAACCGTTCCCGGGTTTCAAGCATTTCACCACACATCACTGTGTCACTGGATCGCTGCGCCACATTTATGAATTTCATGACCATCCCATCAGCGAGGAAATGCTGTTGGGCCTGGGCTCTGGTGTTGGGTTCATCTATTGGCACCCCAAAAACTCGGCTCCTTTTCTGGGCGGGCGCGCCAACGCCGGTCGCCCTGGCGAAGAAGGGATGGAGAAAGCAGCCGGGCGCTGCACCGGGGTGCAAATTGAGCTTCATCATACCAGCAGCGCTGCCAAGGCAGAGAAAACGCTGCTTGAGTTGCTGGATGGCAAACAGCCGGTGATGTTGGCGTTGGACATGGGGTTCCTGCCCTACTTCGATTTCCAGGGCCAGGAATATCACTTCGGCGGCCACGTGGTGGTCGTTTGCTGCCTGGATATTCCCAACCGCCAGGTATTGATCGCCGACCGCGATAAACCACTGCATGTTGTTTCTTTGGAATCACTGGCCAAGGCGCGCGGTTCGCAGTACCAGCCCTTTCCGCCCCACAACGCCTGGTATACCTTCGACTTCAGTCAAAAACGAGCGCCACAATCTGTTGAAGTCTGGCAAGCTATTAGACAATGTGCCCAGGGCATGCTCGAGCCACCCATCGCCAACCTGGGGATACGGGGCATCTACAAAGCAGCTCAATGCATTGTTGAATGGCCAAAACTCATGGACGAAACCGCGCTGCGCCTGGCTTGCTTCAACGCAGCCATCATGATCGATGCGCGTGGCGGCACAGGCGGCGGATTGTTCCGCACCATGTATGGACACTTCCTGGATGAGGCAGTTGAGATCACCGGCGAACCGAAACTGCGAGAGGTTGCAAAACAATTCCTGGCGGTCGGTGAATGTTGGGATGAAGTCGCCGGGCTGCTCGACCGCTGTTACCAGGCGGAAAAGCCCCAGGAGCTATTGATCGAAGCCAGCCAACGCTTGCCGGAGATTGCGGCAATTGAAGAGCCCGCCTGGCGTGAATTGGTGACGCTAACACAGGGGTAAAGAAGCAGGGGCGACCCGCCGGCCTGTCCCGTAGGGAGTCGCCCCTACACATTTAATCGTGAAACTTCTTCTCGCCGGCGCGGATGGGCACCTTGAGATGGTTCTCGGCCGGCGTCAGCGGGCACGACCATTGATCGTTGTAGGCGCAGTAAGGGTTATAGGCATAGTTGAAATCCACCAGAAAGCGGCCATTGCCCAGCAGCTCCGGCTCCAGATAACGCCCGGCGGGGTAGGTCTCTTTGCCAGACTGGCTGTCGACGAAAGGCAAAAAAAAGCCTTGCTCGTCGCCATACATCGTCAGCTCGGTTTCCTGTCCTTCCACTGTAAAACGGATGCGCCCGAAGCGATGGTAGGTCTGTATGCCATCCGTGGAAGTCTGCATTTGGATCTTCTCTTTTGTGGGGAACTCTTCGACTTTAACCTCAAGGCGCAGGGCGGGATTCTCAGGGAAATAGCTCAAGCCCTTGAAGGTGCGCTTCTGTTCGCCGGTCAGGGGACTTTGATCGGTACGTGCGAATAGATCATCTTTACTCTTGCGAAATTCGGTCAGTTCATTCATGGTTATCACCTTTCACATCTACAGGATTAGATGCGTTTTTCTCGATTAGGTTTCATCGCCCTATCCCTTTTTCCAACACCTGTATAATTATTCTACTCAGTATTCAATCCCCTTTCCATTCAGGAGGTCGTTTTGTCTATTCCACTGTTCGATTCCATGAAACAATCCATCCTCGACGGCGACCCAGACGCTGCAATGGAACTGGCGCGCCAAGCATTGGCACAGAAGCTTGATCCCTTGGAAGCGATCAACCAGGGTTACCTGCCCGGCATGAGCCAGGTGGGACGACAGTTCGGCGCGGGACAACTTTTTCTACCCGATGTCATCCTGGCGGCCGAAGCGATGAAGAAAGCCACCGCTATTCTGGAACCGGAAATGAAAGCTCATGGTACCCAGCGTCAGGCAACCGGAAAAGTGGTCATCGGCACGGTCAAGGGGGATGTGCATGAGATCGGCAAGAGCCTGGTAGCTACGCTGCTCTCGGCCAACGGTTTCGAAGTCTACGATCTGGGTGTGGATGTGCCCTTCGAACGCTTTGCCGCCAAAGCCGGTGAGGTGGGCGCTGACATCGTCGGCGTTTCGGCACTGCTCACCACCACCATGACCGGGCAAAAGCAGGTCATTGCTTCTTTAGAAGCAGCCGGCCTGCGCTCGAAAGTGAAAGTGATGGTCGGCGGCGCCCCGGTGACGCGCACCTGGGCACAGGAGATTGGCGCCGACGGCTACAGCGAAGACGCCTTGGGTGCGGTGGAAGTGGCCAAGAAGCTGGTCTCAGCCAAACCATAACACGTTCCCAGGTTTTCAAACCAAGGAGGCTCCATGTCTACGCCCATCCGCCCCATCACCCACCCCCACCTCACCTTCGAGGTGCTCAGTCAGCAGGAGATCGAGCGCATCCACACTACCACGCTCGAAGTGATCGCCCACACCGGCGTGCGTTTTCCTCTGCCACAAGCCTTGGATATCCTGGAAGCCCACGGTGCCAGCGTGGACCGCACCGCCCAGATTGCCAAGATCCCCGGCCAGGCCATCGAGGATGCGCTCAAGCTGGCCCCGCCGGTCTACAACCTTGCCGCGCGCGACCCATCCCAAGATTTATCATTGGATGGCAAACATGTTTACCTGGGGACCGACGGCTGCGGTGTTGAAGTGCTTGACCCCTTCACCGGCGAGTTGCACCGCGCTACCAAATCGGACGTGGCCGCCAGTGTGCGCACCATGGATGCGCTGGAAGACATTGCCTTTTGGTGGTCGATGGTATCGGCACAGGACTGCCCGGAAAACAGCCGCAGCCTGCACGAGCTGGACGCCGCCTGGAACAATACCACCAAACATCTGCAAACCGAAAGCCTGGTGCACGCCAGCGAGATGCGTACTGCCATCGAGATGGCCGCGGCAATCGCCGGGGGCAAGCAGGCCTTGCGCCAACGCCCGCTGCTGTCCATTATGCAATGCACCATCAGCCCCCTAGCCCACGAGGGCGGCAGCCTGGAAGCCGGGTTGATTGCCGCCGAAGCCGGCTTGCCGGTAGGCTACATGACCATGGCTTCCTGCGCCTCCACCGGCCCGGCGACCATGGCCGGCAATTTGGTGGTTGGCAACGCTGAGGTGATCTCGGCCCTGGCGCTGATCCAAATGGCTTACCCGGGTGCCCCGGTATATTACGCCGCGGCCCAGACCGCTATGGACCTGCGCACCGGCGCCTATACCGGCGGCGGTCCGGAAGATTTCCTGTTCGGGGCGGCCAGCAACCAACTGGCCGATTTCTACCACGTGCCGCTCTCGATGGGCACGTTCGCCACCGGCGCCAAGGAACCTGATTGGCAGGCCGCGGTGGATGACAGTTTTTCCGCTTTCATGGCCTGTGCCAGCGGTGCCGACATGCTGCTGGGCTGCGGACTACTGCACGGCTCACGCATCCTGAGCTACGAGGAAATGCTGATGGACTGCGAGATCTACAGCATCGTGCGCAAAATGCTGGAAGGTATCCCGGTCAGCGATGAGACGCTGGCCCTGGACGTGATCGCCTCCGTAGGGCCGAGCGGCAATTTCCTGGCGCAGAAGCACACCCGCCAGCACATGCGCGAGTTGTGGTTACCGCGCCTGATGGACCGCCGCCCATACGAGCAATGGCAGGAAAAGCGGGATGGCGCCCGCGAGTGGGCACGCCAGCGCGCTCAGGATATTCTCAAGAATCACCAGCCTGATCCCTTGGAGCCGCGGCTGGCAGAAGAGCTGAAACGGATTATCCAAACTCACGAAAAAGCCGGTTGACGTCGCGTGCACGGCGCTGCTCAAAGAACGCGTGGCCATTAAATATATACTGGCAGCTGTGGCTGCCGGAGAGATTAGGCCAAATACTGTGTTTATTGGCCTTGACTGGGGAAGGAATTATTTGACCACAATGGTGACTCCAAAGGTGTGCAGGGGAACCACATCCGTCTCCCACGAGCGATGATAAGCCAATTGAAGCTGGGTTTGTCCGGCGGAAGCTGCCAGGAAGGTCAACACCACCGTCCCACCGGAGCCGATGGCACTGCTATCAGGCGTGAACTGGACATCGCCCTGCGCCTGCAGGATGGAGGCATCCACTTTGCTAACGTCCCAGTTGTAGCCGGTGGTGGGGTTGCCAGTCAGTTTAATGACAAGCGTATCGCCCGTGTGAAGCTCGACGGTCTTGCCTGCATCGGCATCGGTGAGCGTGACCGTCTGATTGCTGGATGTGGCGCAGGCGGCCAACAGCGTGGTTATCAACAAAATGAATGAAAAGACAAAAAGAGCTCGCTTCATATCGATTTCCTCCTCCCAACAGACGAGCAACCCTCGAGCAAAGTTCCCCACATTATTAGCGATGCCTGTTCATCGCGTGGCATCTTTGCGAATAAAAGGCGGTTCCACATCCTCGTTGACCATTGTTGTGTAGCAACGCGGGCGGCGATAGGCATTGCCCCACACCTCGCGCCGGCGCCAGCGGCGCAATGCAGCCAAATCAAACTGCGCCAGGTAAACATCTTCTTTGGTACCTGCCTCGACCAACGTCGTATCCCGCGAGGGACCATCGTTGCCTGAAAACGCGATGGGGTCAAAAGCGGCGGAATGCCCCTGCTCTTGCGGCGCAGCATAGTTGGCCAGGGCAATGCCAATCATGTTCTCATTGGCCCGTGTGCGAAGTTGCGCCACGCGGTTCTGTTCCATTTCGCAGGCATTGGGCACCAGAACGATCTCGGCGCCTTTGAGCATCAGGATGCGAGCACTCTCAGGGAACTCACGGTCGAAGCAGATCATGGCGCCCACCTTCACCTTACTATGCGCCGTCGCCAGCTCGCCGACGTAGAAATCATCGCCGGGCGTCAATGCCGCTTCAGCATCAAATTCACAAGTATGCACTTTGGCATAGGTCAGCACATTCCTGCCCAGTCGGTCGAACAGTGTGACTGCATTTCGAGGCCTGCCCTGCAAGGACTTGCTTTGCCAACTTTGTAGGTATGTAATTGTGATGGCTATGCGCAACTCCTTTGCCAAAGATTGAAAATACATCAAAAAGGGTGAATCAAGATCGATCGCTTGCTGCTCCCACGAGCGGACTGCTTTGCGGTTCGATGCTTTCGGCAGGCTATAGCCAATGTTCCACATCTCCGGGAACAGGGCAATATCCGCCCCCAAGGCCGCTGCCCGGCGGCAGAATATCTCGCCCTTGGCCAGGTTGGCCTCCTGGTCCATCCCGGCGGATACCATTTGCAGCAATGCGACCGTGAGTATGCTCATCCGAAACCTCCCGAAGGGTTTTATTCATTATAATAACAAGCACGAAAACCCTCTACCGGATATGCGGCCTGAATGGACATGATTTCCCAGATACCAATCATCGAAATTTGCGCTTTTCGGGGACAAAAACCCAAACAAAACCTCAAACATCTCTAAACAACTTCTAAACATCTTTCGGGTATCCTTGGAACGACTTAGAAAACAACGCAGTGGAGAAGATTTTAATGGTAGTGCAAGATAACAGCCCGCAAAACAAACGGCCTGTTGGAGAAAGGATACGAGAGCGATGCCTGAACTGGTTCTCAACCCGTCCCAAAACCGTTACTGCGGTTGGGCTGGGATTGATCATCCTTTTGGGAGCCTTTCTGCGCTTTTACCAGTTAGGCGCAGCCGGGGTCGGCAACAGCTATTACGCAGCAACCGTCAAGAGCATGTTAACCTCGTGGCACAATTTCTTCTTCGCTGCTTTCGAACCAGGTGGCTCGGTGACGGTGGACAAACCACCGCTGGGATTTTGGGTTCAAGCGATTTCAGCTTACTTCCTGGGCATGAATGGTTTCGCCCTGGCGTTACCCCAGGCGCTGGCAGGGGTGTTTTCTATCCCTCTGCTTTACAAAATGGTGAAACGTCCGTTCGGTGTCTGGGCAGGGTTGCTGGCAGCCCTGGTGCTGGCAGCCATGCCGGTAGCGGTTGCCACCGAACGCAACAACACCATCGACGGCTTGCTGGTTTTCGTGCTCCTGCTGGCGACCTGGGCAGTTTTGAAATCGGTCCGAGAAGGCCGTTTCCGCTACCTGCTACTGGGGATGTTCCTGGTTGGCCTGGGTTTCAACATCAAGATGCTCCAGGCTTACATGGTGCTCCCGGCGTTCTACGCCCTGTATTTTTTGGGCGCTCACCGCGGGGTGTGGGAACGGATCTGGCACTTGGCAGCCGCAACGGTGCTGTTGCTGATCGTTTCGCTCTCATGGGCAATGGTAGTGGACCTTACCCCAGCGGCTGATCGTCCATATGTCGGCAGCAGCACCGATAATTCTGAAATGGAGCTGATCTTCGATCATAATGGAGTACAGCGTTTGAGCAACATGGCTTCCATTAATAACGGAACGCTCGTCGGGTTCACCCCCCCTTCGACGTCAGCCAGACTGGCGCCACGCGACGACAATCGATTGTCGTCACCGGATTACCAGCACGGCCAATCTCCCTCACTCTCCTCCGGGGATATTGACCGTGCCGGTAATGCGACTGTTGGCCCGGTTGGGTTGGGCAATGGACCGGGGGGCATATTCGACGTGGGACGGCCAGGATGGCTACGCCTCTTCACGCAACCCCTTGCCGATCAAGCCGGTTGGTTGCTGCCGCTGGCGCTCTTCGCCATCCCGCTCATCCTGGCTGTGTTGGGATGGAGCTGGTCACTGACCGAACAACAAGTGTCGGTCGTCCTGTGGGTCGGTTGGCTGCTGCCGCAAATGGCATACTTCAGTTTCACCAGCGGTCTGTGGCACGTCTATTACCTGATCATGCTGGGACCGGCCATTGCTGCATTGACAGCAATCGCTGCTTGGGCGCTGTGGAAAATCCTCCAACGCCAGCACTGGGCCGGTTGGGTGCTGGTTGCTCTGGCTACCGGGGCCACTTTGGTTTTCCAGTTATTCACACTGAAGAATTTCCCGCAATATTCCCAGTGGCTTACAGCGTTGACCATCGTGGCCTGGCTATGGGGCATCGGATTGTTGGCATGGCGTTCTCAAAAGTGGGCAAGCATCGCCGGGACAATCCTGATGAGTGCCAGCTTGTTGATCACCCCGATCGTCTGGTCCGGTCTGACCACGCTCAACCCCTACGCTTCGGATACATCGATACCCAAGGCCGGGCCCACTTCAAAAGTTATGGTTATTCAACAACAAGGAGCGCCGGTTCCCATTTCCGGCTCACAACAGGCACTTGTGAACTACCTGTTGGCGAATACCGATCCGAAAACGTACCTGGTGGGACTATACAATGCCGACGAAGCTACCAGTTACATCCTGGCGACCGGACGGCCGGTGCTCCCCTTCGGAGGCTTCCTGGGAAGCGATAACGTGGTGAACGTGAACCAACTGGCACAAATGGTGAATAGCGGCGACTTGCGTTACGTCCTGGACAACTCACAATTGGCGCGCAGCAAGCCACAGATCGCCAACTGGGTGACCAGCAATTGCACGTCGGTATCTGCCCCCAGTTCCGTATCACGTTCCACCAGGCAAACGTTCTCCTTTGGAGGTTTCCTGCAGGAGGGCACACTTTACGATTGTGATACCATTAATCCAGGAAAAACTCCGTGAATACATCACAAAAAAAGCCTGGATTAACCCTGAGTTTGCCCGTTTGGCTGGTACAGGCGGTCAAATTTTCATTTGTCGGTGTTCTGAACACTGCCGTTGACTTTGGCGTGTACTTCCTGCTCACACGCTGGGTTGGGTTTGCCAACCTACAAGTGGCCGCCAAGAGCATTTCCTACAGCGCCGGAATCATCAATAGTTTCTTTTGGAACAGGTCATGGACTTTCCACTCGGAAACTCACATTTGGATCACGCTGCTGCCTTTTGTACTCGTCAATCTGGTGGGGCTGGCGATCAATACCGGCGTCATGCAGCTCTGTTTGAACACATTCGGCCTGCCGGAACTGGTCGCCCTTGGGTTGGCAACGGTCAGCGCACTGACATGGAACTTCGTCTTGAGTAAGTTCGTAGTCTTTCGGAAACAGGCCAACGTTCCAGGGGAGGGCGTATGAAAAAAACAATTTTGGTTGTGGATGATAAAGCCAGTGTGCGCACATTGGTACGTGAATATTTAGTCGAGGAAGGTTTCCGTGTGGTGGCAGCCGAAAACGGCCTGAATGCGCTCAGCGTGGCTCGGCAGGAAAAGCCAGACCTGATCTTGTTGGACATCATGATGCCTGAAATGGGCGGCTACGAATTCATCCGCGAATATCGCAAAGAACACAATACGCCCATCATCCTTTTGACCGCCAAGTTGGAAGAATCGGATAAGGTGTTGGGGCTGGAACTGGGCGCCGATGATTACGTCACCAAGCCCTTCGGCATGCGTGAGTTGCTGGCGCGCATCCGTGCCGTGCTGCGCCGCACCGAACAAGCCGAACCCCAAAGCACCATCCTGCGTGCCGGCGACATCGTCCTGGACAAGGATAACCATACGGTCAACGTCGGCGGCCGGGACGTCGATTTGACCCCTTCGGAGTTTGATCTGCTGGCCATCTTGATGGCTTCGCCTGGCCGGGTGTATTCCCGCCTGGACCTGTTGGAAAAACTGCAAGGCACCAGTTTCGAGGGCATGGCCCGCACCATCGACGTGCACATCCGCAACCTGCGCTCCAAGATAGAGCCCGACTCGGACAATCCGCACTATGTTGAGACCATTTTCGGGGTCGGCTACCGCTTCCGCTCAGATTAGAAGGAGTATTCTTTGCGCTCGCTATTCATCAAATTAACCTTCGCTTTTTTACTCATCAGCCTGACCGGCGTGGCACTGTCAGGTGTTCTGGCGCGCCAGGCCACCGCACGCGAATTCGGTCAGTTCGTGCAGGACCAGGGCCAAAACCGCTTTGTCACCATTGTGACTGATTACTACGAGGTCTACGGCGGATGGGACGGCATCCTCCAGTTCATGCAGTCCACCGACATGTCGATGCCGGGCATGCTGATGCCCTTCAATGGCCGGAACAACCCCGAATCCCCCTACGTGCTCGTAGACCAAAACAATCGCGTTATCATCCCATTTGGGCGCTTCAACATGAATGATGTTGTTACAACATCCGACCTTTCCGGCGGGATTCAAATCAAAGTAAATAACGTGGCGGTTGGAACGGTGATTAACGCAGCTGCACCAGAACTGGATGCCCGTCAGCAAGCTTACCTTGACCGCATCAATCGGGCACTCCTCCTGGGCGCCTTGGGTTCAGCGGCTGCAGCACTCCTGCTGGGGATTTTTCTGGCGCGCACGTTCACCCGCCCGCTGCGCGAACTGACGAGTGCCATCCAGTCCATGGCTGAAGGTAAGCTGAAGCAGGCAGTCCCAGTACGTTCTCGCGACGAACTCGGCAAGTTGACCACCGCCTTCAACCAAATGAGTGTCCAAATTTCCCAGGCAAACGACCTGCGCCGCCAGATGACCGCGGATATTGCCCATGACTTGCGCAGCCCCTTGACTGTCATTAGCGGCTACATCGAATCGCTGCGGGATGGAATCCTCAAACCCACCCCAGCCCGCCTCGACGCCATCTATGATGAAGTACAACACCTCCAAAGGTTAGTCGACGACTTGCATACTCTGTCACAGGCAGATGCCGGCAATTTGACCCAGAACCGGCAAACCGTCGCCCCCCAGGCACTGCTGGAAAGGATCGCCGCCTGGTACGGCCACCTGGCAGAAGCCAAGAATATTTCCCTTGAAGTTAAAGCGGATGAGAATTTGCCCAATTTAATGGCAGACCCCGACCGCATGGCCCAGGTGCTCGAAAACCTGGTCAGTAACGCCCTGCGTTACACGCCCGATGGCGGCAAGATCGTGCTTTCGGCCAGTTCGGATACAGAAGAGGTGATATTGAGAGTAGAGGACAACGGCAAAGGGATCGAGCCGGATGCCCTACCGCACATCTTCGAACGTTTCTATCGCGCCGATGAATCTCGTCAAGGTAACGAGTCCGGGTTGGGCCTGGCCATTGCCAAGGCCATCGTGGATCTGAATGGCGGCTGCATCACTGCCAGCAGCGAGGGTGCAGGCAAAGGGAGCAGCTTCGTCATCTCGATCCCGGCCATCAAGAGCGCATGATCGAAAAGCTACCAAATCTATCGGAGCAACATGCGGGGCGGCTTTGAAACCGCCCCCCATTTCTTGTTTTCAGACCGAGCCTGCCGGGTGTCACCCTACACGCTCATTCAAATTGGTAGACTTGGCTTGCTTCCTTTAATTCTTTTACCGTCGCCAAGGCTTCCGTCCCGCCCCAGCCTTTCAACGTCGAAGCAGCGGCTAGTGTGGCAAACTTTTGGCACTGCTCTTCCGGCCAGCGTTGCAGCAGGCTGAAGATCATGCCTGTATCAAAGGCATCTCCCGCTCCGATCGAGTCGACGATCTCCTCTGACGACACTCTAGCCGCCGGCAATTCACGAACCGCTTTGGAAGTGATGAGCATCGAGCCGAACTCGCCGCGCTTGACGATCGTCAATGCCGGACCGAGAGATTGGAAAACCGTTGCCGCACTCCTCAAATCCTTTTGAAGCGTAATCTTGCGTGCCTCGTCCTCATCCACGAACAGATAATCCGTGTATTGAAGCATCTCTTTGAGCGGTTCCATCCACGGTGTGGATACCGGAAAGAGAACAAATTGGGGATCCAATGAGGTGGAAAGCCCTTTCGCCTTAGCATCCTTGAACAAAGCAGCTATCTCATTGCTCCACATGTCGGGGAAATGCAAATACCCGGCGCAATGGATGTGGCGATGCTCCTCCAAGAGGAACTCTTTTTGCACCTTGCTGAACGGCTTGGGCCAGGGCAAATGGGTTGGCATCCGATACGTCAAAGGGCGTTTCTTGCTGCCAAAGAGCAGCATATAAATACCAATCCCCGAAAGTGTGTTCGGCTGCCGGTTGACTTGCTCGCAATTCAGGCCGGCCTCGTTGAGGATCCTGAGGATGGCATCACCAAAAAGGTCGTCGGCCAGCGTCGAGAACAAGCTGGTCTTCAACCCAAACTTGACCAGGTCTTGGGCAATGTATCCCGCCGATCCGGCAGCGCAAAGCGCAACATCCGAGGGGCCGGACCAGCGCGTCAATTCGTTCAATCGCGTGGGTGCCTGCCCCCGGAGCAGCAAATCGACATTCAATGGACCAATCAGGCCAACATCGTTTTTCATCCGTAACCCTATAGAATCACGACGCTCGATCTAATGTGTGCCGGGCGGGAAGAGCCAGTTCCATACCCGTGCATAACGTGGGATATTGCTTCTCTGGCAATCAGGGTTGATGTTACCCTGCTCGATGGCACAATAGTAGGGCAACAGTTGCCCAGGCAGAATGGCCGGGATGGAGAAGATGGTCTCTTCCAGGTCCGGCACACGAATCACATCATCCACCATTTTCGAGATACGGTCGTCATTCTCCGGAACGATGGCGATGCAGGGAGATTTTAATATTTGGGTCACTTTAGCAACATCCAGCATGCGCTCATAAGAATTCCCGTGCGGCGCCACCAAGATAGTATGGATTTGCTCGTTCGTCAGGCCCAAGGCACCGTGGATGTGGCGGCCCCAGCACATGGCGCGGGTGGGGATGTGCGACATCTCCTCGAATTTAAGCGATAATTCTTCCGCCGTGCCCAATTGGGGACCGCTGCCAACCGTAATGATGGCGCGGGCGTTCTTCAACCGTTTGGCAATGTCATGACAGCGAGCATCCACAGCATCGAAATGTTCGTCGAACCAATCGCCAATAGATAAGAGTTGCTGCTTCAGCTCGTCATAATCGTAAGCTTTGGGGTTGACCCGTTCGCCAATTTCCAAAGCAAGCATGAGAGAAGCTGCCAGGCGGGTTGCGTAATGGAAAGTATCCGAACCGCCCGTATCATACCCACCAGCACAAACAATATTGGCATCCGAAAGTTTACTTATCGGGCTGCCGGTGATGGATGTGAATGCCAGAACATAGGCGCCCAACGCCTTGGCTTTTTCAGCCGCTTTATTGGAATCAGGCGTGGAACCGCTGCCCGAATATGCCATGAAGACGGTATCCTTGAACGGATAGGGCTTGGAATAAAGCTGGAACTCCACCGCATCTTCCTGATCAGCGAGAATATTGGTGAACTTCCAATAACCATAAGCCGCCACCTGGGCTACGAATTGCGACGTCCCCAACCCGACACCGACGATGTGTTTCACGCCACGTTTCACCAGTTCATCGGCGATCTTGGGAATTAATTTCTCGTTCTGTTTTAAAGTGTCGCTGACCGCCTTGCCTTCAATGTGAATATCATTGTAAAGGTTATAGGGATGCTGTGTTTTAGGTTCAGTACCCAAAGCGCGGTACATAATGGGGTATTCGGCCGTATTTTCGATCAACGCTTCTTCATTGGCGGGGTCAATACCCCATTTTTTTACCCGATAACCTGTTTTTCTTAGATCATTTTTTTCCATATAATTACTCCTTTTTTTGCCCAAAAGTAAATTGGAGGATCTCCTCCTCATTGGTTTGGTCACCATCTAATATAGCTTGAATTTGACCATTGAACATCACCACCACGCGATGCGCCAGCCCCAGGATTTCGGAAATCTCGGACGAGATCAAGATGACGGCTTTGCCTTCCGATGACAGCTTGTGAATCAACTTGTAAATTTCGAACTTGACCGCCACGTCGATCCCCTGGGTAGGCTCGACCAAAAGCAGGATTTCCGAGCCTGCTGCAAGCCATTTGGCCAGGGACACTTTTTGCTGGTTGCCGCCGCTCAAGTTGCGTACCAGTTGCGCCAGCGAGGTCGTCTTGATATCAAGTTCTTTGACCTCAAACTCCGCCATCTCTCGTTCTTTTCTAAACCGGATGGAGCCAAAAAATCGGGAAATATCTGCCAGGGACGGAAGCGAAATGTTCCTCTGCACAGGAAGCTCCTCAAGCACCCCTTCCTTCTTCCGGTCTTCAGGCATATATCCAAAGCGGGCGGCTTTGGCTTTAGACGGATCCGGCTTGAAAAGAGAGCCATTGAGATAGATCTGTCCCGATTGAATGGGCCAATCCCCAATCAACGCTTTCCCCAATTCGACCTTGCCCGAACCAGCCAGGCCGGTAACGCCGATCACTTCCCCACGATGGACGGAGAAAGTAACATCCTCGAAAATCCTGGGCGAAACCAGGTGCTCGATCTTCAGAATGTCATCGCCTATTGCTTTGTTTTTTTCAGGAAAAGCATCTGTCACTTTCCGGCCGATCATATAGCTGATCAAAGACTCAGGGGTAACCTGCGAAATGGGCGCCGTATGGACATGCTTGCCGTCCCGCAAGACGGTCACGTCGTCCGCCAGCCTGAAAATTTCCTTGAGGCGGTGCGACACATAGATGATTGTAACTCCCTGCTCCTTGAGGCTTTTGATGATCTTGAACAAGGCGTTCGTCTCCGCGTCGTTTAGCGCTGCAGTCGGCTCATCCATGATCAGGACCTTGCAAGCCGTGATCAATGCCTTCGAGATCTCGACGATCTGCTTCTCACTTACTTTGAGATCGCCCACGGTGGCGTCGAGGGGAATATACGTGGCCTCCAATTGCGCTAACACCTTCTCCGCCTTTTCTCTTTCCAAGCTTTCGTTCAGAAAGCCGAAACGACTGGGTTCCTTGCCAACGTTGATATTAGCAACAACCGAGCGCTTGGATAAAAGGTTGAGCTCTTGATAGATGGTGGAAACCCCGGCCGCAATCGCCTCGCTGGGATTTGATGGTGAATAGACCACGTCATTCAGATGCATCTCGCCTGCGTCTGGAGCCAATGCCCCTGCCAGGACTTTCATCAGCGTGGATTTCCCCGCACCGTTGGCGCCCACCAAAGCATGGATCGTGCCGCGCTCAATGCTGAACGTCACATCATCCAGGGCTTTGACGCCGGGGAAAGAACGGCTGACATGGTTGATCGAAAGAATCGTGTTCATAGGCTCGCCGTGGCTCATCGCTGCCGATAGCGCAGACGATCAAGGGAAAGTGCAAAGATCAAGATCAGGCCGGAGATAATTCCCTGGATGTAGAGCGAAATCCCCAACAGCACCATGCCGTTGGTAATGGTCATCAGAAAGACCGCGGCAATCAGGGTATTTTGAATCCTGCCTTTCCCGCCGCTCAAACTGATGCCGCCCAGGATCACAGCGGTCAATATGGGAAACAGGAAGTCACTTCCCATGCTGGAGGTAGCCGAGCCTTGCCGCGAAGCCTGCATGAAACCACTGAAGCCTGCCAGCAATCCGGCCAGCATGAATGCCAACATTTTCATCCGGTCGACTTTAATGCCTGCTAACCAGGCCGCTTTTTCATTATTTCCAATGGCATAGATCTGTGCGCCAAACACGGTCTTGTTCAAAATGAAATAAAATGCAATGTAAAAAACAAACATCAGAATCACTGGCACCGGGACAGGGCCAATGTAACCCCTGGAAACGAAAGCAATTTGATTCAACTGCGGGCCAACAATCGTTGCCCCTTGGGTGTAAGCCAAAGCCATGCCGCCAAGGACATTCATCATACCCAATGTGGCGATCACGGAATTGATGCGAACCTTGGTCACTAAAAAGCCGTTGATCAGGCCAATGACAGTGCCCACTGCCATACTGGCTAAGCAAGCCACCCACGGTGACACACCGTAGTTAACCATAAGGCTGGCTGCGACAATGCCTGAAAAGCCTAGCAGCACCCCCAGTGAAACATCCATTCCACCTAAAAGCATAATCAACATCTCACCGATGGAAACAATGCTGACAATGGCGGCCTGGCGGAGCACTGTGAAGATATTTTGTTGATTCAAAAATGTACTGGTGGTTAGAGAAAGAATTACCACCCAAATAATGAAGATTAATATAAAGCCATTCTCTCCAATGATTTCAAAGGCTTTTTGACGAGTGACTTTCGATTGATCAGGCATAATGTCTCCAAATGGTTTAGGGAGGAGCTGAACCGCTCCTCCCTAAACTTTTCCACTAACTACTTTAATGTGTCTTTCGTAATTTTGACAACATCAACCTTGATGGTGCTGGGTACCGTGGCGCCTGCCAACAATTTGATCGCTGCATTGATCGCCATAACACCCGTCTCAGAGGGGTTAGAATCGATGGTTCCATAATACATGCCACCCGCTTTGATCAGGTTCTTGGCATTGGTTTCAGCGTCAATACCGACGATGATGGTCTTGCTGGGGTCTTTTCCGGCAGCCTGCAGCGCCGTCAACGCGCCATAAGCACCGGCATCATTGATGCTGGCTACAACATCGATCTTGGGATAAGCCTGCAAGGCGTTTTCCATGGAAGTCTGACCAAAGTCAGTCGTACCGCCCTTGAACCGTCCAACGATCACTGCATCAGGGGCTATCTGCTTCAAGCATTTTTCAATATTATCAGCCCGGATGACAACATTCGGCAAATCCGGATAATCCAGGATGGCAACAGTTGCCTTACCACCCAAAATGGTGTTGATCGCCTGGCCAGCCAGCTCGCCGTTGGCGCAGCCCAGATCGGCATCGTTGACACTAATGCCGATACCATTGATGGCCGAATCTGTGCCTGAAGTCTGGACGATGAACACACCAGCGGCAGCAGCAGCCTGAAGCGCCGATTTGACTACCGAGGGGTCAACAACACAGATAACGATGACCTTTGCACCAGCCGAAACGAAATTCTCGATGGCCGGGATCTCTTGTGCAGCTTGTGCCTGAGGATCAAAAACTTCGGCTTTGATGCCCAAATCTTTTGCGCGCGCCAGTGCCGAATTGGCAACAGTGGAGTGGTATTCGGATCCCATTGTGCACGGGATGATGCCGATCTCGCCGCTCCCGATCGCCGATACAGCTGTTGCAATTTCAGCGTCGGTGGGAACGAGATCCGCGGCAGTTCCGGTCTTATCGGTGAGCAGCGTGGGCAGCTTGGGAGTTGCCGGGGTGGTTGGTGCGGCAGTAGGTGCCGTTGTGGGCGCCTCGGTAGGCGCAACAGTTGCGGTCACAGCCGGAGCACAGGCCGCCAGCACCATCATCAAAACAACAAACATCGTAAGCTTTTTCATTGTTTCTCCTCCAGATTGAGATTAATCAGAAGTAAAAAGCGCCGACAGTAAACTCTACAAGCCACCTCCTTTCGAGAGCTTCATCTCATTTCATTTTCATAGTCCAGAATTGCATTGGCAGTTTGCTCATCTGTGATCAAAACCTTAATGAGGTTCCCGTGCAGGGCTCCGATCAAAGGCAACACTTTATCGGCGCCACCGGCAACGCCAATGGTCAATGCGTCAGAACGCAGAGCCTCCAATGAAATACCTACCGTGCGATCCGCGAACGCACTTGGCATTTCAACACCATTGATATCAAAGAAACGGGCACACACATCGCCAACGCTGCCGCGCTGGCTCAATTGTTCCAGATCCCGGTGGCTGAAAAGCCCCCCACGGGTAAAGATCAGGTCGCTGGACAATGAACCCACACCAAAGAGGTACAGATCAGCCTCACCGGCCATCTTCAGTGCTTCGTTGATGGAGGGATTGGCATTGATCAACTCGGTGACCGATCCAGAGCCCAGGATGGCAGGCGCATTCAAGAAGAAAACGTCTCCGCCAAAGGCATCGGCTGCAGCCCGGGCGAGTTGGTTGAAATCAATATCCATGGCTTCATGTCCCACATTTCCCATTGCCTGGACGATGGTGATGTTGGATACCTTCCTCGGACGTACCCAGTCGAAGACCTCGCACAGCGTCCTGCCAGAACCCACGCAGATGCGCAAGCCAGGCCGGATGGCTTCTTCCAGATAATGAGCACAGGCGCGCGCGATCGTTTTTCGCAGCGGTTCGGGCTGTAGATTAAACACCGGCACTACGATGGCTTCCTTCAGGAAGCCGAACCGTGCCTTCAGCGCATCTTCGACTTTTTTCATTCGTTCATTAGGATAAACGACGCGCACCTGGACAATATTGAGCTCTTTGGCTTGCGCCAGGTAGCGAGACACTTGTGAGCGCGACAAACCCAGGCTTTGGGCAATTTTCCCCTGGTCGTGGCCCTGCTCATAGTAAGCGCGCGCAATTTCAACCAGCAGCTCGGTCTTCTCTTCCTCTTCCCATCTGGCTTTTTTGGTGTGATTGGTTGGAGCAGTTGAAGTATTTTTCATGATGCAATTATTTGCATGCAAATATTTTCATGCTTATTATAGCATTTCATTTTGAGCACGTCAAGTACTCACTTGAAAATCAACCTTGAACTTCACAATATTCACGTACCAAGGTCATCTAGGCTAAAATATTACTGAGGCCATTCAACCCCATCCGCAAAGCAAGTAACCACCTGCTTACCAGGCAACAAGCACAATCGATGGAGAAAAAATGAAAGATAACCCCGAAATCACGATCACCCCCATGACCCCCATTGACTACGATGCGGTATATGCGCTATGGAAAACCCTGCCAGGCATCGGGCTAAGTGCCGCCGATAGCCGCGAAGCCATTGGCCGCTATTTGGATCGCAACCCAGGCATGAGTTTCGTCGCGCGGGATGGCAGCAAGTTGGTCGGCGCCGTGCTGTGCGGCCACGATGGCCGGCGTGGTTACTTGCATCACCTGGCCGTCGATCCAAACTGCCGCCGTCAGGGGATCGGCCAGCGTCTGGTGAGCGCCTGCCTGGAAACGTTGAAAGCAACCGGCATCAATAAATGCCACATCTTCGTCTACGGCGATAATGTCAGCGGTCGGGCATTCTGGGAAGCCATCGGCTGGCACAGGCGCCCCGAGTTGGTGCTGATGTCACGCGATATCGAATAGTGTCCAACGCAACTTCACAACTTACTGTAAAAAGTCAACTTCACGAAGACGGGGAACATTTCAATCCGGAAGTAATATCCGGGATACGTGCCTTCGTGGCCGCGGGGATGGTTGGATCAACATTCACCCGAGCCCAAAGTGTACATAAAGCCGGGCCAAGTTGGGCATCCCCCTGGTAAGTCAGTTGGGTCAACTTGTCGGCATCATCCATATTTCCGGTGTGAGCATCGGCCTCGATAAAGGGCAGCCACTCCACCGGCGTGATGGCGGTATAGCCCTGCGTCGCAGCTTCTTCACCCAACTCGGCTACTTTATTCCAGTCACCTATCTGGCGGGCCAGGTCAGCCTTCTCGAAATAATAACACCAGGTATGAGTGGGTTCAGCGCCGAACAATGAAGCCGGCAAAGTTGCTGGGGTCGAATCCGTCTGGATGCGGGAGAGATTGGAGAGCGGAATGGCATCTGTGAGCATATAGGTCTGCCCCGGCACCGTCTCGGCATTCGAGTAGACCGGGTCGAGGATCTGTATGCAGCCAGGCGTAGTGTAATAAAACACCACCATATCCGACGTCGAACCTGTAAATTCTGCCGTACGGTAAGTCATTTGGGTAGATTGGCCTGCCACCAGCGAAGGCAGCAGCGGGCTACCCAGGCGGGCTTTGGTATAGACCAGCATGTATTGCAAGTCATGTGGGGTAGAGGTTGATGAGTAGATCCAATTGAGGGGTGCCGTCAGCGAAAAATCGGTTTCGTAAACAAAGGACAGCTCGGATGTGGTCAGCATAGTATTGGGCGCTAAAGAAGGTATACGCCAGGAAAGCTGCCAGAAGAACTGCTGCTGGTTCGCCCAATCCCGCCGGAAGGTGTTCGCCGTCACAAACTGCTGGCCTACCGCCAGCGCCACGAACAAGCTGATCACCGCTATTTTGCGGTGGTCATCCTTGAGCAAATAATCCACCAGGCCGACCAGGAAGAAACTAGCGCCTAGCATCATGGAGAGCATGAAACGGTCCCAGCTAAAGTCCAGTCCGATAGGCAGTCCCGCCATCCAGGATGGTAATCGGCCCATCAGTATCCCAATGACGCCGAGGAGGATGGCTTGAATAGACCAAGGAGTATCTCGTTTATTCGCGTCCTGTTGGGGCACATCCAACCGCCAGAGATAGAAAGTAATCAGGATGAAACTGACGATGATCAGACCAAGGGTCAGCAGATCCGTGGTGATGTCCAGAGGCCTGGTCAGCAATTGAAAAGGTTGTGTCCAAGCTGCAAAGCCAGCGGTCCCGATAGCCGCGATGACGTCTTGAACCGCTTGAGTCAACAACTGATTCGCCGGTTGTTGAAAGACGCCGAAGGCTTGGACAGTATAGGAATCATACACGGATGACCTTTGGTAAAAATACAGGAACAGCCCATCCAGCAGCCAGATCACCAGGAAAGGCGTCCAGCGCTGAAGCGTTTGGATCAAGCGCTGTCGTTTCAGCGGCTGCTGTTCTTCCAACATGAACCACAAGATCACCGGGCGCAGCAGCTCCAGGCCAAAGAAATATTCGGTCGTGAAAAGCCCCAGAAACATCAAGACGAACGAGAGGAGCAAGAACAGCAAGCGCTGCTTTGGCCTGCGCACCGCCAGCGCCATCACGCCAAAGGACAGCAAATACATCAACAGGGAGATCAGTTCCTGGTTGCTGTGGGTGAAAGCCACCCATTGAGAGAGGTAGCCGGGGAAAACCACAAAGCACAGCGACAACAGTGCCACTTCTTTTTTATGGCTGGGCCACACATTGCCGAATGACCACCAAACGGCCACGCCGGTCAGGCAGCGCAAAACGAATGCAAAAATCTGCCAAGCGAGAGGATTTTCTTTCAACAGGCTGGTGGTGAGGATAAAAATTGGCCCCAAAAAAGGACGGAAAGGAAGAAAAGCGGAAATGAATTCTCCTGAGCCGAAGGTGTGCGTTATCCAGGCAAAAGGCCAGTCATCCCAATAGAACCCCATCCAGGGTATCAACAGACCATAAGCAATGATGGAAAGAAAAAGAAGCACAATGGGGAGCGTGAATGGTTTAAAGTTAATTTTTTTCATCAGAAACGCCAAAGCAATTCAGGAAATACCCAACCTGTTTTTGAGATCAGTATCTTATTCTATGACCATTTTTTCTGGAGAAGGCTGCCCCACATGAGATATATCGCCTCATATTGAGATGATCCACCCTTTTTTCTCGAACCACAGGGCAATGGCGCTGAGCTCAGCGCACAATGCCAGTGCCTGCAATGCCACCAACCATCCTGGTGCCTGCGCGTACCATCCGGCCACGTCGGGCAAAACGTAGGGACCCAACAGGACGAGGTGCAGCGCATACAGCACGATGGGATTCTTTCCCCACGCCTCCAGTAGTTTCAGCCGTACGCCCCCGCGGTCCATCACCAGATGGAAAAGCCAGAACAACAACGCACTGATCGCCAAAGTGATCAGCACATAGGTGGAAGAGACGCGGTTCTTGCTCACTGGGATGGCCAACGCCAGGGCGGCACTCGCGGCCAATATTACTAGGCTGACCCATGGGAACCAGCGGCGCCCCCGGTCCGCGTCGTGGAACAAATCGGCCAACACGGTGGCCAGAATCATCATCCCTGCCCAATCGACGGCGCCGGGCAGTCCACCATGGGGTGAGTGCAGGGCGAAACTCAGCCAGAAATTATCCAGTAACACTTGGTAAATAGCCAACACGGCCAGTCCAATGGCAGCCCGCTGCCAGCTCCTCAAGCGGATGACTGCCAGGGTGATCAAACCGGCCACCCCAATGGACTGCAGCACGCCCCAATCCACGCCGGTCGTGTTCTGTCCAAACCAAGTTTCGCCGGCAGTGATGAGTGCACCGATGCCGATGATCGCCAACCAGCGGCGGACGAAGTAGCCGACTGCTCCGTTCCAGCCGTCACGGGCAATGCGCTTACGTGCCGATAGCCCATAGGTCAGACCGATGGCAAAGATAAAGAAGGGCGCCACCAGGTCCGCCAGGGTCAATCCGATATCCGGGGCATGTTTCACGATCGCCGGAATCCAGGCCACCCCAGCCAGGTAGTTGACAAGCACCATGCCCACAATGGCGAACCCACGAAACGCATCGATTGAAACAAACCGGCTCTTGGCTTCCATAAGTTCACTCCCTAACATCTCAGTATAGCGCAAGTATGACCTAATGAGACCCATCGAATGCCTTGATTCGCACATTAGAACTGCCCCAAGAGTTGGTGAGCTCATCCCACTTAATATTCACCCTGCAAACGCCATCTGCAATCGCCAAAATGTGCTAAGATAATATCAACAAATCAATCCGGGGGACGGGATGGACAGGTTATGAGCACCTTCATCCAATTGTCGACATTTTTAGTGGCCGTCGTCGAGATCGGACTGGCCAGTTATGTTTACTTCGAGCGCCCCGACTGCGCCGTTCACCGTCTGGCAGCTTTACGCTGTCTGAACGTGGCCATTTTCGCTTTCCTGGCGTTCCTTTTCAACCAGGCACAGGGTTTGCAGACCGCCGAATTAGGGGCTCATCTTCAAATTGCTGCCCTGTTGTTCTTGCCGGCAACTTATTTCGCTTTTGCATGGACCTGGTCACGACATAACCAGGGCGGGCGTTCACGTTGGGTGTTGGGAACACTGCTGGGGGTAACGGTGGTCTTCGTGGGTCTCGATGTCTTTTTCGACATTTGGGGTCAACCCCTACTCAGCCGGTTGGGTATTTGGACACTCAATCTGACCTCCACACTGCCCTTGGCACTGGCAACTGACGCATTTATTATTATCGTGGTAGTGATGGCCGTCTACCTGGCTGCTCGCCACATGAGCGGCGCAACGATCCCGCGTGAGCAGCGCCGCCAGGGCTTGATCTTCTTCGGCGTCGTCATTCCCATCATCCTGGTGATGCTATTCAGCGTTTTCCCAAAGATGGTCATAGCAGACTGGCCGGAGGTAATCCCGGCATGGCTGTTAGTGGGCGACGCACTCATCATTCTGGGCGTGAACTCCGGAGAACAGTTGGATCTCGAGAACGTATTGACACGCGCGGATGTTGTTGCTACCATCTCGGATTCGCTGGTGGTGTGCAACCTTGACGGTACAATCCTAGAAGTTAACCCGGCATTTGCTAACCTGACCGGCTATGCAACCGCCGAGCTGGCCGGTCGGAACTTGCCCACCTTATTGGCAGATGAAGCCACTTTCACCGCCGTCGATTTGCAGCACACTCTGGAGAACGGCAAGTTGGAAGTGGATGAGCGCACGTTGCGCACCCGCATCGGCGTCACACGCCAGGTGATGCGCACGGCGCTGGTCATCGACGACCGCCACGGCCGGCCGCAGGGCATAGCCGTAATGTTGCGTGACCTCACCGACCTGGAACAACTTTCGCAAGCCCGTAACGAAAGCGAGCGCCATTACCACAGCTTGTTCGAGGATCTGCCCATCGCTATTTGGGAAGAGGATCTCAACGATGTGAAAGAAACCATCGACCGTCTGCGCGGCCAGGGCGTGGTCGATTTTGCCGGCTATCTGGAGTCTCACCTCCATTTTGTCGAAGAATGCATTCAGCGTGTCAAGGTGTTGGGGATCAACCAGGCAGCCATTAAATTGTGCGGCGCCGCCACCCGCGAAGAGGCCATGTCCAGCCTAGGCGCCATCATCCACGATGACGCCGCAGTCTTGTTCCAAAAAGAATTGGTAGCGTTGTGGGAAAACCGCCTCGATTTCGAGGCAGAAGGCGTTAACTATACACTCCAGAACCAACACGTCGACGTCCAGGTACATTGGTCGGCGCTGGAGAAAGAAAACGCCTTCGGGCGATTGCTGGTGCTCATCAGCGATATTACCGACCGTAAACGGATCGAGCGCGAGCGTGACCAACTCTACGAAGAAGTGAACCTGCTATCCACGCAGGATTTTCTCACCGGTCTGTTCAACCGGCGACATTTCATCACCCTGGCGCAAGCCGAGTTGGAACGCGCCTACCGCTACAACCACCATATGTCACTCATCCTGATGGACGTGGATAGTTTCAAGAACATCAACGACCAATACGGACACAACTCCAGCGACCAAGCCATGCAGCAGATTGCCACATTGTTCAAACAGACTTTCCGCAAGGTGGATATTCTCAGCCGCTACGCCGGCGACGAGTTCGTTGCGCTATTGCCGGAGGTGTCTATCGAAGATGCACTGAAAGCAGCCGAACGGTTGCGCAAGCATTTGTCCGAGACCTCGCTCTCAACCGATGCTGGGGCCTTATGGGTAACGACCAGCCTGGGCGCAGCCGAGGTCGACGACAGCATGCCCAGCCTGGATGCACTGCTGGGCCGCGCTGCCAAAGCATTGAACGAAAGCAAGAGTGCGGGAGGCAACCGGGTCAGCACCTGGAAACCGTAGAAGAGGCGGTATACTTCTGAAAATTGAGTAAACGGGCAGGATGGCTCCTGCCCGTTTTTTTATCATCGCGGAATGGACAAACCTCACAAACCCTATGTCGTTTGTTGCACCGCCCCGGCACTAACCAAGCCAGCAGGTATCCACCCAGTATTGGCGTAGAGCCAGTAAGTACCAAAGGCGTCGAAGACCATGCCGGATTGCCGGAGTGAAAACCGCCGCGGTTTAATTGTATCGTTGAAGCTGCACCGCAGGATGGATGCGCTGGATATCCTCCATGCGGCAATCGGCGGTGCCGTCCGTCAGGACCACGGCCGCACCAGTCGCTGCCGCCCAAGGCAACGCCTCTTCCCACGTGGCTCCCAGCGTGAACTGCCAGGCCAGGGCAGCCGAGACACCATCCCCCGCCCCGGCCGAGTTCACTTCGATCTGAGGAGGGCTTTTCGCCAGCCACGCGCCATGTTCCGTGGCCGCCAGAATGCCTTCCGCGCCACAGGTCACCACCAATGCCGGCAGGTTGAGCTGCTGCCGTACTTCTTGCGTTGAATTTTTCAAGTTTTCCAGATCGCTCGCTTGACGGTCAAATGTTTCCGCAAATTCACGCTTATTCATCTTCAGCACAGCCGGTCGAGACTCGGCTACTCGACGCGCCGGTTCACCGCTGGTATCCACCAGTGTCCTTGCTCCCGCCGCACTCGTTTCCCGCACCAGCCGGGCATAGAAATCCAGTGGACATCCCTGCGGCAGCGACCCACCGGTAACCACGTAACTTGCGCTGCTCAACTTCGAATGAAATTGCTGCCAGAAGCTTTCCAGATCTCCAGGTGTCAGTGCATATCCCTGGGTGGTGATGTGGCTGTGGCGATGCTGATCGAGTTCCACCACTACGTGGGCAATGCGCGTCTCCCCGGCCGCATGGATCAACTCATGGGGAATACCATAGCCATCCAGCAACGTTTCCAACTGCCGGCCGCTCTCGCCGGCCGTGAAACCCAAAGCCAACTGTTCGGCGCCCAAGGTGCTCAAGACCACCGAAGCGTCCAGTCCCTTCCCGCCGACGCTGGTCACCGTTTTACGAGTGTACATGGTCCCGCCCAGGATCAATTCATCTACAAAGAGCACGTGGTCGATTGCCGAATTAGGGGTCACGGTGAGGATCATGGGTAAATTTCTTTCATTGTTGACTTGAACAAGATTATAGCGGAAAAAACTATTCGTACCCTTTCGCGAGGCTGTATTCCCTGCCATTCGGCCTGGGTACTCTTGACAAATATATTAACTTGTTTTATATTATTAATAATTATTAACTTGTCTATTATTTTTCTAAGGAGGCGTTATGTTGTACTTTCGCCAGACAGGCTCCAAAGACAATCCCGCCATCGTTCTTTTGCATGGCGGCGGCATCAGCAGCCGCATGTGGCAGCCCCAGTTCGAGCGGTTGAATGACTTCTACCTCATTGCGCCTGACCTGCCGGAGCAAGGGGAAAGTTTCGCTGTGCGCCCCTTCACGCTGGAAGATTCTGCCAGCCGCGTGGCCGAGATCATCCGCACCACCATCCCCGGAGGCAAAGCTCACCTAGTCGGGAATTCCCTGGGCGGCGCAGTCATCCTCACCATGCTGCGCACCTGCCCTGACGTAGTCGACCGGGCTCTCGTCCAGGGAGCAGCGGCCAAATTGGCACGCTGGCTGGGCAATTTATCCATTAGCCTGTTGTGGATCTATCGCTTCTATACCCCGGAACGGATGGCCGAAGCAACCATGCGCCAACTCCACGTTCCGGAGCAGTACCACGACCTGATCTTCCCTGATCTGGTGAAGACCGGCACCAAGGAATTTTCACGCACAACGATCCAGGCACTCATGGATATGGAACTGCCCCTGCAGAATACTCGACCGTTGCTAACCGTCGTCGGTGAGCAGGAAACGCCGACCGCCAAAGACGCCGCCCACAAAATGGTTCGCCTGATCCCCAATACACGCGGCGTGGTGGTCCCCGGAGTGCATCATTTGATGAACCTGCAAAACCCGGACCTCTATTGCAACATGGTCAGAGCCTGGGTGACCGCCCAACCCCTGCCGGCCAGCCTGGCGCCCATCTCATAAGGTCACCCATGCCTGTCCGCCACGCTTTGCTCGGTCTCATTGCCCAACGTCCCCGCTACGGTTATGAACTCTACACCGCCCTGACCGCCCTGGTCGGCGGTAAGGACAACTGGGATTTGAAGGCCCCACAGGTATACACCACCCTGTCGCGGCTGGAAAAAAGCGGTCTGGTAACAGAAGAAAGCATAGAGAAAGACGGCGATCCTGACAAGCACATCTACGCCATCACCATGGCAGGGCAGGCTGAGCTGGACAAATGGCTGCAAACCGGCGTACCCAGCGAATATCAACGCGACGAATTCTTCCTCAAGCTCATGCTGGGGTTGGAGCGCTCCGACATCGACACGCGCAAGGTGCTGCACGTACAACGCGAGATGCTCTACAAAGAGCTGCACCGCATCACCGCCCAACGCCAGCAAGCGAACACGAAGACTGACCTGGCTCACATCTTGTTAATGGATAAAACCATCATGTACCTGGAGGCCGACCTGCGCTGGTTGGAAATGATCGATACGCGGCTGGACGACGTGCTGCACCAGTCGCTGCCCGAACCCGAACTACGACCGCGCGGCCGTCCACCAAAAGATAAAGCGTCTTAGAGGAGTACAGTTCATGAATATTGTTAAAACAGAAGCCTTGACTAAAACTTACGGTAGCGGCACAACCGCGGTGAATGCTTTGGATCATGTGTCCGTTTCAATCAACAGCGGCGAATTTGTCACCGTCATGGGTCCCAGCGGCTGCGGCAAATCGACGCTGTTGCACCTGATCGGCGGGCTAGACCGGCCCACGGAAGGCCAAGTCTTTTTGGAAAGCCAGGACATCTACGCCATGAAGGATGATCGACTTACTGAACTGCGCCGCCGCAAGATCGGCTTCATCTTCCAGTTCTTCAACCTGCTGCCCATGCTCACGGCTGTCGAGAACGCTGCCTTGCCGCTCATCCTGGATGGCGTCAAATCGGCAGCGGCTCGCGACCAGGCCACTGAATGGCTCGAAAAAGTAGGACTGGGCGACCGGCTGGACTATCGCCCCGATCAACTTTCCGGCGGGCAGCAGCAGCGCGTGGCCATTGCGCGTGCCCTCGCCAGCGAGCCTTCCCTGATCCTGGCCGATGAACCTACGGGCAACCTGGACTCGCGTTCTTCCGACGAGATTGCCGGGCTGCTGCGCAAAGTCGCGGATGAATGGGGACGCTCCGTCTTTATGGTCACGCACGACCCGCGCATCGCCGCCTATGCTGACCGCATCATCTTCCTCAAAGATGGCAAGGTTATGGAAGAGGCTCAGCTCAACGGTTCCGCAACCGAAGACGCCAAGCTGGTCAAGGCGAAAGCCGAGGCGCTATGAATCTCGAGTTTCGTCTGGCATGGCGTTATCTCACCAGCCGCAAGTTGCGCACATTCCTGACCACGTTGGCCGTCATCCTGGGGGTGATGATCATGTTCGGTATGGGAAGCATCCTGCAGCCCATGCAGCAAGCCTTCCAGCAAAGCACCATGGCGGCAGCCAACCTGGTGGACCTCAGCGTCAATCAGGTGGATGGGAACCCCTTCAGCCCGGCTGTTTTGGATACCGTGCAGGGCATCCAGGGCATTGCCCAGGCGACCGGCGCCCTCCAGCGCAACGTTATCCTGCCCATCACGCTAGGTGGTTCCGATAATTCCCTTGATGGAGTCAACACCCTCACCATCACCGGCGTGGATCCTGCCACTGCCCAAACCGTGCATCCCTATCCACTGAGTTCCGGCGCTTTCCTGACCACTGGGCACGATGACGGCATGGTGATTACCGATACCATTGCCAAAAAGATGAATCTGAAAGTCGGTGATCCCTTTGTACTCCCCTCCTCGGCCGGAAGTAATACCTTCAAAGTAACTGGCATTCTCACCACGGTACCGGGCGCGGCAGATGAAGCCGTCATTACCCTCCCGGCTGCACAGATGTTGTTCAACCAACCCAACCAGATCAATATAGTCGAGGCATTGTTTGCCGCCGGTGTGGATCGCACAGCCATCGAGAATGCTGTACGCCAGGCCGTCGGTAGCAATTTCATGCTCGGCACGCTGCAGGCCGGCGGTACCATCATGGCTACCCTGCAGCTCGGGCAAAGTATCTTTGCATTCCTCGGCGTCCTGGCAATGATCATGGGCGGGTTCATCATTTACAACACTTTCCGCACCCTGATCGCCGAGCGCCGCCATGACCTGGGGCTGCTGCGCGCCTTGGGCGCCTCACGCCACACGGTGATCGGCATCTTCGTAATCGAAGGTCTCATCCAGGGTGTGGCCGGCACTGCCCTGGGGTTGATCGCCGGGTTGGGTTTGGCGAACCTGGTGCTGGCAGCCGTCCAAAACGTCACTAACCAGCTCTTGCGCATGAACCTGCCCGGTGCCCAACCCACACTGCAAATCACGCTGATAGTAACCATTCTGGGCATCGGAATTTCGCTATTCAGTGCGCTGTTCCCTGCCCTGGCAGCAGCCAAGATAACGCCCATGGAAGCGCTGCACCCTGAGGCCAAGATCGTCTACGAAAAGGCCGCCCGTCTGCGCACACTGATCGGTCTGGCATTGGTCGTCCTGGCCATTTTGTTACTGATCTTCTTCCATACCTTCGCAACCATCTCTTTGGGCGCCATGATCTTCGTCGCCGGACTCATCCTGGCCGCGTCGGCACTGGTCAAGCCTGTGGCTATCGTCTTCGGCTGGATATTGAGGCTTTTGTTCCCGCGTGAGGAGTTGATCGCCAGCGGCAACCTGACCCGTCAGCCGGGCCGGGCAGCCATCACAGCATCCTCGGTGATGATCAGCCTGGCAATCATCATCGCCATGATCGGTTTGATCACCAGCGTGTACGGCGGCTTTTTCAGCTACATAGACAAGAGCATGAACTCCGATTTCCTGATCATGCCGTCCACCTTGTTGCTATCAGGCGGCAGTGTGGGCGCCGCGCCCGACCTGGCCCAACGCATTTCCCAACTGCCGCAAGTATCGGCAGTGACCACGCTGCGTGTGGCAGCCAGCCATGCTAACGGTGCTTCGCTGCAAGTGGTGGGCATCGACCCAGCCACTTATCCCAAGATTTCTGGCTTGACGTTCAGCTCCGGCGACGAAACTCAGGCCTATGCGGCACTGGCCGGCGGCCGGGCCCTGATCGTCAACGGCATCTTCGCTGCCCAAAACCAGGTCAAGGTTGGCGACCGGCTCACACTGAGTACAGTCAACGGTAACCAGAGCTATCAGGTAGTGGGGGTAGCTCTCGATTACTTGAATGCCAAACTGGCGACAGCTTACATTTCACAAGCCAACCTGGCCCAGGATTTCAACGCCACTTCGGACATGCTCTTCCTGGTGGATATCCAATCCGGCGCCGACCGTACAGCAGCTTACCAGACACTGAAGGGTATCACCAAAGATTATTCGTCCTTTACACTGCTGGATTCGCAATCCTTCAAGCAATCGCAGGAGAAAGCCTTCAATGAAGCCATGATGGTGCTCTACATCCTGGAATTTGCGCTGATTGCACCGGCGCTGGTCGCCATGGTCAACACCCTGGCCATCAATGTGATGGAGCGCACGCGTGAGTTCGGCATGCTGCGCGCCGTGGGCAGCACCCGCAAACAGGTCAGCCGCATGGTACTGGCCGAAAGCTTACTACTAGCTCTGCTGGGCACGAGCCTGGGGATCCTGGTGGGCATCGTCATGGGTTACTGGATCGTGGCCGGCATGAATGTGGCGGGGTTTGTGATGCAGTATTACTTCCCGGCCGAAGGCATCTTCATCACGCTGGCAGTGGGGCTGCTGTTCGGCATCCTCGCCGCCGACGCACCCGCCCGGCGCGCCTCCCGCATGGAGATCGTCAACGCACTGCGATACGAATAGAGTTAATCGATAGTGATTGCGAGAGCACAACGCTACTATGCTCTCGTTCGTTAATTGCCTCCACTTCTCTCGAATGACCAACCTGGGTTAGCTGCCGCGCCATGCTATAATTTCTCGCATGACTGCACAACTGGATGCCGAACGCCAAATACTGGCCAAGCGCTACAGCCGCATCAAGCGCCGGCTGTGGGTCGTCGATACCCTCCTCGGCCTAGTTTATGCGCTTGCTTGGCTCCTCACCAGCGGCTCGATTGCCTTGCGACAGTGGCTTTCTCAAGTTACGACCAATGTGTGGCTGCTCGTCCCGCTTGTCGTCGCCGTCATCGGGGGAATTTACTTCCTCATTGACTTACCTTTGAGCTATTACGAGGGTTTCGTCCTGCCGCACCACTTCGGGCAATCCACTCAATCTTTCAAAGATTGGGTGGTGGACCAACTGAAAGGTCTGCTGATATCGATCCCCCTGGGTCTGATCATGATCGAGCTGCTCTATTGGGCCTTGCGCACCACCGGAGCGGCTTGGTGGTTGTGGGCGGCGGGTGGGATGCTGATATTCTCCGTCCTGCTGGCCAACCTGGCCCCCATCGTGATCATGCCGCTTTTCAACAAATTCGTCCCCCTGGGAGAAGAACATGCCGCATTGGCAGCGCGCTTGATGAAATTGGCTGAGAATGCCCACGCCAAGGTGCAGGGCGTCTACAAATTTGACATGAGCCGGCGCACCAAGTCGGCCAACGCGGCCTTGACCGGCATCGGCAACACCCGTCGCATCATCCTGGGCGACACGCTGATCAACGAATTCACGGATGACGAGATCGAGGCCGTGCTGGCGCACGAATTGGGCCACCAAGTCCACAAGGATATCCCGCTGTTGATGGCTTTCGGAACCCTGGTCACGCTGCTCGGGCTGTTCCTGGCTTCCCTGGCATTGAATTGGGCCGTTGCCACCTTCGGTTTCTCCGGTCCCGGTGACCCAGCTGCCCTGCCGGCGCTGGTGCTGGTCCTGGGAACATTCAGTTTGGTGACCATGCCGTTGGAGAATGCCTTCTCCCGCTGGCGCGAGCAACTGGCCGACCAGTATTCCCTCGAATCAACAGGAAAGAACCAGGCCTTTGCCTCGGCGTTCATTCGCCTGGCGAACCAAAACCTTTCCGAGATCGATCCGGAAGCCTGGGTGGTGTTCCTATTCTACGACCATCCTCCGTTGAACCGGCGTGTGGCCATGGCAGAACAGTACAACGCTGCCACACAACCTAAAATCAGTGAACCGTAAGCATTTCGCCGAAGCTTTGGGCCCTTGAGGTAACATGCCATCACCAAAACCCTTCCTGCTCACCGGCTTCGAACCGTTCGGCAGCAGCACCGTCAACCCCCGCCGGGCGGGGGTCAATCCTTCAGAACAAGCAGTGCACGCCCTGAACGGCCAAACCATCGCCGGGCTGAAGATTGTGGGCATCATCCTGCCTGTCGACCGCCAGAGCGGCCCGGTTGCATTGCTCAAAGCGTTGGAAGAAGTCCATCCCGCCGCAGTACTCTGCCTGGGCGAAGCCGCCCGCCGTCCGGCTATCTCCATCGAGCGTGTGGCGGTCAACCTGATGGATTTCCGCATCCCGGACAATGCCGGTGTGATAATCACCGACCAGCCCATCACAGCCGATGGCCCTGCGGCCTACTTTTCCACCCTGCCGGTGCGTGCTCTATTGAACGCATTACTGGCAGCAGAACTACCCGCCGAGCTCTCACTCACTGCCGGCAGCTATTTGTGCAATCAGATCTTCTATACTCTGATGCATGCCCTGGCTACTCGAAATACTAAAACACCCGGTGGGTTCATCCATCTGCCGGCATTGCCCGAACAGGCTGCCAATATGGATACGCCTTGCCCTTCCATGAGCCTGGAGACCGACTTGAAAGCCATTCGCCTGGCGATCGAAACGATCTTAAGCCATTTAGTCAATAACGGCTATGCGCAACCCGAGGATGCGGGATAAACCAAAGGTCAATGATGCGCGGTCCCATACGGTGTCGAATCAAGCACCTCTGGAACCCCATCACCGTCGGTATCCGTCCAACCAAACAGGACGTAGGGGATCCAGTCATCCACCGGCGTGCCATCGGTGTAAGTCGTTTTCGAGTATGCGTAGTTATCCATCATACCGAACAAATGACTCAGCTCATGGTTGAAGTCCATGATCAACACGCCGCGCACATCTACAGCCTTCTGCGCCACTGACCAAATATTTACACTTACCTTATCATTCATGGCTCCGCAGCCCTGCAGCGCCACCCCGCCTCCGTTGTCCAAGATTCCAGCAAACTGCTGTTTGCCCGTGGTGTTGTCTGCATCCAAGTCGACCTCGAGTAGAAAATTATATTGTGCAGGATCCACTCCGGTCTTTGCTTTTACTTGAGTCGCATTGATCGTGCTGCCCGGATTGGGCGGCGGTGATAAGTAAACTGCATCTGCCTGAATGATCATTGGCGAGGATGTGAACCCCTGGGATTGCGCAAAATGGGTATATAGTCCATTGAGCCAGCTCACAACTCCGGGGACCAACGCCGTCACATCTTCTTTTTTAACACCTAAATTACCATAATCTACAAATGCCACCAACACTTTGTAAGTACCTGCCGGTTTGCAGTAAACAAAGTATTGTAGTGGAAGTTTATTGGATGCGTCGCCATATTCAGAATTACCCGATTGTTCAACATGCAGGTCGTCATACAGGTCAAGGTAATGAAACTTCCCGTCCAAATAGATTGCACTGATCCAACGGGAATAATTCGGGAATTGCGGCATATCGACCCGCAGCATCGAAGCAGCCGGCACTGAAATTCCAAAAAGCTGCTGATACAGTTGATCAAAATAAAGGCGTGCATGTGCCTGATCCATTGGCGGCGGTGTGGCTGTAAAAATCGGCACGCCGGCGACGGTGATGTGCGTGGTGGTCGATACCGTTTGTTTATTGTTGTCCATGGCAGTTGCAGTCAGTGTATACTCCCCGCCCCCTCCCAGCGGATACCATTTGATTTCACCATTCAGAGGTGTAAGGTTTTGTGTATTGTCAACCTCTTCTCGGATGGGCAGACCATTGGCGGTAAAAGTCACAACCATTGCCTCCCCACCGGTTACTTCCACCTGAAGCATAACAAAGGGTTTACCTTTATCGTCCAGGGTTCCTTGAACAGCGCCGCCATCTGTCAGGTTCAGGAAACGTACTTGCATCTCATTTGCGTTCCCCGTCTGAGGGGGGGAACTTACGGTTGAAGCCGAACCCGCTACCACGTGCACAGCAACACTATAAGTGTTTTTTTCTGCTGTCATCACCTCCACGCGCAGAGTGTGCGAACCGCTGGACGGCGAGTGCCAAATCAATGAACCTGAAACTTGTGCGTTCTGAGTGGATAGCGGCAGCGAAGTTTCCAATTGCTCATCGACAAACAAATCGGCCTCAATGAAAGGACCACCAGTTGCGTTGAACTGTACATCATATGGGGACTGCGCTGGCACTTGTGCACCCTCATTCAAATTATTGATTACCACACCGGGAACATTGGACACAGCAGTAACAGTTCCGATCGAGGACGCGATTCCTTCTGTTGGCTTGGACGCAGTCGAACTAAATAATTGCGGCAGGTTGCAGGCGGTAAGCAATATCAACAACACAAAGATGAGCATCTTTCGGTGTGACATGGCAAACTCCATAATCAAGGGTTGATACAATTATTCGATTCATCTTATCAACAAACCAGAATTTGAGCAATTGATTAACGACGTCAGAATGGCAGCTAAAAAGCGACACATTGCTCCCGATATTGATGAAAACAACGTGCAATATTTATCTCTGCATGAAGACTCTGGATTTTAACATCTTGCTACCTATTGATTTTATGCCACCCTTTCGTATACAATCATTGTAAGCGAACGCAATTCAATCTGATTTCATATTCATATAAAGGAAAACAATCATGAGTATTCCCGATCTTCCTACTTTGTCGGAGGTTAGCGGCCAGACCAGGGGTGGAATCAAGTACCACATCCTGGGGACGGTCCAGCAAACACTCGTTGTAGAACTACAATCCAACCAGGTTGTTTATTCAGACGCCGGTGCTATGTCCTGGATGACGACCTCCGTAAACATGAACACTACCTCCAGCGGCGGACTGGGCGGCATGCTCAAGCGAGCGGTCTCCGGGGCAACTGTTTTCATCATCGACTACACTGCCTCGGGTGAGCCGGGCCAGGCAGCGTTCACCACGGACTTCCCTGGCAAGATCATACCGGTCGAACTGGAAGCTGGCCAGTCCATTGTCATGCACAAACATGCTTTCCTGTGCGCCGAGAAAAGCGTTGCGCTGGACGTCTTCTTCACCCGCAAGTTGGGGACGGCCATGTTCGGCGGCGAAGGCTTTATCCTGCAAAAGCTGACCGGCCCAGGCGTGGCTTTTGGTGAGCTCGACGGTGATGCGGTGGAATATTCCCTCAAACCTGGTGAGGTGATGAAGGTCGAGCCAGGCCACGTGGCCATGTTCGAAAGCACCGTGGGATTCGACATCCAGATGATCAGGGGCATGACCAACATTCTACTGGGCGGAGAAGGCTTATTCCTGGCCACGCTCACAGGCCCCGGGCGCATCTGGCTACACTCAATGACGGTCAGCAAGATGGCACACCGGCTTATCGAATATTTGCCGGAGAAAAAGAGCTAAGCAGGTCAATAATCCAGGGGATGAACATTGAGATGATAAAAAATCAGAGCTGTCTACAAAGTAGACAGCTCTGATAGTTTCTAACGTATCACGCTTTCGGCCCTGCGGCCACCACCTCTGGCGTCACCTGGGCCACAAACTGTTCGAAGTTTTTGGCAAAACGTCCCGCCAGGTCGTGCGCCTGTTGCTCATAAGCGGCTTTGTCCTTCCAGGTGCTCAGCGGATCCAGAACCTCCGCCGGCACATCCGCGCAGGACGTGGGGATCTCCAGCCCAAAGAAGGGCTCTTTTTTCATTGCCACAGTGCTTAACGCACCGGTCAACGCCGCCCGTACCATGGCCCGCGTGTAGGGCAACTCGAAGCGATGCCCCACCCCATACGGACCCCCCGTCCAGCCGGTGTTGATCAACCACACGCGTGCCTTGTGTTTGGCGATCTTCTCGCCCAGCAGTTTGGCATAGACGCCTGGTTGCAGTGGTAAGAAGGGTGAACCAAAGCAAGTGGAGAAAGTCGCTTCCGGCGTGACAATGCCGCGCTCTGTGCCCGCCAGCTTGGAGGTATAGCCAGAAAGGAAGTAATACATGGCTTGCTCGGGAGAAAGCCGCGAGATGGGCGGCATCACCCCAAACGCATCCGCCGTCAGAAAGAACACATCCGTCGGGTGGCCGCCGCGTTCCTCCGGCACGTGGCCGGGGATGTAATCGATGGGGTAAGCCGCGCGCGTGTTCTCGGTGCGGCTGTCATCGTCGAAATTGCATACGCGCGTCACGGGGTCTACGATCACGTTTTCCAGCACGGTGCCGAAGCGGTGGCAGGCACCCCAGATCAACGGCTCGTATTTGGCGCTCAACTTGATGGTCTTGGCATAACAGCCGCCCTCGAAATTGAACACACCGTCGTCGCCCCAGCCGTGCTCGTCGTCGCCAATCAGGCCGCGTTCGGGGTCAGAAGAAAGCGTGGTCTTGCCGGTGCCGGAAAGGCCAAAGAACAGCGCCGTGTTGCCATCCTTGCCCACATTGGCCGAGCAGTGCATCGAAAGCACGCCGCGGCGCGGCATGAGCGCATTCATGATGGTGAAAATGGATTTCTTGCATTCGCCGGCGTAACCCGTCCCGCCGATCAGGATCAACTTTTGGGTGAAATCGATGATGACGAAGGCCTCGGAGTGGGTGCCGTCTTCTGCCGGCACGGCCAGGCAGCCAGGTGCCTGTAGTACGGTAAATTGCGGTACATGGCCGGCCAACTCTTTCGGTGCAAGGCGAATAAAGAGATTGTGGGCGAACAGGCTGGTCCAGGCTTGCTCGGTGATCACCCGGATGGGAAGCTGGTAATCGGGGTGTGCCCCCACAGCAAGGTCCTGAACAAAGGCATCGCGGCCGCGGTAGTAAGCAACTATCTTCTTAACCAGGCCATCGAACTTCTCCGGCGCAATGGGTTGGTTGACCTTACCCCACCAGATATCAGCATCGTCGGCGTTATGATGCTGGACGACAAACTTATCGTTGGGTGAACGACCGGTGTACTTGCCCGTGTTCACCACCACCGGCCCTTCATGCGCCAGCGTGCCCTCGTTGCGACGAATGGTTTCTTCCACCAACAAGGGCGGGTACAGGTTCCAATACACGTTCCGCAGGTCGTGCAGCCCCAAATAACTCAAATCAAATTTGCCAGGAGTGCCCAAGTTCTGCATATTTCCTCCATATCAAAAAATCGGACAGGTTGGCGGGCGTAGCCGCCCACTTTGCCTGTCCATTTGGCTTAAGCCACACTGTACTTCTTTTGCAGAAATTCGTCCGCTGAATTACCCAACAGGTGATGCAGCAAGCGATCCTTATTCGTCCGCACGTACGGCAGATCGCAGGGGTCTTCCAGCATGGGGTGCAGGTAGGATGCTGCCCGGTAGCGCAGCGGTTCCTCGTTTTCGCCCAGTACTTTCTTGACCACATCCGGGTTGCAGGGTGCCGGCGTGCGTCCGAATTCGCCCTTCAGGATCATACGGAACTCGTTGGAGACGAAACTGTAACGCTCGCCGAACATGACGTTGAACGCTGCCTGTGAGCCGACAATCTGGCTGGTGGGTGTGACTAACGGCACGTAACCCACATCAGCCCGCACGGAGGGCACTTCTGCCAGCGTCTTCTGCAGAATCTCCGGGTCTGGGCTGCCCATTTCCTTGATCTGGTTGACCAGGTTGGTGTACATGCCGCCCGGGATTTGCGATTTGAAAATCTCGTCGTCATAACTGGGATACTTCAAATCGGTCAGGAGTTGACGGCTAAGCGGCAGCGCCTTCTCGATATTTTCATGCCCATCTGCTTGAACCAGCTTGATAATCTTATTGACCAGTTTGCGATCGACATCCTCATATTTCACCGGTGCATAGAACTTGCCGGCGTAGGGGATGAATTTCTTCAACTCATCGAAAATCTTGAACAGCTCCGCCTGTGCTTTCAGGATAAGCGGCTTATCCAGCCCATGCTCCAGGCCCATTTCTTCGGCGAAGACGATCAGCACTTCCACCGGGGCGTGCGAGCTGCCGCCGGCGAAGGGTGTGATGGCGCAGTCGATCGAATCCACACCCAACGTCATGCCGATCACAGCATTGAGCAGCGCCACGCCGGCCGTCGCATGTGTGTGCAAGGCAACGGGGATGGTGATATTTTGCTTCAAACCCTTGATGAGATCGTAACAATCCGTCGGATAAAGAATGCCAGACATGTCCTTGATGGCCAACTGGTCGGCGCCCTGCTCTTGCAACAGCTCGGCATACTTGATGAAATAATCGGTGGTGTGCACGGGGCTGGTAGTGTAAGAGAGTGCCAGTTCAGCCTTGGCGCCGTAGGCCTTGGTGGCCAGCATGGCCACCTGCAAATTGCGGAAATCATTGAGGGCATCGAAGATGCGCATGATACCCACGCCGCTTGCCACAGCTTGTTTGACGAAAGCAATCACCAGGTCGTCGGGGTAAGGCTGGTAGGCGAACAGGTTCTGTCCGCGCAGCAGCGCCTGCACTTTTTGCGGTCCGCCCAGCGTATCACGAAATTTCTCCAGCCTGTCAAAAGGATCCTCATCAAGGAAGCGAATGCTCGAATCGAGCGTCGCCCCGCCCCACAGTTCCATGGCCTTATAGCCCGCCCGGTCGATGAAGGGCAACACTCGCATGGCTTGTTCGGTGGACATGCGGGTAGCAGCCAGGCTTTGCTGCCCGTCACGCAGGGTCAGGTCGGTGAACTGGATCTTTCGCGTCATGGTCTTATCCTTTATGATGCTGGTATTTCACCCACGGAGTTCACACCTACAGTGTTAACAGAACATCCACAGCCCGACGGCGGCTGTTCCTTGAATTACATTTCAAACATGAGAAGGCGTCATCATTCAGTACGCCCAAACTTGATTTTAACATATTTCATCCGCATAGCGATAGTAACAACCATCCTACCCCGTACAGTAGAGCATCCCATGATTAAAGGGGGTCATGACATGCGCATGACCTCCTACTCAGACCGTGACAGCTAACCGTGACCTGCAGCACATCACTTTTTGCATCGTTAATCGTATATTGAATGCAACAAAAACAACTGAGCAGGCACGCAAGCTGCCGCTATATTGCAAAAGGAGAAAAAATGACCGCTCAAAACCAATCCACTGATACCTTCACGCCTCGGCGACGGCATGGCGGTTTGCTCGCCGGTATCATCCTGATCCTCATCGGCCTATCGTCACTGCTGGCCATCCTCTACCCCGCCATCGATTTCGACCGCTATTTTCTGCTATTGTTGGGAATCATCTTCCTAGTCTGGGGGAACCTCCGGCCCTCGCGCGGGCTGCTCATCCCCGGCGGCATCCTCACCGGCCTGGGCGCGGCCGTGCTGTTAACCAGTGGTATTTACAGCCAATTCACTAAACCGGTCGATGGCGGTATATTCTTGTTAGTATTCGCCGGTGGCTGGCTGCTAATCCCGTTATTTACCGCATTATTCGCCCGCCCGGTCATGTGGTGGCCTACTATTCCGGCAGGTTTTATGGCAGTCTTCGGCGTGGCACTGCTTGCCAGCAGCCTAGACCCGCAAATATTGGATTACCTCAACAAAGGCTGGCCGCTCATCCTGATCGTCATCGGGCTGTATCTCATCTTACGCCATCGAGAGATGCAGCACTAATCACTCAAATCTAAGGTAATTATCATGAACTCTATTCTAGAAACTCACGAACTAAAAAAGAACTATGGTGATCTGCAGGCTGTGAAAGGCGTCAGTTTTGCCATCGAGCAAGGTGAGATCTTCAGCCTGCTGGGACCCAACGGCGCCGGCAAGACCACCACCCTTTCCATGCTGTCTACCCTGCTGACTCCCACATCGGGTGATGCCGTGGTCGGCGGCTTCTCCATCACGCGTGACCCCATGCAGGTGCGCCGCCTGATCGGCGTAGTGCCGCAGGAGATCGCTCTCTACGATGACCTAAGCGGCCGGGAAAACCTGTTCTTCTGGGGACGCATGTATGGCATGAACGAAAGCAAGCTGGCCCGCCGGGTGGACGAGGTGCTGGAACAGACCGGACTGGTGGACAAGGCCAATGTAGCAGTCAAAACGTATTCCGGCGGGATGAAACGCCGGCTGAACATTGGCGTCGGCTTGCTGCACAACCCCCAGATCATCTTCATGGACGAGCCGACGGTGGGTATCGACCCGCAATCACGCCGCAACATCCTCGACGCGGTGAAAGACCTGAACCATCAGGGTATGACCGTACTCTACACCACCCACTACATGGAAGAAGCCGCTGAGCTTTCCAATCGCGTGGGGATCATCGACCACGGGCAAATGATCGCCTGCGGCACCCAGCGCGAGCTGGTACAAATGGTCGGCCAGCACGAGACCCTGCGTCTGCATCTGAACGACGAGATCAGCGGTGAGCCGCTGGCTCAAGCGTTGCGCAACCTGCCGGGCGTCATCCAGGCATCCTCGCTCGATCACCAAGTGGTAGTGATGGTGAACTCAGCCGAAGAAGCCCTGGCACCCGCCATCACCCGAGCCAATGAATTGGGCGTAAAGGTGCATTCAGTGGAGATGGAAGAGCCCAACCTGGAAGCCGTGTTCCTCCACCTGACCGGCAGAGCGCTGCGTGACTAGTACCCTGAAAGGGCACTAGTACCCCGAAGGGGCATTAGCATCGCCATATCCGAATTCATTCATACCATAAGGTTTATCCCATGAAGCAAGTATTGAATATTGCCTGGAAAGATATCAAACACATGTTCCGCGACCGCACCGGCCTGGTAATCAACATCGCCGCACCGCTGCTGCTGACACTGGCCATCGCTTTTGCCCTCGGCGGCCTGGGCAGCAGCTCGAACGACAGCGGCTTGAAGAACATCCCGGTTTTTGTGGTCAACCACGACACGGGGCAATTCGGGGCCGAGATGGTGCAATTCCTCAACCCCAGCACTGCGGATATCGCTGCTTCTCCTGATCTGCAGCAGATCAAGGATCTGTTGACCGTCACCGTAACCAACGACGAAGCCGGGGCACGCAAGCAGGTGGATAACGGCAAGGTAGCTGCTGTAGTCATCATCCCGGTTGGGTTCAGTGAGAGCATCCTGCCTGCTAGTGCAACGACGAACAGCCAGACCCAAAGCGTGGTACAGGTCTATGGCGACCCGAACCAGCAGCTTAGAGCCTCGGTGACCGAATCGGTGGTGCAAAGTATCATTAACCAAATGGTCGCCGGCGCAGTGGCTGGTCAGGTGGCCATTAAGCAACTTGTCGGCAGTGGACGCCTGCCGGCTGCCGAAGCGGCACAACAAGCGCCAGGCATCGTGCAGCCGCTGGTGCAAAACACGCTCGCAACCAGTCTTATCTCTCTCAATCACCAAGTGGAAGGCCCTACGTCGGCATCGGGCGGTTTCGACTGGCTGACCTACATGGCGCCCAGCATGGCCGTTCTATACTTGATGTTTGCCATGTCACAATCGGCGCGTACCATTCTCCAAGAGAAACAAATGGGCACTCTACCGCGCATGTTGGTGAGTCCCACCAGCCGTTCTGCGGTGTTGGGCGGCAAATTACTAGGAGCTTATGCCAACGGGCTGCTGATGATGGCCGTGTTGATCGTCGGTGGCAAACTCTTTTTCAACATCTCATACGGAGCCCTGTTGCCGGTGTTGTTATTCACGCTTGCCCTGGTGGCTGCCGCCACAGCCTGGGGCATGGCCGAAGCAGCCTTCGCCCGCTCGTCGGCGCAAGCCAACCAGGTGGGCTGGATCATCAACCTGTCCTTTGCCGCCCTGGCAGGCAACTTCGTGCCGCGCACATCCTTCCCGGTGTGGATGCAGCAGATCGGCTACATCAGCCCGAACGCCTGGGGCATCGAGACCTATGGCAAGCTAATCCATGGCGCCGGACTGGTCGATATCTGGCCAGCAATCATCATCCTGCTGGCAATGGCCGTGCTGCTGTTTGGATTATCATCCATCATCTTTGGGCGCCGGTTTGCATAGCCGCTGGTTACAAGAACCGACGGGAGAAATCATTATGAAGAAAGTATTTGCCATCGCCTGGAACGATATCAAGATCGAATTTTCAGAACGAGCGACCATCATCTTTTATCTCATCCTGCCCCTTGTTTTCACTGCCATCATCGGCATTGGACTCAGCGGCTCATATGGACAAAGCACAACCATCAGCCTGCCAGTGGTGGATCAGGATAAAACATCCTATGCCCAACAACTGAAAGACATACTGAACCGAGGCGGAGTGATCAGCCTGGCAGCCTATGATACGTTGGAGAAAGCCAAACAGGACTTCAACAATCAAAGTTATCCGGCCATTCTGGTCATTCCACAGGGATTCGGCGCAGCGCTGGAAAACGGTCAGCCGGCTCAACTTACTCTCATCGAGCAGACCTCCGACGAGGTGATGAGCGTGGAACAATCTGTGCAATCGGCTGCCGGGCAGCTCGGCTCTGCAATCGCCATCGCCAACCAATCGACAGCTCTAGCGGCTCAGATGCGCCCTTTTGCCAATGATGCCGAGCAGCAGGCTTACCGTCAGGCCAACCTGGATGCCGCCAACCAGGCATTATCCAATCCGCCGGCACATGCCGAGCTGGTGCAAGGCAATGGACAGAACGTAGCCGCCGTTTCAGCTTTCAAGCAATCGGCGGCGGGGCAACTGGTCACTTGGGTGCTGATCACCCTGCTAGGCGGCTCAGAGGTGTTCGTGAATGAACGCGTGGGCGGCACATTGAAGCGCTTGCTCACCACCCCCTCCAGTAAAGCCACCATCATCACCGGCAAGATCGTGGGGCGCTTCCTGCTCGGTGCAGTCCAAATGGCGCTCCTGGTCGGCTTCGGTGCCTTGGTGTTCAAGATCAATTGGGGACACGACTTGTTAGCGTTGACCGTGATCCTAACTGCTTTTGCATTGGCCGGGACCGCACTGGGCGTGATGCTGGGCGCGTTTGCGCGCACCAGCCGGCAAGCAGGCGGGCTTTCCGTCATGTTCTCCTTGCTGCTGGCCGCCTTGGGCGGAGCCTGGTGGCCGATGGAGATCACCCCTGCTGCTTACCAGACAGCCGTCAAAGTGCTGCCCAGCACGTGGGCCATGAGCGGCTTGACCGATGTGGTCATACGCGGACAAGGATTAACCGCCATCCTGCCCCAAACAGGCATCCTGCTGGGTTTTGCAGTGGTGTTCTTTGCCATTGGGGTATGGAAACTGAAATTCGAATAGGGATCGTTAACAAGTTCTCTGATTTAGAGTGCTCGCAGCTCGACCCCTGCTTCTTCCAAAGCACGGTACACTGCGGCAGCTATCGCTTCAGCATGCGGTGAATCGCCATGGATGCACAGGGTATCCACAGCTAACCGCTGAAACTGATCGCCGCTGCGGATGGCTACGCCTTCTTTTGCCAATTCCAAAGCCTGCGCCGCGGCGGCTACAGGATCCTCAATGAGGGAATCTGGGGACTGGCGGGATCGCAAAGACCCATCGGGCTCGTAAGTGCGTTCCGGGAACCCTTCACCGGCCACTCGCAAACCGCTCTCCTTGCCGGCTTCCACTAGCGCCGACCCGGCCAGTCCCACCAACACCAAACTTTTGCTGAACCGTGCTACAGCGCGGGTAATGGCGATGGCCAGGCGCGGATCCTTGGCAGCCTGGTTGTACAACGCCCCGTGCGGTTTGACGTGACTTAACTCCACCTGCTCCGCCCGACAAAATGCGGCCAGCGCCCCGATCTGGTACAGCACCATGGTCTCTATGTCTTCGGGCGCCATATCCATCCGGCGGCGGCCAAACCCCTGCAGATCAGGGTAGCCCGGGTGGGCGCCCACCTGCACGTTGTGTTTCTTGGCTAACCGCACCGTGGTCGACATGACATGCGGATCACCCGCATGAAAACCACAGGCAATATTACAGGAAGTAATATAGGGCATCAAAACAGGATCTTTGCCCAAACTATAAACACCAAAAGATTCACCGAGATCGGCATTAATATCAATAGTTGTCATCTTCCAACTTTCCTTAATGTAATATTATCTTGTTAATAATTCATCATTTAGACAACATCGCCCCATCTGTCTTCCAGTGAACAAACCGCTATGTTTATTTTAGCACGGCTCGATGTTATTCATTCAAGCATGTATTCTCCATAATCGCTTGCTGTAATTGGCGCAGCAGACCGCGGTAACGCTCCTGGGCTGCGGTAACAGTCGTCTCCTGGAACCGCACCCTACCCCGTCCCGGCACACATTGCGCCAATATCGGCAGGTCAGCCGTAATCACCGTTGCAATCTTGGCATAACCTCCGGTGGTCTGGGAATCTGCCATCAGCACCACCGGCTGACCATTTCCCGGCACCTGGACCACGCCGGGCAACGTGCCCTCCGAGAGGACATCGGCAGCGCTGGTCATGGGGATGGACGCACCTTCCAATCGATATCCCATGCGGTCCGAGAGCGAGCTAACGGCATATTCATTAGCCAGGAATGCTTGCCACCCATCGGGCTTGAAGCGCTCCACCTGCGGACCTGGGATTACTTGAACCACCACGGTTTCCGCATAGGCGGGAAGAACCGCAGCTGGTAAACTGCGTCCGGCTCTGCCTTGTACCCAGGTTTGCTCTGTTACCTTGCCAGTCTCAAGCACATCCCCCGCGCGCAACTCGCGCCCCTCAAACCCACCAAAACCTGCTCGCAAACAAGTGGCATACGAACCCATTACCTGCGGCACATTAATTCCACCAGATACTGCCAGATAACCCCATCCAGCATCGGGCAGAGCCATCAGTTGGATGCATTGCCCACGATGCACCGGTACCGCCGTCCATAGCGGAAAATGGTCATCATCCACACAAAGCTCGAAACCACGCCCGGCGGCTGCCACCATGACATCCGCTCCGGCACGCAATACGGACCCGGAAGCAAAACATTCCAGCCCAGCCGCATTCCAATCGTTGCCGACCAGGTAGTTAGCCGCGGTCAGGGCGAACCAATCCATGGCGCCACTGCGAGGCACTCCCCGTCTGGCATGACCCCGCCGACCGGGAACGTCCTGTATGGTAGCCATGAAGCCGGGTTCCAACACTTCAAGCAACACGATCGTACTCCTCGACCGTGATCGGGATGAACCGTACACGATCCCCCGGGGCCAACAGTGCCGGCTGTTGGCATTGCCAGTCAAACAGCTTGAGTGGTGTGCGTCCGATGATGCGCCAGCCACCGGGTGATTCAGAAGGATAAATACCTGTCTGGTCTCCGGCAATCCCCACCGAACCGGCCGGGATGGCGGGACGGGGAATATCCAAGCGTGGGCAGGCAATAGCTGGATCCAACCCACCGAGATAAGGAAAACCGGGAAGGAAACCGATGAAGTACACAGAGTAGAGCGGCCGGCTGTGAATACGGACGACTTCTGAACCAGATATTTTGTTGCGATTTGCGATTGTTTCAAGATCGGGCCCGAACTCGCCGCCATAGGCCACCGGTATTTCCACAACTTTCGGAGTCGTTGCCGGGAATTCCTCCAATCCATCCAGAGCTGCAAAAATGTGCTCGGATACCTGAGTATTGTCCAGGCGGAGCGGATCGTAGTTGATCAATAGCGACGCGTAACCAGGGACGCATTCGCCGAACCCATCGATGGCTTCCTCTGCCAAGACGCGTGCCAGCGCATGCACGCGAGCATTGAGCCGCGGATCGATCCGGTCACCCAACTGAAGTAATAATGCCGTGTCCCCCAAAGGGGTCAAGCGCGGAAAATTCGATTCGATCACCCCTCTATTATAGCCAGTCAGGCTATTTCACAAAGCTCATACTGGAAAGGTTTTGATCTGCTACCTATGAGAATAGATGATGACGATGATAAAACCATCAAGACTCTACAAGCGATCAGATTGGCTAGCCGCCCTGAGACTGTAACCGCGGTTACGAATCACTCCCCTTCGTCTTCCTCACCGGCAAAGTCCAATGTAAACCAATGTTCGTTTTCCGCAATGCTACTCAACTCCTGATCGGCGGGGGTGAGCGGATCGTCCATGCGTACCTGCAGCAAGATGCCGGCCGTTCGCACTCCATTGACCGTCATCACCCGGCGTACACGATACCGCAGGAAGTATTGCTTCACCAAGTCATCATTGAGCACATCCTTAATCGTGCGCACACTGACTGCGGCACGCTGTGCCAAAGAAGCCATCTCAGTCTCGATGGTATTACGTAGCTCACCGGTCATTGGGTTCCAAAAGCACATCGAGCGTGCTGCCAAGATGGTGGCAAAAGCGGAATGCCCCAGCAACGGGAGCCATTCGTAGAAGAAATATAACGTGACAAACATGCCGCGTTCGGGCTGGATCAAGCGCGCACGTTCACTGCCGTAAGCACGCTGCAACATAACTTTGCGCGCAGTGGCAGGAGTCTCACTTCCAGAAGATTCAGGGGATTTCTTCTCAACAGGCTGCGGCACGGAAAGCGGCGCCTCGGCGGGCGAGGGCAGCTGATCATAGAAACCATTGATCACCGTGACCTGCAGCTGGACCGGCACGTGGTAAAGGCCTTCCATCAAACGGCCAATGCGTCCTGCCAGGCGGCTTTCCACCCAATCGCGCGCATAAGGATTATAGGCGCCCAAGGTGAACACACCGTCATGAAAACTCACCGGTCGCAACGGTTGAACCCATGTATCGAACATGGCTCGCGACATTTCCGCTTGGAGCTGCCCGAGCACCATTTGCCAGGCTTCCAGGAAGCCGGGTTGTTGTTGCGTTCGTGCCTGGGTTTGAATGGTTTCGTCCATTCGCTTTTTCCTCAACCGATCAGTGAGCATGCGGTTGATAATTTGTTAAGAAATCTTTTAGTATGCATTATTAATTTCTTCCAATAAAAACACCGTTTTTTGGAAGAATTAATTATTCAGTGCCTACCATACCCTCAACAAACTGAGCAAGATTGGACAGTTCGTCCGAATCAGGCAGTCGGTTGAAGCGGGCGCTACAGACACGGGTTAAGATTCCCACGGTTTCACCGATGGAAATTTTGCGTCCCAGCAGAGTCGACAAACGCGCCTGCCAGGTTTGCAGCTCATAGGTCTCCCCCTGGGAAAGAGTCAGCCCAACTTTATGGCGGGGAATAGGTGCCGGCGGCCGACCGGGCGAACGTGACTCCGGTTCGGCCGAAATACGGCGGGCCTCGTAAAGTTGGACCCATGCGGTGCGGGGTTGAGAAGGAGTGGTCATATGCTGATTACCTCACGTACAATCCCACGGCTGATCGTGGTTTCATCGGATTGCAACAAAGAATCAATCGCCAAAGCACACAGCCGGATGATCTCGCGCGGCACGCCCTGCGAGCGTTCATAGAGCAGTTCGAAGGCGTCGTCGTCGATCAACGACTCGTTGCGGCCGGCAACACTCAAACGGAACAGCACCATTTGGAGAGCGCTGGAAAGGGTGAGCGGTGGCAGCACCAGGCGGACGAACACACGCGCATTGACTGCCTTGTTGGTCTCGAACAGCGTGCCCATCTCGCTCTGTCCAAAGGCAATGATCTGCACTACCTTGGAGTCGTAATCGAAGTTGTAGAGGCGGTGGATTACCTCCAGGGCTTCGCTGGTCATCAACTGGGCATCGTCGAGCAAGACGACCACGTTCCGCCCGGCGGTATAAGCATCCGCCATACGGCGTTCCAGGCTGTCCATCTGGCGCTGAAAGCTGCGCTGGGGAGGAATACCAAATGCGTCCGAGATCTGGCGCGAAGCATCCATGGCAGATTTGAAAATAGCAGTGTGAATGTAACAAATATCGACGCCGTCCTCAGCGTTGTAGACATCGTACAGTCGCCGCGCCAGGGAGCTTTTACCCATGCCCATATCACCAATTATCAATGCCAGGCCGCGCCGTCGCGCAATGATTCCTTGCGCCTGGCGGTAGACAGCCAAGTGTTCTGGACCCAGGTAAAGGTAGCGAGGATCGGCCGATAATTTGAACGGATCCTCTTTCAGACCCAGGCGCTCGAGCCGCGCCAACCTCCACTCATCGTCGCTCATTCGGTTTAACATCGGCTTTTCCTCCTAGAATTGCGCTTATTATCACATATTTTAGCCTTAAATACAACTAAGTTAGCGTAATTTTAAGGTTGGCGAGCGGTATTTGGCATAAGTCTTGGAAAACCCAGGGCATTTGTGATATTATTGACATTAGGGTCAATATTTAGTATTATAAATATAATCCACCCGTTTCGGGGGTCAAAGAGGCTTATGGCCATCACCATTACCATTGCAAATGAAAAAGGCGGTGTTGGAAAGACAACTACTGCCGTTAATCTGGCAGCCGGCTTAGCGTTGCGGTTGGCACACCAGGAAGGCGCCAACGGACGCATCCTGCTGGTGGACATGGATCCCCAGGGCCACGCCCTCCTAGCCGTGGCTTATGGACAACCGACGATGCCTCCCAACGAATCGCTGCCAGCTCTGTTAACTGAAACTCCGCCGCCTTCCATCCAGCGCATGATCCGGCGCAGCAACCAACATCCCAATTTGTACTTAATCCCCAGCCATCACGCCGCCATGGTGCAGGCTGCCCGCAGCATGCCTAGTTTGATGTCCAACGAGACGCGCCTGCTGGAAGCCCTGGAATCGGTGCAGAAAGAGTTCGCTTACACGATCATCGATACGCCACCTAACACCGGTGACCTGTTGATCAATTCACTGGTGGCAGCCAACCTGGTGCTCATCCCGGTCGAGACCAGTTACCTGGGTGTATCCGGATTGCGCGAACTGCAGCGCACCATCGAAGAAGTGAAGATCCATTTCCGCTCAGGACTGAAAATCATGGGTTACTTGCCAACGCTGGTCGAAGAGCAGCGCAGTGAGGCCCAGGAAATCCTGACCGAGCTGCAGGGGCGTTTCCCCGGCCAGGTGCTACCCAGCATCCATAAATCTGCCGAACTGGCTTATGCCCATTCCAGCCATACCGATATTTTCACTTATCGCCCGCCGCGCCAACGCAGCCAGGAACAAATTGCTTCCAGCTCGCGTGCCACACGGGAATATGCTGCACTGGTCGAATACGTGGTGCGACTTTCGGATCATCATCTCTAACCCTGTTTAAAGTGAGTGCTCTATGCCTCCTCAGAAGCGTAAACGTTTCAATGCTTTCGAAGATTTCTCTGCCGAACCATCCACCGAGCCCACTGGCCCCTTGCCGGTCGGTCAGGTAGCCACCCAACCGGCTGGCCAGATCGAGCGCATCGAACGGCTGAAGCCCAGCCAGATGTTGCCAGACCGTTTTCAACCCCGTCGCTTGCTGCCAAGCTCCATCCGTAATGACTTCTTCAACGGCCGGTTGGATTGCTATAAGGCGGCCGCAGCATGGCTGGAGCTGGCAAAGAATGATCCGGGAACGCAGGGTGAGATCGACCGGCTGCTGGCCATGGGCAATTCTTTCAAAGAACACGGGCAGATCAAACCCATTACAGGTTCGTGGGTGGCCGCCGCCAACGGGGAATATGTTTTCCAGATCGAGACCGGCGAACGGCGTTTTTGGGCTGCCTGCCTACAAAATGTCAGCCACAAACTCAAAGAAGAGCCTTTACTGCGCGTGGAAGTGGTGGCACATCCCACCCGCCAGCGCCAGGTGTTGGAGAACCGTCATGCCGAGCCGCCCTCGGCAGTGGGCCAAGCCTGCGAAGTATCCTCTCTCATTCTGGCCGAAATGGGCATCCGCCCGGAATCCAGCCTAGAAGATGAATATGATTTCTTCCGTCGCGTGCACAGTCAGCGCATGCCGGCGGGGTTATGGGACCGTATCATGCCCGTGATGCAGCTCACACGGCCGCGCATGGTGCAACTGCTCAATATCCTGAATTTGCCCAGTCCTCTGCTGGATGTGGCTGATCGCTATCGTTTGCCAGAACGCGTGCTGCGCGAGGTGCTTTCCCAACCAAAGGAACAATGGGAGCGTCTCATCCATCTGAGCATTCAAAACCAATTTACTTCCGACGAGGTAGCAGAGGCTGCGGCCGTTGCACCTGCGCCGAGCGATTCAAAGTCTTCACCTCGCCCCGCATCCCAGCCTGGTTCGCCTGATCTGGACGCACGCCGCGCCCTGCGCCGCTTTGTGCGGGCGTTGGGCGAAATGGAAGAAGCCGACCAAGTGCAAACCCTGGATCAGATGGCCGATGATCTGGTGGTGAGCGGCAAGGCAGAGGGTACATTACTGCTGCTGGGTGAGCTGGCCCGTTTATTGGAAGCCCGTCTCTCGCGACGTTAAAAAGTGTAACCGCGGTTACGAATCGGGCTTATTCCAAAATCCACCGATAGTTTCATCTTCACAGCATCCAATAATTAGCCCGTCTTGGGCATTCCACTGTCGCCGTTATAGAATAATAAGGATTGCCCCTTTTGTTCATCTTCACCCAATTTTTCGAATCACAAAACCGGGCCCAACATCATTCTTATGCGAAAATGAAAATCATTACCTCAGCCAATCAGAAAGGAGGGGTGGGGAATATCGTCACGCTCATCACCCTGACGCACAACCTGACAAACCTGAGAAGACGTACACTGTTGGTCGAATTAAACCCCGCAAGAACATGTAACACTGGCGCTGGTATTAATTCGTTTCCTGAAACAACATAAACACACTTCGCACAACCTTCGCTATGATTGGAATTGTTATAATTTGAGATCAAAATAATTGAACGAGAATAAAAAAGATGATAACAAGAGTCTTTAAAGTATTTAAAGTCGTTAATTAAGTCGTTAATATGAATCACGTGCAAATTCTGCACTCATTAGAGAGGCAAAAACTGCACTTACTTGACATGAATCTTTTGCACTCAGGAGCGCCAGCATGAAATGTTTTCACTCATGCCTGAATGAAAATAATGTCAGCAGGGAAAAGTGAAAGAATTGCATTTAGGCCACGATGAATCAATTGCGCTCTGGCCTAAATGTAATTTTTGCACTTAGGAAGGATAAGCAGATTGATTATTGCGCATAGTTAAATATCATAATATGGGATTTGTGTTATGCTTTTAATGTAAAAAGCGGCAAGTTTTATCCAAACTTGCCGCTTTTTGAAATGAAACCCTACACATTCAGGTCAGAGATTTACGAGAGCAGGTAACCGCCGTCGACGACCAGTGTTTCGCCGGTGATGTAATCTGCTGCAGGGCTGGCCAGGAACAATGCCACGCGAGCAATGTCATCCGGAACGCCCTGGCGTCGCAGGGGAATGCGCTGGATGAAAGCATCTCCCATGGCCTTTAACTGATCGGGTGTTAACCCGGCAGCTTGAATCATGGTGGCTGAGCTGTTGGATGCTCCGGGGGTATCAATACCACCGGGCGCAATGGCATTCACTTGAATCTGGTGCGGGCCCAGCTCCAGCGCCATGGATTTGGTAGCCATGACCACACCACCTTTCGATGCATCGTAATGTACCAAGTTGCCGGTGGGGTGGATTCCATCGATCGAGGCAACGTTGACGATCTTACCGCCTTTGCCTTTGTCGACCATCACCTTGGCCGCAGCCTGGGTGAAAAAGAACAGTCCTTTTAGATTAATGTCGAGCACTTTGTCCCATAGGGCTTCGGTGGTCGATAGCATGGGTGAAAATGGAAAGATCCCGGCATTGTTGACCAGAATATCCAACCCGCCGAATTTATCGAGCGTAGCCTTGACGGCCTGGGATGCAGACGATACCTGGCTGGCATCTGCCTGGAATGCTTCAACCTTGCGCCCCATGGCCTTCAGTTCCTTGACAGTCTTTTGCATTGCCTCGACGTTGATGTCTGTGATCATGACACTTGCCCCGGCTTCAGATAACCGGTCGGCAATAGCTTTTCCAATGCCCATGGCTGCACCGGTGACAATGGCAACTTTGCCGTTGAAATCAAATAACTGCTGGATCGAGTTTTCTGACATAACACGCCTCCTTTTTATCAAGCCAACTTATATTAACTATACATATTATACCTAAATAATAAATTATATTTCTATTGGATTCTTGTTAACAAGATAAAGGACCTGTAAATCACAGCGGTCGAACCGTTCTTGGCTAAGGAAGCAGGTAACGAGGATCGAACTTATACAACTCGGCCTGCATCCAGTGAGCAAGCCGAGAGATGAATTAGCTATTCGAAAATCGTTGAAAAAGCGACAAAGGATTGCCGCGGGGGTTACTGGCCGGGTTTGCCCTCCAATTTTGCCAATTCGGTGCCGTAAATGATCGCAACGATGATGGTGCCGATGAACAATAACAGAATAATGCCAACCACCAAGGCATTATAGATGGGTGTCTGGAAAAATCCTAGGCTGATCACCGGGTTACCGATGAAAAAGACCAATGTATTTGCCAGGATTGCCAACATGCGCATTTCTGTTGGTCCCAATCGGATGTAAGAGATGCGGAAAACACCGCTGACGTTGGTATATAGATAAGCCAGGATCGAGACGAGCAGATAACAGATGCAGGCAAATAATGCCAGGGTGAAATTGATGTAGGGCGAGAGGCCGAGCCCGATGAACATGAAAATAGCTGCAATCGAATCGACCATATGATCGACAAAGAAACCGTATTTGGGCCGCTCGAGATGACGGGTGCGCGCCAGTGTTCCATCCAGGCTGTCGCCAAACCAATTAAGTAAAAATCCGAAACTGGCCAGCCAGAGAAAAACGCTGTTATATTGTGTCAGCCAATAACTGGCGGCAATCAACAGGGATGCAAAAAAGCCCAACAGGGTCAGCATGTCAGAACTCACCCAAGCGGGCATATGGGAAGCCAACCAAATCAAAGCTGGTTTCTCCAAGGGTGTCAGCAAGCTCAAATTGATTCTTCTCTGGTTATTTATTTTATTATTCATAGGTATCTTTGTCGATTCTATGGAGTATTTACCAGCAAGTCCGGCCACACCGGAAAGAACATCGCCCATTGCTCGGGGTGAGAGCGAATGAAAACTTCACCTGCCCGCAAGACAGTTTCAGCATTTTGGATGATTTCCTGATGAGGATCGGAGTTCGGCTTCATTGTAATTGGTTCTGACGTGTCTATCAAGTAGGAAGAACCATCCGCCCGAGCGGTTACTGACACCACGTAAATGGGGACATGCGTATTGATCGCCAGGCGGATGTAGAATACCGGCAAGGCAGCCGGGTGACCGAAAAAGCGAGGTTTGTAGGATGACCCTGGATTGGGACGATCCAGGCCGGTTAACACGGTGCCGCCCTGTTCCAGCCTGAGGCGTGCCTGGTGTAATGCGCTGGGAGTGGTGGGAGTTGTCTCCAGGCCTTGTTGTCGGCGCATGTGATTTTGCCAGGCGTAACCACTATTAATTTTAGGGATGCTAAGGACTTGAAGCTGCAGACCGCGCATCGCCATGGCATAACCACCCAGGTCAAATGCACTCAAATGGGGTAAGAGGAACAAAGCACCTTGTTTACCTTCGAGACGCTCATCGAAAACTTTTTGAAAAGCCGGCGTAAGCTGGAAAAGGTCCTGCACTTTTTCAGGACGGTGTAGATTATGATAGAAGTCGAATAAACAGTGTGCCTGCGAGCGAAAGACATCGAGTGCGCAATCATCCAATTGTTGCCGGGAAAATTTTTCGCCGCGCACCACCCATTGGTTGCTGCGCACCGCAGCAACCATAGTCGTTTTTTTTTTCCCGGAAATGATGCGGGCCATTGTTTGTGCAACAGGGTAACCCACGGCGTTGGGCGTAATACGGCCCAAGAGTAGCGCAATCCCTACTCCCAGGGAACTATTGATCGCGGATTGCAAATTGACGGTTTTATTCCCAGCCATACCAATAGATACCCAAACACGCCCTTTCTGCTCATTATACTTAGAAACGTTAAAAGTCATAAACAGTTTTGTAGCATGATTATTAGCCGTTTACAGTTCGTGAAGCCCGCCACCAGCAACGTTTTTCGTTATAATTAGTTCATATATTTGGGAGGTATGGATGAACGCTTATTCTCTCACCGAACGCATACGACTTCTACCGGCTGTGGATTGGAATCGCCGGTTATTCGATGCGCTTATCCCACTGCCACAGGGTACCAGCTATAACGCATACCTGGTGCAGGGCAGCCAAAAGACTGCCTTGCTGGATACCAGCGACCCGCGTACGCTGGATGAGTTCATGGAACTCTTGGAAACAGTTCCTTCGGTGGATTATGTCATCGCTCATCATGCCGAACAGGATCATTCGGGCGGACTACCGCGTGTGCTGGCTAAATATCCGCAAGCCAAAGTGGTGACTTCGGTCAAATGCAAAGAGATGCTTCTAAGCTTGTTGGATCTGCCCGAAGAGCAGATCATCACGGTGGCGGATGGCGAAACATTTTCGTTGGGTGATCGCACCTTGGAATTCATTTATACGCCGTGGGTGCACTGGCCGGAGACGATGTGCACCTATTTGCGCGAAGAACAGGTATTATTTTCCTGCGATTTCTTTGGCTCGCACCTGGCTACCAGTGAGCCCTTTGCTCATGACGAGGCGCTGGTTCTGACGGCCGCCAAGCGTTATTATGCTGAGATCATGATGCCGTTCCGGGTCCCGATCCAGAAAAATTTGGAGAAACTGGCACCTTATTCGATCAAGATGATTGCCCCCAGCCACGGACCGGTCTTTGACCGCCCGGCACTGATCACGAACGCTTATCGCGAATGGGTCAGTGCGCCGCCTAAAAATTTGGTGGTCATTCCCTATATTTCGATGCACGATAGTACAGAGGCGATGATCCTGCGCTTGGTCGATGCACTGGCCGAGCGGGGTGTGGCTGTGCAGCTTTTCGACCTGACCGTTAGTGATATCGGCGAGCTAGCCATGGCATTGGTGGATGCTGCTACAATCGTAGTGGGCACTCCCATTGTATTGGGCGGAGCACATCCTTTGGTAGCCTATGCCTGCCTATTGGCGAGCGCACTCAAACCCAAGACCCAATTTGCCACTTTTGTAGTCTCCTACGGTTGGGGTGCGGGAGCAGTGGAGCGGCTGCCGGAATTGATCAGCGGCTTGAAGTTGGAGACTTTGCCCGGCGTCACTTGCCATGGGTTACCACGGGAGAAAGATCTACAAGCAATCGATGCGTTAGCCGAGACGATTGCAGCGAAACACAAGTCTCACGGGTTGAAGTAATCCGATCTGAATTAAGTTTAGAACATAAAAACGATCAGGGGCACGGCACTGTCCCGTGCCTTCATCTTTGGTTATCCGTCAAACGGAAAAACCTGTCTCTACTATGCAAAATGTAGGCAAGTCAGCAACTCCCTGCCCGACAGGGGGTTATAATTTCAGCTTAATATCCGCGTTTTCGACCGGCTTCATTTTTTATAAACAGACATTCATTCTTCAAAAATTCATTTCACGGAGGACGCAGCATTATGGAACAAGCTGGTTTCAAGGTCTATGGTTATCGTTGGGTGGTGTTGATTGTTTACATGCTGGTGGTGGCCATCAACCAATTGATGTGGATCACCTTTGCTCCCATCACGAGTGACGCCACCCAGTTTTACAAGGTATCAGACCTGAGCATCGGCCTCTTATCCATGAGCTTCATGATTGTCTACATCATCTTTTCTTTCCCGGCTTCGTGGGTCATCGATACTTATGGCATCAAGGTAGGCGTCGGCATTGGTGCAGTATTGACCGGCGTGTTTGGCCTGCTGCGCGGCATCCTGGGGGCAGACTACAACTGGGTGTTGATCTCGCAGATCGGTATTGCGGTTGGCCAGCCGTTCGTTCTGAATGCCCTGACCACTGTGGCCGCACGCTGGTTCCCGGTGCGCGAGCGGGCAACGGCTGCAGGCATGGGGTCGCTGGCAATGTACTTGGGGATTGTGGTGGGTCTGGCACTCACGCCCTATCTCATCCTCCGACACAGTATTGTGGACATGCTGATCATCTATGGTTCGGTTGCGCTGGTCAGTTCGCTGGTCTTTTTGGTCTTCAGCCGGGAGCAGCCTCCTACACCACCCTGTCCGGCGGGCATGGAAGTACGTTCGCTGGTGCTGGACGGGTTGAAAGATGCCCTGCACAATAAGAATTTTCTCTTTTTGATGGCTATTTTCTTCGTGGGACTGGGCGCATTCAACGCTGTCACCACCTGGATCGAGAACATTGTTGCGCCGCGCGGGTTTTCCTCCACCCAGGCGGGCATCATCGGCGGGCTGATGATCGTGGGCGGCGTGGTCGGTGCGATAATCTTGCCGACACTCTCCGATCGCTATCACCGGCGCAAGCCGTTCATCGTGATGGCATTGGCCGGCGCCGTAGTGGGACTAGCCGGTATCACCTATGCCACCAGCTACACATTGCTGCTTGTGGCTGCCTTTGCGCTGGGGTTCTTCCTGTTGAGCTCCGGCCCGATTGGGTTCACGTATGGTGCCGAGGTGACATACCCCACACCGGAAGGCACGTCCAACGGGCTGCTGCTCATGATGGGCCAGATCTCCGGCATCATTTTCATTTTTGGCATGAACGCGTTGGAAATGCCACCGGATAATTCGATGACGCTTTCCATGGTCATCCTCATCGTGCTGATGGCACTGAGCCTGGTGCTTTCGGGAATGCTCAAGGAATCGAAGGCGCCGCTGGCAGCGGCCGGGCCGGCTGAAACCGTCTCCAAAAACTGAGTGTAAACATGTCTATTGCATGCCGGGTGCTCTCGAAGCAGCCGGCATGTATATCGTTAAACACAGCAGCGAAAAAATGGGGTGCTATAATGTAAATGTGGTAAATTCCAAGAAATTGAAAAGATATAACCGTTAATCTCAGGAGCGTGGATTATGAGTAAAGAAGACAGACTCCGTGATATTTTAGATGAAACAGCCAAAGAGATGGCACGGGTCGATAACAACCCGCGCACGTGGCAATCCTGGATGGTGTATTTATTAGGGCGCCTCGACCGAGAGGCGATGGACGAAAACCCTGCGCACAAAATGGCCTTTGATGAAATGCTGGCTGCTTTGGAAGATGCCATCCGCAACCGGATGAAAACCGGTGGCTGGTAAGGGTTATTGGGTACTTTAGATATATAATGATTATGGTTCTTTTTTGAAAGGATTTCCTATGGAACTGCTTTTAGACCCAAATGTTGCATACATTTTATTAATGTTGGGAATCATCGTGGCCATATTTGCCCTGGCAGCCCCGGGGACAGGCATCTTGGAAGCCGGTGCGCTGCTGGTATTGGCTGTGGCTGCATATGCGGTGTACCAGCTTGGGGTCAACTTGTGGGGATTGATCATCTTGATCATCAGCCTGGTTCCCTTTGTCTATGCCATCCGCAAACCCAAACGCAGGGTGTTCTTGATCCTGGGTGTTTTGGGAATTGCGGTTGGCTCTGCTTATCTGTTCCCAACTAACGGCTTTTTGCCGGCGGTCAATTGGCTGTTGGCGATCATCACGTCCGCTCTTCTAGGTGTCTTTGTGTGGTTTGTGGCCGTGAAAGTGATCCTGGCGGCAGAAAGAAAGCCGCTTCAAAACCCAGACTATATTATCGGGAAAGTTGGAGTGGCCAAAAGCGCTATCAGTGATACGGGTTCAGTGCAGGTGGGCGGAGAATTGTGGAGTGCGCGCAGTGCCAAAGTGATCCAGGCCGGCAAGCGTGTACAGGTCATCAGTCGTGATGGATTTACCCTCGAAGTTGTTGAGGAGAAATAAACCAAGTAGTATTTTGTATGTCTAACTGGAGGTAAAGAGTATGGTAATCGATTTAAGTGGTATTTTGTATATCCTGTTGTTCATTGTGGTGGTGGTGATATTGATCGTTCTCGCCGGCGCCATTCGTATCGTCAATGAGTACCAGCGTCTGGTTGTCTTCCGCCTGGGGCGCTGCATTGGCACCAAAGGCCCAGGATTGGTCATCCTTATCCCGGTGCTCGATCGCGCCGTACGCGTGGATCTGCGTGAGCAGGTGCGCGAGGTACCTCACCAGGTATCCATCACCAAGGATAATGCGCCTATTTCTATTGACTTCCTATGGTACTTCAAAGTGATCGACCCGACGCTAAGCGTGGTCGGCGTGGGCAACTTCGAGTTGTCGGCAGCCGGTATGGCAACCACCACATTGCGTGCTGTCATCGGCGGTATCCCACTGGATGAAGTGCTTTCACAACGCGAGAATATCAACCAAACCTTGCGCGCCAAGCTGGATGAAGTGACCGAACGTTGGGGCGTCAAAGTGACCAACGTCGAAATCCGTGAGATCATCCCGCCCAAGGATGTCCAGGAATCCATGAACAAGCAGATGTCGGCAGAACGTATCCGCCGCGCCGTGGTTACTGAATCTACGGGCACGCGCGAAGCCGCCATCAACGTGGCTGAAGGCGAAAAGCAATCTGCTATCCTCAAGGCTGAAGGTGCCAAACAGGCCGTCATTTTGGAAGCTGAAGGTTCCAAACAATCACAGGTGTTGCGGGCTGAAGGTTTCTCGGTTGCTCTCGAAAAGATATTTGCAGCCGCCAAGACCATCGATCAGAAGACCATGACCCTACAGTATTTCGAAACCCTTAAATCGCTGGGCCAGGGAGCTGCATCCAAGTTCATCTTCCCCATGGAATTCACCAGCATGATGGAGAATTTCGTCAAAGGGAAAGATAAGTAAAACCGGTCGTTTGAAAAAAGCCAGGCACTTTCGATGTGCCTGGCTTTTCTTTTAACCCTTTTGGCCGAGCTGCCGCATCTTCTTGTAGAACGGTTGTAGCTTGGCGTACATCTTCAAGTAGATATCGTTATACAGTTCTTCGTACAAGGCGTGGGCTTGGGCATCCGGTGAATAAGTCTCGCCCAGGTGGGTCATGTCCTTGACGGCGCTGGCAAAATCAGGTTGGATGCCTACTCCAACGGCTGCGTCCATGGCAGCTCCCAACCCGCTGGCCTCGTAGATGTGCGGTTTAGAAGCCGGCAGCCCGAACACGTCAGCGGTAAGCTGCATGGCCGCCGCGCTTTGGCTGCCCCCGCCGGCCACGCGCAGTTCGGTGATGGGTACGCCGGAGCGTTTCTCGGTGCGCTCCTTGCCCTCGCGCAGGGCGTAGGCCAGTCCTTCGAGGATGGCGCGGTAGATATGAGCACGCGTGTGCACGTCGCCAAAGCCGATGATGGCACCGCGCGCTTCCGGCCCGGGGTTGCGCAAGCCAGGCGACCAGTAGGGCTGGAGCACCAGTCCTTGTGAGCCGGGGGGAACGGCCTTGACCAGGTCGTCGAACAGCGATTCCGGCTCCACGCCCAGCTCGGCAGCCATTTGCTCCTCACGGTGCCCGAATTCCTGTCTAAACCAGTTCACCATCCAGTAGCCGCGATAGATCTGGATCTCAAAGTTGTATTCACCCGGTTCGGCGGCCGGGTAGGGCGGGATGAGCGGGATGACCTCGATATATTTCTCGTGGGTGGTATTGATGGTGGCCGTCGTGCCATAACTCAGGCAGGCCACGTTTGGTTCCAGCGCGCCGGCGCCCAGTACTTCGCAGGCCTTATCGGCCGCAGCTGCAATGAGCGGCAATCCCTTGGGGATGCCGGTCTCCTGGCTGGCTTTCTGGCTGATCTCGCCCAAGGACTGGCCCTGGGGCACCAGGTCTGGCAGGAGGGCCGGGTTCATCGGTATGGCTTGCCATTTCCAATCGGATTTGGCTGCCCAGGTCTGGGATTTGTAGTCGAAGGGGATGTAACCCACCTGGCAGCCGACCGAGTCAACGAAGCGCCCGGTGAGCATGAAGGTGAGATAACCGGAAAGCAGCAGATATTTATAAGTGCTTTTCCATATTTCCGGCTCGTGGGTGCGGATCCAGTTGGCCTCGGCCTCGGCCTGCAGGTAAGCCACCGTCTCCGAGGCGCCGGCCACTTTGAAAGCTGCCCCCCAAAAGCCGCTCACCGGCGGCAGACCTTCAGTGCGGCGCTGATCCAGCCAATGAATGGCCGGGCGCAGCGGTTTGCCTTGCTCATCCACATTGAGCACCGTGGAGCGTTGGGTGGTCACCGCCACGGCGGCGATGCTGGACTTATCCACTCCTTGTTTCCACAAGCCCTGGCAGGCTTCGCAGACGGCGTCCCAAAAGACCTCCGGTTTCTGTTCGGCCAGCCCCGGCGCAGTGGAATAGTAAGGCACGATGGGCACGCGCTGCTTGGCGAGCAGGGTGCCCTTGGGATCGAACAACAGAGCGCGCACGCTCTGAGTCCCGTTATCGATGGCAAGCAGGTTCTCGGGCATGGATATCTCCTCTTCTTCGGTAGCTTACGGATCTTCTAAGTGGCAGCGTTGCTTTCTTGTTTTCACCGACCCACATCAATTATCCACCAAATTCGAAATCTGGAGCCCTAATTTACCGGTCTGCTATGTTCGCTGGTTGTTTACCGGAAACCCCATTTCTTGGCTTTTTGTTCTTCGCTCATATCCAGGCCCAGCGTGCCGCCTGGGTTCAGGATGTGATGCGGGTCGAAGTGGTCGCGCAGCAGCTGGATAACGTCCATGGCGGGTTTGCCGATCTGTTCCTCCAGCCAGGGAGCCGTCTGCTTGCCGATGCCGTGATGGTGGCTCATGGATGCGCCTGACCGGCGGATGGCTTCCAGGACGCTGTATTGGAGGGAAAGGTATTCGTTGATATCGTCGATCTTGGCGATGAAGATGAAGTACAGATTGGCGCCTTGCGGATAGGCATGCGAGAGGTGCGTCATGCAGATGGTGTTCGGGCGGGCTTTGACCACCTGGCGCACCTCGCGGTGAACCTGCTCCATTTGAGCCCAGCTCACACCGCATTCCAGGGTGTCGATCATGACGCCGAAGTCCATCATATCCTCACGCATGAAGGGGTCGGTGAAGCGGCTCTTTTCCCAAGATTGCACCACCCCAAAGGGCGTCAGGGTGAAGGCATGGTACTTGCGGCAGACATCAGCAACTTTGCGTGCCACCAGGCGGGCGAAATCCCGCTCGCCATCAGCCGTGCCCAACAACATGCAGCGCTGCATGGGCAGGTACCCCAGAGCGCGCAGCACGCTGTCGGCTGGAGTGTCCTGGAAATGGTAAGTGCGCATGGCCACATCCGTCTCTTCGGGGTCGGAAAGACGGAACACGGAAGGGTAGCCGAACTCGCCCTGCATGATCTCGCGTGCCGCTCCCCGGGCATCTTCCCAATTTTTGAACATGTAACTGTAACGCCGGGCGTTCTCCGGCGCCCAGTGGCACACGCGCAGCGTGACATTGGTCAGAATGCCGAAAGTGCCTTCGCTGCCCATCATCACCTGATCCATATCCGGTCCAGTGGCTGTGCGGGGATATTCCTGCGTCTTGAAAATACCTTGGGGTGTGACGTATTCCTGGGCAATGACCATATCTTCGATCTTGCCGTAATAGGTGGAGTTCTGCCCGGCGCCGCGCGTGACCGTCCAGCCGCCCACACTGGAATGCTCGAAGGACTGGGGAAAATGTCCACAGGTATAACGCCGTTGAGCATTCAACGTCTGTGGTGCGTTTTGCAGAATGCGTTCCAGCTCGGGACCCCACATGCCGGCCTGCACGGTGATGGTCTGGTTGGTCTCGTTGAATGCCACCACCTTGTTCATATGCACGCTCAAGTCCAGGCTGATGCCGCCTTGAACTGCTTCCATGCCGCGTGTGACGGATGACCCACCACCGTAGACATACAGGGGGATGCGATTTTCGTCGCAGTAACGCACGATAGCTTCAATGTCGGATTGGTCGCGCGGGCACAGCACCACGTCAGCAATGTTCTCGATGATCTTGCTGCGCAGACGTAGGGCATCGATCATGCCGGAGCCGTACGAGGCACGCACGCGTCTATAAGTATCAGCATGTACATTGTCGGCGCCAACCAGGGCAGTCAATTGCCGGATGTGTTTTTCGGCAAGCTGCTGCGGCACGGCTACGTCGACCGTGTCTGTGCATAGGCTGGGCTGCTGGAAATCGGCGTCAGTCATGCCGAAAGTTTCCTTCAACAACTTGTACAAGCCGCTGTTGGGATGTTTGAAGGCTTTAGGGTCGCCGTATTTGAACAAGCTGCGATAGGAACGTTCCGGGGCGGGCTCTTCGCACCAGTTTGGTTGGAATGGTTCTTTTTCAGGCATCATATCCTCCATTATCTGGTTTTTATGGCGGTTAACCAGGTTGCGGGCAGCCGATTAACCTGGCTGTGAACTGTAATATTTTTTCCAGGTCTGTTGATACGAAGCTTCTTCTTTATCCCAGCGGGCATCGTCCCAACCCATTTCAGGCTGCACGATGGAGCGGATGCGGGGCATCAGTGCCTGGGCGCCGTTGGGCAGCAGCATGCCCATACGCACGCGACGCAGCAACAGATCGCTCAAATGTTGGACGCCCTCATCACGTGCCGCCCAGCGCAGTTCTGCCCACACGTTGGATAGGGGTTCGATACACTGCATGTCACCGGCTTGCGCTGCGGCCAGCAGATCGGCGGTTTCATTGCCATGCCGGCCGTAAAGGTAATTGAGTGAGGCGATCTTGATCTCGTTCGGGCGGGCAGCCGTTTCCGGCAGGCGGTTGAAGAGACGTTTTTTGGGCAGCGGCCCTTGTCCCAACTGCGCCAGGGCGGTTTCCACTGCCTGGCGTGACATGAGGCGGAAGGTGGTGTATTTGCCGCCGGTGATGGTGATGAGGCCGTTCTCCTGGTAGAGGGCATGGGCCCGCGAGACCTTGGAAGGCGCGTCGCCTTCCGCAGCCTGGATTGTCGGTCGCAGCCCGGCGAAACTGGAGACGATATCTGTTTGCTTCAAATCGAGCAGCGGGAACAGGAAATTGGCGGCTTCGAGCAGGTAATCGATCTCGGCTTGTGTAGCGAACGGTTCGCTATATTCGTGTTCCCATTCCGCCGGGTGATCCAGGTCGGTGGTGCCGACCATGGTGGTGCCTTCCCAGGGAAGGACGAACAAGGCGCGCCGGTCGCGAGGATGAAAAAGCGTCACCGCCTGCGGCGTCGGGAAGCGCTCGCAACTGAAGATGATATGGCTGCCGCGCAGCTTGCGGATGTGCCCCGGTGCGCCAAGTTGGGCGCGCAGCTCATCCGACCAGGGGCCGGCCGCGTTGATGACCACCCTGGCATTAACTTCGACGGTTTTGCCATCCGGGACAACAACGTCGCGCAACGCTACGCCGCATACCTGGCCATCCTGTGTGCGCAGCAATTGCTCGGCGCGCGCATAATTGAGCGCAGTGCCGCCGGCCTGCACGGCCTCGCGCAGCACCCTGATCACCAGACGGGCATCATCCATGGCGGCGTCGTAATATTCATAGCCGCCCATCAACCCATCGCGACGCAGGCCGGGGGAATCTTCGAGCAATTGCTCGATGTTGCGCCTGTGATGCTGCCATTTGGGTGCCAACAGGTCGTAAAGGACGACGCCGATGCCGAACTCGCCCATGGGGATCTTGTAACTGGCATAATCGGGCAGCAGGAAACTGAGCGGCGTGACCAGGTGGGGCGCTTCGTGTAGCAGCCATTCGCGCTCGCGCACCGATTCCTGGGTTACTTGATACTGTCTATTCCTCAAATAACGGAAGCCGCCATGCACCATCTTGCTGGAACGGCTGGATGTTCCGGAAGCGAAGTCGTTGGCTTCCACCAGCAGCGTTTTCAGTCCGGCGTTCACTGCCTGACGCAGCACACCCGCGCCGGTGATGCCCCCGCCCACGACGATCACGTCCCACGCTTGGTCAAGGTTGTTCCAAATCTCTTCGCGCCATCCTTTTTGCCACATGATTGCTCCTTGGTCAGTCTATGATGAGTCGATCCAAATGAACGAAACCTGCCGGGACGTCCGGAAGGAAAAATGCTTTGTGTCAATGGCTTGAAGCTGCGATATTTTCCCAAATTTTCAAGCTGTCGGCCATCACCTGCTCAGCCAGCCTGGCCGCGCCCTCGACATCGTGCTGCTGGAAGCATTGCTGCAAGTCGTGGTAGAAGCGACGCGAGGACTGGCGCCCTTCCAGGTGGGCAAAGTAAATACGTCCTGTCACTGTATACAAGTTTTGAAAGCCATTCCAAATCAGGGTGAAAACAGGATTGCCGGAAGCGATGGTCAGAGTGCGATGAAGCTGCATGTCGAAATCGCAATAGGCTTCGGGAGTTTCCGGCAGGGCAGCATAGGTATCCAACAGTGCCAATACCTGCTGCGGGTTGTGCTCCGCCGCCAGGCGGGTGTAAGCTGGCGCCATCAGGATGCGCACATAGAGCAGGTTGGGGATAAAATCGGCCGGCAGTTTTTCCCGATGTTGGGCAATCGCTGCCAGCACGGCCAGGTTGCCTTCTTGTAGATAATTGCGGACGCGGGTGGGCTTGCCCTGGCGGATCTCCAGCCAGCCATCGCGCGCCAGGCGCTGCAAAGCCTCGCGTAGCGTGGGGCGGGTGACGCCGAGCTGCACGGCCAGCTCGCGTTCGGCGGGCAGGTTGGAATCGGCCGGGAAGGTGCCATCGAGGATGGCGACGATCAGGCGTTCTTCGGTCAATTCAGCAGGCTTGAGGGGAGGGGTCCAATTCATAGGATTTCACACTTGGTATGTTCGAATACTAGAGTATCTAATTGATTGGTAAGAGGTCTGACCAGTTAATAGTATAGCGAATTTTGGAGAAAATTCAAGTGGGGAAATTCAGTAATAAAAGAAAAAATTCTGGAGTTTTTGTGCAATCAGTTCATTATTTCACGGAATTTGCCTGAATCGCTTGAACTTCTTCTGCTTGACACTGCTCGCAGATTCCAAACAGGATCAAGTGGTTGGTCTGGATGAGGAACTTGTTCTTTTGTTGAATGGTATCAAAGAAATCTTTGACCTCTTCATGACCGATGGTGATCACGCGCCCGCACTTCTGACACACCAGGTGGTGGTGCATGCCGTCGGTCAGGGATTCGAAAACCTCCGAACCGGTGCCCATATCTGAGATGGAGATCTTTCCGGCGCTCGCTAGGCGCTCGAGCGAGCGGTACACCGTCGAGGCATTGACCGCGGGCAGCTGGCTGCGAATGTGTTCGTATACCTCATGGGAGGTAAGGTGGGCGTGCTCTTTGCCGAGCGTTTCCAGGATGACCAGATCGACTGAAGAAGTTCGCATACTATTTGCTCCATGGACCCAAAAATCATAATGCAAAACTTTGCAGTTGCTAATGATTGAATTATAATGCGAGCATCGCTGTTAATCCATTCTGACCAGGAGACCCCATGTTCCTTAAACGGGTTACCACCAAGCTCCCTCGCAGTTTCATCTTATATTATGCCATGATTGCTTTCTGGCTGGGCGCTACCGCCATGCACATTCCCGATGGCTATTTGAGCCCGGCCACATCGGTCGTCATGTTTCTCATTGTCCTGCCGTTCTGGGTGGCGGGCGTCCGAAGCTTGCGCCGGAAGATGAACGCCAAGAACGTCCCATTGATCGCGCTTCTGGCCGCCTTCTCCTTTGTGATCATGATGTTCAACGTGCCGATCCCTGGAGGCACGACGGCCCACGCCGTGGGTGGTGCGCTGATCGCCATCATCCTGGGGCCTGAGATCGCCACCATCACCGTATCGATTGCTTTGCTGATCCAAGCCTTGTTCTTCGGGGATGGCGGCATCCTGGTCTATGGTGCCAACTGTTTCAATATGGCAGTGGTGCTGCCGTATGTCAGCTATGCCATCTATCAGGCCGTCCGGGCGAAAACAGATGTTGTCTCGAAACGGACAGTCGTTGGTGCGGCAGTGGGGGGCTGGGCCGGGCTGACCGTGGCCTCCTTTTTCGCCGGGTTCGAATTTGGCATTCAACCCATGCTGTTCCACGCCGCGGATGGCACGCCCTTGTATGCACCTTATCCCTTGTCGGTCTCAATACCGGCCATGGTCATCCCGCATGCACTGATCGCTTCGATGGCCGAAGCCTTGATTACCGCCCTTGTGGTGGTTTATTTGCAGCGCGCCAACCGGCCCGCGCTCGAGATGCCGAAGCAGGAACAATTCTCGCCCGAGGCGAGCGGTTTTGCCACGTGGCGGGCGCTGTGGGTGGGGTTGGCGGTTTTGGTCGTGGCCACGCCCATCGGTCTGCTGGCTCCCGGCACGGCCTGGAGCGAATGGGGAACAGATGAGTTGGCCGGCTTGGGATTGTCCTTTATCCCGCGTGGGATGGCCGGGCTCTCCAGGCTGTGGAGTGCGCCGATGCCCGATTATGACCTGCCAGCCCTCGGCAATGCGAACCTTGGCTATATCCTTTCCGCTATGGTGGGCATCATTGTCATTGCTGTGGTGGCCTGGTTGTTCACCTTCCTGGTGACCAGCGGCAAGAAGTCCACCCCGGAGGCCACACAGAAGCCGTGAGCTTATCCACTGCCACGCAACACCTCAGACGACATGCTCGCAGCGGGTTTATCGAGCGCACGCTGGTCGATATCAATAACGCCTTGGAACAGTCTGTCTTCGCCGAGAAACTGGCACGGCGGAAGGGATTGCTCCAGGGCATCGACGCGCGGGTGAAAGTGATCGCCCTGATCTTGTTCCTCCTGGCCGTCAATCTATCGCACAGTTTATTGGTGATCGCCGGGCTGTATTTTGGGGCGCTCATCCTTGCCGTTTTGTCCCGCGTGCCGTTTTGGGCATATCTTAAACGGACTTGGGCATTCACCCTGATCTTCACCGGCATCATTGCCCTGCCGGCGCTTCTGATTACACCAGGGCCAGCCTGGGTGCATCTGCCGTTGGGAGTGATCATCACCCAAACCGGGGCCAGGACGGCACTCTTTTTGCTGTTCCGGGCCGGGGCTTCGGTTGCGATGACGGTTTTATTGGTCCTGACCACTCCCTGGAACGGCCTTCTCAAGGCTTTGGGCGTGCTGCATATCCCCGATGTGGTCGTTTTGGTGCTGGGGATGACGTATCGTTATATCCACTTGCTGCTGCACACCGCCAATGACATGTTCCTGTCACGGCAGAGCCGCATCCTCAAGCGGATGACGGGTGCGGAAGAGCGCCACCTGGCGGCTGCCACCGCGGGCACTTTGTTGGAAAAATCCTTGCAGATCAGCAGCGAGGTTTATCTGGCTATGGAATCGCAAGGCTTTCGCGGCTATCCCCGCACCTTGGATACGTTTCACATGCGCTGGCGGGACTGGTACTTCGGGTTGACGGTCGTTTTCGCCACCGCGGCAGCTGTCTGGCTGGGTCGTTAAGCCTTGCCTATTGAAAAGGAAAATGATGGAGTATTCCGATACTCAACATGAAGCAATTTTTGAGGTAGACGACGTTGGTTTTGCCTATGACGGCTTGATCGTTGCCCTGAAGCATATCGACCTGACGGTGAAGCCGGGCGAAAGCCTGGCAATCCTGGGGTCGAACGGATCGGGTAAGAGCACCCTGTTGAAGCTCCTGGACGGGCTGTATTTTCCAACCAGTGGTTCCGTCTGTGCCTTTGGGCAGCCTTTGAGTGAAGAAGCTTTGTGCGACGACTCATACAATTTCGAGTTCCGCCGCAGGGTGGGATTTGTCTTTCAAGATAGCGAAGCGCAGCTCTTCATGCCCACGGTATGGGAAGAAGTGGCATTTGCCCCGCTCCAGCTTGGCGTGGGTCAGGATGAAGTCCAGCGCCGGGTGGACCAGGCTTTGCAATCGCTGCAGATCGAGAAACTAAGAGACAGGGCTCCCCATCAATTATCCGGGGGAGAGAAGAGACGGGTGGCCCTCGCATCAGTCTTGAGCCTTTCGCCGGAGGTGTGGCTGCTGGATGAGCCCTCCGCGGGTCTGGACCCGCGCAGCGCCGTGTGGCTGGTGGAATTTATCAATGCCCAGCGACTGGCAGGGAAAACGGTCGTGGTGGCTACCCATGACTTGAGCCTGGTCAAGTTGACGTCGGATCGGGTTTATGTGTTGAGCGAAGAGCATCGTGTCATGGCAGAAGGCACGCCAAAGGAGATCCTGGCGGATCGCTCATTACTAGTCGAGTCCAACCTAACACGGTAGCAGTCCAGGCTTATTTCTCTTGGTACGAGCTATAATGAGGGGGACAGACATTATTGATATGATGTAGTGAAATCAATAAGACGGTTTGGAGTTTTTTGGGGCCAGGTCTGGAAGGCCCTGTTTAATAGTCATCCAGATCCTCGTTTTCGCTGGGTGAGCTGGACGACCATAGTAGTCCTTTACCTGGTGGGGATTGTGTTCTGGGGCTTTTTCCTGCAGTGGGGAAATTTCTCGTATCAGTTCCAGGATTGGGCATTGGTGACGGCTCCCCGGATTGCCTTTGTCCGCGACGCTCTCCTAAAAGTCCAGCTTCCATTACATATGGTTGATAGCTCTGCCCTGCGGAATGCCACCGACCGTTACCTGGTGTTCCCGGATGCGTTCACTGCTCCCCAAATGATCCTGCTGCTCTTTTTGAAGATGGCTCCTTTCGTCTTGGTCAACCTGTGGATCATGTACACCATTGGGGTGGCGGGGCTGCTGCTCATCAAGCGCAAGTTTTCTCTTTCCCCTGTCAGTTTTGCTTTGTTGTTCCTATTCTTTAACTTCAACGGCCAGATCCAGGCGCATTTGAGTGTCGGGCATTACACCTGGTTGGGGTATTACCTGTTTCCTTTTCTTTTTATCCTCGCCATACGCCTGCTGGAGGCTCCCCAAGGCTGGCGGTGGGTGGCCCAGGTGGCTTTCCTGTTATTTTTCATGGAGTTGCAAGGGTCCTGCCACCAGTTCATCTGGAGCTTGATGTTCCTGGGATTGCTGGGCCTGGCAGCGTGGCGGCGCTTCTGGAGCGTGCTGAAGGCTCTGGTAGCTTCGGGGCTGTTGACCGCCGTGCGGCTGTTACCGCCGGTGCTGGGTTTGAGTGGGTTCGATACCCAGTTCTTGTCAGGATTTCCGCAGCTCTCCGATTTGGTGCATGCTTTCACCAAGCTGATCGACCCTGCAACGGCGTACGCCATGCATTATAGCTATCATTCGCTGAGTTGGTGGGAATTCGATCTCTACCTAGGGTTGGCTGGGACGCTCTTGTTCCTTGTCTTTGGCGGGGCGGCGTGGATTTACAACCAGTTCCATGGCCGACAATATCCCCAACTGTTTTTGCCGGTTCTGGTGATGACGGCCCTTTCCTTGGGGGCAGTTTACCAGCCGGTGATGAGCATTCCGTTTCCCTTATTACAGACCGAGCGGGTCAGCTCGAGGCTCATCATCCTGCCGTACTTGTTCGTGATGTTCATTGCGGCAATCAATTTGCAGCATTGGCTGGACCGTCTTTTGCGCCCCTTGGTATTGCGCATAGTCATTTTGCCGATATTGGCATTGCTTGCGTATGACCTTTACCGTCATTTCCTGCTGTGGAACGTTGCGACCTCGTCGAAAGCTTTCCCGGTGACGCCGGTGAACTTGGCGATCAAAGTGGTGAATAATCACCCTGACCCCCTGTACCTGACCGTGCTGGCTATTGGTGCGGGCGTTTCGCTGGCGACCGGTGCTCTCCTGATCTACCTGGGGATGCGCGAGAAAAAGACAGGCCTTTCAAATAGCCCCATTTCTTAGCGCAACTTTTTATCCGGCAAATCGTTATACTAAACAGCTTCAATTAATTTGTCCGGGTGAATCTCATGGCAGAGTCTTTTGAACGTATTCCATTAGCTATACAAGTCGAGCAATTGACGCGCCAATTCGTCGATCTCTGGTGGCGTTGCGATTCATCTTTCCCTGGCTTTGCCCAATCCTTTACAGCGGTTGACCACAAACGCAATGATGCGGCCCTGCAGGACTACGTGCGCCGTATGGAAGCTGAATTGAAGACCCCGCCGGTGACAGCCGAAGCGCGCGAAGATGCCCGCCAACACATCATAGCTTTTTCCACGGCGTTTGCCCATGACACATTGGGTTTCACAGAACGCCAGCTCGATATAATTCTCTCACATGGTTTTCTGGAAACTTCGGCCCGGTTTGCCGAAGAGGCTCGCCGCTTCGATCCCGCAGTGTGCGAGGAAGATATCTACCAGGCCAGCCGCAACGTGATGACCATGAACTTCATCCAATTCCTGCTGGGACAGCCGGTGATGCTTACACCGGCGATCTTCGCCTATTCCATGTTGTATCCCTATACTGATAATTACCTGGATGACCCGGCTGTCTCAGCAGATGCCAAGCATGCCTTTATCGAACGTTTCCGTCGCCGATTGGGAGGCGAAGGAGTGTTCCCTGCCAACCAGCAAGAGCGGCTCATTTGGGAGCTGGTTTGGATGGTCGAGCAGCAGTACCCGCGGGCGCAGTATGGACGCGTGTACGACAGTCTGTATGCCATCCACGATGCCCAATGCCGCAGCCTGCAGTTATTGAGCCGTGAATCTTCACCTTATGAGGTGGATGTCCTTGGCTTGGTCTTCGAGAAGGGTGGTACCTCGGTGCTTGCCGATGGTTACCTGGTGGCAGGCGACCTGACCGAAGACCAATCCCGCTTCATGTTTGCCTATGGTGCGTATACCCAATTGATGGATGATATGGAAGATATCCTCAGTGACCGTGCCGCCGGGGTGCAGACGCTCTTCTCGCAAACAGCCGGGCGCTGGCCCCTGGACGAACTCACCAACCACACCTTTCACTTTGGCGCCCAGGTTTTTCGCACCTTGGATTGCTTCACCGGGGCGGAAGCCGAAGCCTTGAAAGAGCTTATCCGGAGCGCCATCGATCCCATGCTGATTGCCTCTGCCGGCACGTATCCCCAGTTCTATAGCCGGCCGTATCTCAAGCGGTTGGAAGAGCATTTGCCATTCAGTTTTAACGGCTTGAAGAAGTTGCGCGCCCGCCTGGAGCGGGAGAAGTTTTCCGTGGTGGGACTGGTGAAAACCTTTGCGCCGCCCGCAAAGACGATTGATGTCCGGCTTTCCGCCTTCAATTTACAAAGCCAGGCCATTTTGCCTTAAAAAATAACCAGTAGTAGCTTATTCACCTACAAACATTAGTGCTCAGGTTATTCGTGCCAGGAAATCTTCCTGGCACGAATGTTGCATTAAAATGTGCAGGTTTTGCAGCTGTTTTCTAACCAAGGCAATGTCTATGGACGCAAATAAAAAGAAATACCAGGCAATGATCATTGTAGGGGCGCTTGCGGCGATGGCGGTCTTGGCAAGCTGCAGTAGCTTTTTACGTGAAACACCCACACTTACGCCAGCTCCGACCAGCACGGCCACGGCGACTGCACTTCCTCCTACGCTAACGCCTACCCCTTACGAAACCCCCACGCTGGCACCCAGCGCTACATTGCTACCCACAGATACTCCCATAGCGTCGCTGACGCCTTACCATTCGCCCACCCCGACCCATTCGTGGCCTTCACCCACGCCATATCAATCGCGCGGTGACCTGAATATTCATACTGATTGTTCCGTTGGCAATGATCCTTATTCATGGATGGCCTTCGAAGCCGAGTATTGGAAATATGATTTTATCGCTATCACCGATTACCATTGGTGCCCCGATGTCATCCAGCAATGTGAAACTGACGACCGCATCCTTTGCTTCCCGGGCCTGGCGATCAACGTTGTCGGAGACCGGATGCTGTTGGCCATTGGTATTCGCAAACCCATCCAGGAAAACCTCTCTATAGCGGAGACCGTGGCGCTGATCCACGCCCAAGGGGGGCTTGCCATTGCCGCTTATCCCTTTGCCGATGGGTACCTTTACACACGGGATGAGCTGCTGCACTCCGGTTTGGACGCCATGGAATGTCCTGAAAAAGGGGACAACCCCTTCGCAGATATAGCGACCAGCGTCCCTTGCGTCTATGATAGTGATGCCATCGACCGGCTGCACGTAGAACCGTATAGAAGCTTTGTATGTGACATGAAGATCACGTCCATCGAAGATCTGCGCGGGGCACTTTACACCGGCAAGTGCCACCGCTAAACTTTCCCCCCGAGTTTAGTAAGTTAGCAGCACGCCGTTCCGGGAAGGATCGCACACCAACAATCCCCCAACAGCTTCTTCCACTGCCACGCCGGCAGTGCGCACCCGGTCGGCTACTTTGTCGCGCTCCGTTTGATTCGGCAAACACAGCTCGAACCAGCACAACCCGATGGAATCCGGTGGGGGTGGGGGAGTTCCGGCGCCCAACCAGGTGTTGATGCCCACATGGTGATGATAATTCCCTGCCGCCAGGAAAGCTGCGCCGGAGACCATATGTTGCGTAAGGGTCAAGCCCAGCACCTGTTGATAGAATTGCTGTGCTTCATTGAGCTGGCCAACACGCAAGTGCACGTGACCGATATCCGTTTGCGGGTGCAGACCGTCCCAAGGATGGGCGTTGGCTGCCAGTTCATCCATCAGGTTATCCAGATCGAGCGGTAAAGTATCCATTTTGAGCTGTCCCTGAGCGCCACGCGGCCAATCGACCATCGGCCGGTCGCAGTAGATCTCAATCCCGTTTTTATCGGCATCGTGCAAATAGAGCGACTCGCTCACGCCATGGTTTGCCATGCCCTCGAAAGCAGCTTCGGTGTCGGCCAGATGAGCCAGGGTGCGCGCCAATTCCAGCCGCGAGGACACACGCACGGCCAGGTGATACAGGCCGGTGGCACGGCGGACTCGCTTGGCACCGGGAACTTCGGTCAAAACGATCAACGGCCGGTTTGCTGCCCCCAGCGAAGCAGCCTGGTCGCTTTGCTGAAGGATTTTCATCCCCAGGGCTGAATGGTAGAAATCAATCTGCTGTTCCAGGGTAGCAGTAACCAGATGGACTGCGCCAATCCTGGTGGCAGGGTCGATCAACTCAGACATATCCGTTCCTCTCTCGCTGGACTGAATTGTAACCCGTTCTGACCGGCCGTGACTTGGGCGGTTAAGATTTTTGTCTTTGAATAGACAATATTTGGCATAACCATGCGGATTTAAGCTAAATTTTCGGTGCTTTTTTGGCTAATTTTGGATTCGATGATAAAATCTTAGTTCGCGTTGATGTGAGGGCTCCTAGACGGATCTCCAATCAAATTGCCGATACTCAGCGGTTTAAGCTCGATCTTATGACCTCTACTACGACCGAATTTACGATTCCTGCGCGCTTCCATACCGACCGTCGTGGCCCGATACGGTGGATCTTGTCGCATACCCGTCAGAATTGGTTCCTGACATTGCTGGCGCTGTTAGGTGCGTTGGGTAATGCGGCGCTTCAATCGGTGACGACGGTGTTGATCGGCATGGCGTTCAACGCGGTCATTGCCGTACCCATGGATATCCACCAGGTGACACAAATTGCTTTGGAGATTGCCATTTGCCAGGTGACGCGCAGCGGGCTTCAGTTCATGCGCAACTTCGGCTTCGAACTGGTGGCACAGCGCACCGAACGCAACGTACGCGAGGAGCTTTACGTCAGTTTGCTGGGCAAGAGCATGACCTTTCACAACCTGCAGCCAGTGGGCGATACCATGGCGCGCGCTACCAACGATGTGCGCCAGGTCAACTTTCTCTTCAGCCCTGGCCTTTCCCAAGTGATCGGTTCCCTGGATTTTCTGATCATGCCTTTGATCGTCGCACCGACGTATTATCCCGCACTGATCCTGACCCCGATCGTTTTCATCATCTTTTATTCCTTGGCTTTGTGGGAATATCTGCACACCCTCAGCCCGATCACGGATGAGGTGAGGGTTTCTTTCGGCGAGCTGAACACCCGCCTGGCTGAGGCGTTGGATGGTATCGAGACGGTCAAGGGGTCTTCGCAGGAACAAAATGAAGTCGATTTGTTTGCCAAAAACAGCGGCCGTTACCGGGACGCCATGGTACATCAGGGCAAGATCGAAGCGCGATTCTTTCCCTTGTTGATCATGAGCATTGCTTTTGCTGCCGGGTTATTCCATTCATTGTTGCTTTACCAACAGGGTTTGATCAACATTGGGCAGGTGGTCGGATATTTCGGTCTGCTGATGATGCTGGATTTTCCGACCTATACGTCGTTGTGGGCTTATTCGCAGATCTCGCTGGGGATATCGGGTGCTCGCCGCATTCTGGAACTGATGAACCGCGAGAACAACCTGGATCAAAACCTTGCCGGTCAGACCACGGCGATGAAGGGTGAGGTCGAATTCCGCAACGTTTCCTTTGCTTATAACGAGGACGAATCGGAGTTGGAGAACGTCTCTTTCAAGGTTAAACCGGGCCAGACGGTGGCTATCGTGGGGCAGACCGGCTCGGGTAAAACCTCGCTGGTGAAGTTGATCAACCGCACGTATGACGTCACCCAGGGGCGGGTGCTGGTGGATGGGGTGGATGTGCGGGATTGGAACCTGGAAGCCCTGCGGCGTAGCATTTCGATCATCGAACAGGATATTTTCCTGTTCTCACGCTCGGTTGCCGAGAATATTGCCTTCGGCAGGCCGGGTGCCACAGAAGAAGAGATCGAAGCGGCAGCCAAATCCGCCCAGGCGGATGAATTCATCCGCACGTTTTCGGAGGGTTACCAAACGGTGATCGGTGAGCGCGGTGTGACCCTTTCGGGCGGCCAGCGCCAACGGCTGGCATTGGCCAGGGCGTTCCTGACCAACCCAAGCATCCTGGTGCTGGACGATTCCACCAGTGCCATCGACAGCGCCACCGAGGATTTGATCCAACGTGCCATCTATGCCGCGGCCAAGGGGCGCACCACCTTCATCATCACACACCGCCTCTCGCAGATCCGTTGGGCGAATTTGATCCTGGTACTGCGCAAGGGGCGCCTCACTGCAGTGGGCACGCATGACGAGTTGATGAAGTCGAGTGAGGCATATCGCCGGATATTTACCGAATAAGGACGTCACATGGACCGTGACGCTTGAAATGGACATTGTATGGGCTTTTTTGAGGGACTAGACGCAGAAGCATACGACCGCAAATACTCCGACCGGGCACTGATCGGGCGTATTCTGACCTATTTCAAACCCCAGGCCAGGCGCATGGTACTGGTGATAGTCATGGCGGTCATCATCTCCGTATTGGGTGCGGGAATGCCCGTGGTGGTTTCGAATGGGATGAATCTGCTGCAGGTCCAACCTACATCCGCCAACATTCTCTTGCTTTCTGGCATCGTGTTAGCGCTGGGCGTATTTATGTGGGTTGCCAACTGGGTAAGCCGGCGCCAGGCGGTGCAAGCGATTGCCGGCGTGGTGGTGCAACTGGCCCGCGATGCCTTCCATTCCTCTGTCGATCACGATTTGTCCTTCTACGATGAATATTCTTCCGGGCGTATCGTCTCGCGCATCACGTCGGATACGCAGGACTTCGGCCAGCTCGTGACCATCATCACCGATGCAATTTCCCAGGTGCTCGAATCGATCATTTTGGGGGTGGTGCTGTTCAATACCGAATACCACCTGGCGCTGCTGGTCTTTGCCCTCATCCCGCTCGTGTTCGTGTTCGCCATCGCCTACCGCGGCCTGGCACGGCGTGTCACCCAGCAGGGGATGCGCGCCATGGCAAACGTCAATTCCACCATCAAGGAAACGGTGAGCGGTATTGCCGTGGCCAAGAACTTCCGCCAGGAAGGCAGCATTTACGTAGAGTTCGACGACGCCAACAAGCTTTCGTATCGGGTGAACTGGAAACGCGGTCTGGTGCTCAACCTGGTCTTTCCGGTTATGAACGGCATGGCGGGTGTGGCCACGGCGATCATGGTCTACACCGGGGCACTTTCGGTGCAGCAGGGCATCGTCACATCCGGCGCGTGGTACCTGTTCCTGCTCAGCCTGGACCGCTTCATGTTCCCGGTGCTGAACTTGGCCTCATTCTGGTCATCAATACAGAATGGTTTTTCCGCCGCCGAGCGCGTCTTTGCCTTGATCGATGCTGAGCCGGCCGTGGTACAGGCCGATTCTCAGCCTGTGCCTGAAGTGAAGGGCCAAATCGATTTCGATCACGTCAATTTCCGCTATAAGACCGGTGAACCGGTGTTGGAAGATTTCAATTTGCACATCCGGACGGGTGAAACCCTGGCGCTGGTCGGGCATACCGGTGCCGGCAAGACGTCCATCGGGCGCTTGATTGCGCGCTTCTACGAATTCCAAGAAGGTAACCTGCACATCGATGGCCGCGACGTCCGTGCCCTGGATCTGGCGGATTATCGCCGTCACCTGGGCATCGTCAGCCAGGCGCCGTTCCTCTTTTCGGGCTCTGTGGCAGAGAACATCCGCTATGCCCGGCAGGAAGTGTCCGATGCCGAGATCGAAACCCTGGCGCGCAAGATCGGCGAGGGCGAGTGGCTGGAGACTTTGCCGGATGGGTTGCAGAGCGAGGTGGGGGAGCGCGGCGGGCGCCTTTCCATGGGGCAGCGCCAGCTCGTCTCGTTGATGCGCGTGCTGGTGCAGCGCCCGGCTATTTTCATCCTGGATGAAGCCACGGCCAGCATCGATCCGTTCACTGAATGGCAGATCCAGCAGGCGTTGAACCTGATCCTGGAGCGCACCACCAGCATTCTTATCGCCCATCGCCTCTCGACGGTCAAGTCGGCCGATCGCATCATTGTGATGGAGAACGGCAAGATCATCGAAGAGGGCAACCACCAGGGGTTACTGGCTTCCGGTGGGCATTACGCCATGCTATACAATACGTACTTCCGCCATCAGTCAGTAGATTATCGGCCTCCCGGACTAGAAGAAATTCTGGGAACCAGGGTAAATCTGAGGATTGCAACAGACGGACAAGGCAAGGATTGATCGCAAGAGGCATAAGTCTTGTAAAGTCAGAAAACTGGCACTCAACCAACGACCTCTCCCGCTAGCTGCAGGTGAGGTCGTTGGCACCTTTAACACCTTGATTAGCAGCGGTGATCGCACTTTGATTAGTTGACGTCCTCAGTCCGGACTTCCTTTCCGGTAGCGGCAGACTGCAGGGCTGCCAGTGTGAACTGCAGTACTGCTTTCCCTGTCGGGCCGTCCAGGCGGGGCTGGCCGCCAGTTTTGATCTTATCGATAAAGTCATGTGTAGCAGCGGTGAAACTGTCTTGCCAATCTACACCCTCAACCGGGATTGGTGTGGTCTTACCATCCTTGAAGAGCATCAATTCGGGCAGGTCGACTGTCTTTGTGGTGTAACGGTTGATGAACAGGATGCCCTTCTCGCCAATAATCTCTATGCGGTCGTCGTCGGCATAGTAATCCGAGTAGATGCGCATTTGGGGAGTATATTCGATGTCAAACAAGCCGTAACGGCGAGAGGATTTGTACTGGAACATGATGGTAGCCGGGGAGTCGATCTTGACGATTCCCCCAGCTTCTTTGACTGGGGTCTGGTCGATCCAGGCGAAGACCTTCTCGACTGGTCCGCCCAAGTAGTAGCCCAGCGAGAATAGATGATAGCCGTGGTCAAAGACCAATGGACCTCCCCCGCACTGTTTTTCGTTGAAACGCCATAGCCAGGCCGAAAGCGGCACATCCCAGGAGGTATCACCTGTCCCGGTGTTGACATGCATGCGGACGGTGCGCACATCGCCGATCTCCCCGGCCTCGATCATCTGCTTGGCGCGCATCGCCGGGGCGTAGTAAACGAAGGTCTCACAGACCCGCAATGTCACGCCTGCTTTGTTCGCCGCGGCGATCATCTGGTCAGCTTCGGCGGCCGAGAGCGCCATCGGCTTCTGGACCGAAACATGTTTGCCGGCCTGGCAGGCCTGGATGGTCATCGGACAGTGCAGATGGTGAGGGGTGAGCAATTCGACGGCATCCACTTCCTTATCTTCCAGCACTTGGCTGAAATCAGTGTAAATTTTGTCTACACCCCACTCTTTGGCTTTCTTTTTAGCATGTGCCTTGTTGGTATCACACACGGCGACGATTTTTGCATCCTCGCGACCGCGGTAGCCTTTCTGATGTAGGTCAGAAATACGCCCGCAGCCGACAATGGCAACACGGATCGAGTTCATAATGGTTTCTCCTTGTGCAAATTAGATGGTTTGAACTGGCTTGTCAGCGTTTGCAGCCGCATCCATAGCGTCCAGCTTCCGACGCACTTCGGCGTGGCTTTTACGGGTAATTGGATAGAAGAACAAGAACGGCAGAGCCACGGCGATAAAAACTGCTGGCACGATCCCAAAGAATAGACGGATACCAAACAGGGCATACGGTGTCTGATCCACGTTGGCCACATAACCGAAACCGGTCAGGATCCAGCCAACAGCCGCCAGCGCCAGAGCTTGCGAGACCTTGGTTGCCAAGCCCCAGACGCCGTAGTACACACCACTGCGCTGCTGGCCAGTCTCAAGGCGATCAAAATCAGCCACATCCGCAATCATAGCCCAGGGGAAAATCCAGTTGGCTGCGAACCCGAATCCCGCCAAAACAGATATCAAGTAAATGAGTGGCGTGGAACTATGCGGCATAAAGAATGTGATGGCCACTGCTAGTGCTCCAATCCCCATGCCGATTGCATAGGCCGGACCCTTGTCCATTTTGCGACTAAGCCATTGCCAGAATGGCAGTGAAATGGTAACACAAATGAGTAGCAGTCCCATTACCAGTGAGATCTGGGAGGTCATGAAGAGCTGGTATTGAACATAATACGCCATTAGAATCTCGACCAGGGAGAATGAGATATTGATGACAAAGTAGGTCACACAAATCCACACGAATGACTTATTTTTGAGCGCTAAACTGAGAGATTTGAACGGCGATGCTTCACCCTGGATGTTGGTCTGAAACTTCCGCTCCCGGATGCCATAGGCCGAGATAAGCAGCGCAGCGGCGCAAATAACCCCATAAAGAATACCGACAAACCCCCATCCGGTGCGCTGTACTGCGAATAGACCAACAATGGCGGGAGTCAGCGCCGCGCCAACCAGGAAGGCTGGGACGGCTAGAACCATGCGATAGGTTGTCAGGCTGGAGCGCTCATCGTAATCATCGGTCAATTCGGAGGTCAGCGCATAGTAAGGGACATTAGTCATTGACCACATCGAACCAAAGAAGGAGAAGGTGAGGGCGATCCAGACAAAAGTCAAGACCTGGTCAATGCCCGGTGGGACAAACCATATCAGGGCTACGGCGATTGCCAGAGGAATTGCCCCATAGATCATGAAAACGCGCCTTTTCCCAAGCGGGGATTTAGCCCTATCAGTGATCCAGCCAAACAGTGGATCATTGATGGAATCCCAAATTTTGCCAATCAGCAAGGCGTTACCGGCCAGTGCTGGCAGGATCAGGGCGCCATCGGTGTAAAACTTCATCAGGAAGAATTGGATTGCCGAGTTGACCACGGCATTACCCAAGTCACCGATGCCGTAGAACACTTTGGTGCGGGTACTTAATTTATCGGTAGTTTCAGTCATGGCGTCTCCTCTTGAATTGATATTGCGAGCTTAGATATTGTTGGGCTCACTGCGATCTGTCAGGATAATTTCTCCAGCGCGGAGCGGATATCAGTATTGACTGCCTTGGCTTGTTCCAATTTTGAATAAAAACCTGGAAAATTCAGCACCGGGCGGATGATTTCCTCCGGCAGCGACAGTAGAATTTCTGCCAGCGGTCGATGGGTCACCTGCGAAACTTGTGCCAGCAGGATGCGTCCCTGCTTCTGAGGCTCGGACCGCTGAGTCGGGTAGCCGCTGCCAGCCTCAGGTGTGAACAGTTCATCGAACATCAGCCGCAAGTTCACGTCCCCAGCCCAGCCGTAGCCCTGGTTCAAGGCCAGTGAAACGCAGTTGCCGGCATTGATGCGGGCGAAGAGAAAAGCGTCCAGCGGGGTGAGAAGGTGACCACAGACAATGCCGGGGTATTGCATGACGGCGTTAAGATATCCCAGCCCGGTCCCGCACCCGCCAATGACAAAATCAACCACCTTGAGATTCAACAGCAGCGCCGACATCAGCCCGGTATGGATGTAAAGCAGGCCAGGGGAGTCGCTGCTGCTGGTGTTGCCCAGGTTCAAGATCTCGTGCCCGCGGTCGTCGAGCGCTTTCAGAATGTCAGGGTTCTTATCAGCGGCACTGATCTCGTTGATGACAGCGATTTTCATGCTTCCTCCTTCGGGATTACCAGAGATTGCGGGGAAATTCTCCATCGGAACAACGCTTGTTTATCAAACATAAGTGTTAATCTTTGTTCGTCTCTGCTGAATTCATTTTCTTTCCAGCACGCGCTGGGCGGCGGAAACTATCTCCGTCACCGAAAGTCCGCAAGCGTCCATCAATTGATCCAGGTTACGACCCGTCGGGCAGAAATGGTCATGGATGCCGACCCGTTCCAACGGAGTAGGGCGCGCTTCGGCAAGCGTCTCGGCGACGGCACTGCCCAGCCCGCCGATGATAGTATGCTCTTCAGCGGTGACAATTGCTCCGGTCTCCTCAGCCGCCTGGATGAGCAAGTCTCGGTCGAGCGGCTTAAGAGTGTGGAACTCCAACAAGCGGGCATCGACGCCGAGAGTCTTTAGCTCTTCCGCAGCTTTGATGCAGCGCCCAACCATTGTTCCGGTTGCCGCTAATGTCAGGTCACGACCAGGTCGCAAGGTCAAGGCTTTGCCGATCTCCAGTCGGGTCCCGGCACGATAGACCGGTAATGTTCCTGCCCGGCTAATACGCATATAGACTGGCCCATCATATTCGGCCACCAATGGTACCCATGCCGCCGCTTCGTCCGCGTCCGCCGGGACGATCACGGCCATGCCGGGTAAGGCACGCAGGTTAGCCAGGTCGGTGATCGAGTAATGCGTAGCACCGTCCTTGAAGTCAGAAATCCCGGCGTAGTTAGCAACGATCTTCACGTTGGTGCGGGCGTAGCAGACGCAAGTGCGAATCTGTTCAAGCGCCCGCAAGGCCAGCAGCGAAGCAAAACCGTTGATAAACGGGATGAAACCACCCAACGCCAACCCCGCGGCAACATCCACCATGCAGGGTTCGGCGATGCCAATGTTAAAGAAGCGCTCCGGGAAACGCTGCGCAAAAAAGCTCGAAAGAGTGGAAGCGGAAGTGTCCACGTCCAGGGCGACCACCTGTGAGTTGGCGGTGCCATACTCGGCCAGTGCCCGTCCATATGCCTCCCGCATTGATAACTCAGCCATGAGTCACCTCTCCCAGCTCAATTAACGCCTGGTTGAGCTGTACAGTATTCGGGACATTGCCATGCCAGTAGGACTGGTTTTCCATGAATGAAACTCCCTTACCTTTCGTGGTATGCGCCAGAATGACGGTTGGCCGGTCGTGGACCTCGGACGCCAGCTCCAAGGCCTCTGCCACCTGCCGAACCGAATGTCCATTCACCTCGATCATGTGCCAGCCGTACGCCGACCATTTATCTCCAAACGGCTCGAGCGGCATCACTTCATGGACAGGGCCATCAAGTTGCACATCATTGCAATCTACGATCGCTGTCAGGTTGGACAGGTGGTACTTGGCTGCCGTCATCGCCCCTTCCCAAACAATACCTGCCTGGCATTCTCCGTCGCCGAGCAGGACATAAGTGCGATAAGATAATTTCTTGAGTGCTGCCGAGGCATGGCCTTTACTGAGGATAAACCGGTCACGATCATCCCAGGCGGGCTCTGCCGGGTTGATACGCAGAACATGGAAATACAATACCGCAATGATTTCCGCTGCCGAGAGCGCCCCCCCTGGATGCCCCGCTCCGCGGCGATGGATGAGCTGCAAGCTGTCCACGCGCAATTGGCGGGCAATCTCTTCCAACTCGGCTATTTTTTCAGGTGTCATCGTCTTCATAAAACCTCGAAATTCCTAAACATAGGGCCATAAGCGTATGTAAGGAAAAACTTTTTGGGTGTCTCTTTATATACCTTTGTGAAATTTCATAACCCGATCTGGTGCCGCAATGTCTGCACATCCTCGCACCAGTTACCCACATTCCAGCGGCCGTAGACGCCCATCCCACCCAGCGGGTCAGGACCGAAGTAGACCGGCACATGGATGAGCGTCAGCCCGGTATGTTGTCCGGCCTGTTCAAGCGCGGCGCGTAGCGTTTCTGGCGTTTGTCCGCCATCCAGAGCCAGCAACCCCGGGACGGCCCGTGCCCAGGCCCGATAGTCCACATGGAAAGTGTTCCACGTAGCAAAACCAGCTCCGTACTGGGCTTCCTGCAACCCGGTAATGGCGCCCATCCGGCCGTTATCCAGCAAAAGGATACAGCCACGTGCCCCATGCTCAGCGCCATCGATCAGGATCTGTGGGTTCATCGTGAATGCCCCGTCGCCGGTCAGTGACAGAGCATAAAACGGCTTCGATGCCACACCCGTTGCCAGTAAAGCCGAAACGGCAAAGCCCATATAGGAAGCGCCAGTCTCAGTGAAAGTTTGGCCGGGACGTTCATCCTCGACGATCTGGAAGCCGTTGGCCTGCACATCACCAGCGTCGAAGAAACAGACCGCGCCCTGCGCTTTAGCCCAATCGGTGGCGATCTTGATTGCCGCGGGTTGCGTCAGCACCAGCTTGCCCCAGTAATCATCAATCAAAGCAGGGTGGCGTTCCCGCTCAGCCTTGAAAGCCTGCCACTCGGTTTTCTTTTTATCGCAAGCAGATAACCATTCGTCTTTTTCGTTGCTGCCAGAACCCAGGGCCTGGTTCAGTTTCACGAGAGTCTGGCGCGCTTCCCCGATCAAAGCCAGTGTCCGGTTATAGTGGGTGGCATCGTCAAGGTCAGCATTGATATTGATCACGCGCTTTACATTGGGATAACCCGTTCGTGAGCAATCTGATTGGCAGACCGCCCGAGTCCCGACCGCAATCAGCAGGTCGGCATTTTCCATAGCATAATTTCCACACAGCGACCCCTTCGAACCGCCCACGCCCATATTCTGCGGATGGCGGTATGGAATGCATCCTGTGGCGATCGGCGTGTGGACCAGAACACCTCCTGATCGTTCGAGCAGTGTTATCAGCTCCGGGCCGGCTTCGCGTCCGCCTCCGCCAGCCTTGACAACAACCCGTTCTGCCTCCTGGATCCATCGCACGGCCTGGGCGTAATCACCCTCTGCGGCGCCCAAGGCAGAAATACTGATTTCGGGTAATTCTTCCACATTGAAGTCCGGCAGCCAGGCGGGCTGGGTATTCAACGGCAGCAAGAGGTAGAACGGCCCGGGGCGGGTGGGATGGTCTACTGTTGCTGCACCGCGTTGTAGAGCAGTTGGGAGCGCCAGGGGTGTATGCAGACTGTAGGCCCGACCCATTGTGGCCGCCAGTTGCAGGAACTGCCCCTGCTCGTGCTTCGGGATTTGCTGCATGTTGAAGCCCTCATCCTCGGTTGTCTCGTCGCCAAAGAGATACCAGACGCCGATACCGTCCGAGGCAGGGACGAGAGAGGCAGCCAGCGCCTGCAATGCGCCAGGTCCAATCGACGTAACCACCGCAACTTTTTCGCCCGTTACCCAGCGCAAGGCCGCGGCTGCGTGCGAGGCTTCGATCTCGCTACGCAGGCCATAAACGTTGACCAACCCGGCTTGTTGGTAAATGCGCAGTACTTCGCCCACCTCAGTGGAACCGTGACCGAGAACGGTGAAATATGTTTTCACGCCTTGGCGAAGCAGGCCAATCACCAACGCTTCGGAGAGAGTCAGGTCAAGGCGGTGGGGAAGGTTACTGTGAGAGAACGCTGCGGCATGTTCTGTCCGCTGGTGGGTTAGTTCGTTATGAGAGGGTTTATTGGATAAAACCATAGTCTCCTTATAAGAGTTGCGTATTATGCAACCATGTTGCTTGTTATTTACAAAAAACGTGCCTGCGATTCTAAACGCAGGCACGTTTTATCGAGTAAATGTCAGGCGCTCAGAGAGTGTCTTCCCGATCTCAACCACGATCTCTGCCAATGCAGGTAACCGTTCAGGAGTCATACGCGTGGCAGGGCCAGAAATACCGATCGCACCGACTGCTTTACCGCGAAAGTCGAACACTGGTACGGCAATGCAGCGCACACCGATATCGAACTCTTCGTCGTCTACGGCATAGCCATGTTGCCGGACCTCATTCAGGTGACGGCGTAGCATTTCTGGATCTGTAATAGTACGAGGGGTGAAGGAGGTAAGATCGGAGGGAAGTTCCAGATCGCCAAAGGCAAGCAAGGCTTTCCCTAGGGCGGTGCAATGCAGCGGGTTCATCGTCCCCACCTGAGCATTGACCCGTAGTGTGGCTGGCGACTCAACCTGGTCTATATACAGCACCTTTCCCTGCGCTGGAATGGCTAAGTGGGCGCACTCGCCAGTACGCTCCATCAACTGGTGCAGATACGGTTTGGCAGCCTCCCGGAGGGGCCGGTGGGTCAGAACACTACGGCTGAGGGTCACCACCTGTGATCCCAAGTGGAAACGGCGGGTGGTCTCATCCTTTTCGGCGTATCCGTGGCATACCAATGTGGACATCAGCCGGGAGGCACTGCCTTTGTCCACGCCTAAGGTATTGGCCAGCTCGGTAATGCTGACGCCGTCCTGCGCTTGGCCCAGAATATCCAAGATTTTTAGTCCGCGAGCGAGGGATTGAATTTCTGCCATCGTTGATTATTATACAATATAGTTGTATTATATACAAGCAGTTGATACGTTTGATTTACATTGTGATGTTTTTCATCCCAGATGTGTCATCATTCTAAACGTGGAGGAGAAGGACAATGGCGGTTAAAAAACTGAAGTACTGCGTGGATGGGGAATGGCTGGAGTCAAAATCCGGCAAATATATGGATTGCTATGACCCATCCATGGGAGAAGTAATCGCCCGGCGGCAGCGAAAGCGGCTTTCCCTGCCTGGGCGGATACCCCACCCAGCCAGCGCGTGCAGGTGCTCTTCCGCATGAAAGCTCTCGTTGACCAGCACCTGGACGAACTCACGCTCCTGCTGGCGACTGAAAACGGCAAGGTGTGGAATGAAGCCATGGGGGATGTGCTCAAAGTGACGGAAGTGGTCGAATACGCCTGCGGGATCCCGCATTTGATGCAGCGATCGGCATTGATGAACTGCACAACAGGCTACGACACCGCACAGTATATGGAACCGTTGGGGGTGTTCGCCGGGATCGCCCCGTGGAACTTCCCCGCTATGATCCCAATGGGTTGGATGGCACCTTTATGCATTGCCACCGGGAACACTTTTGTGTTGAAAGCTGCCAGCTTCGTACCGCAAAGTGCGATGCGTATCTTGGAGCTGTGGCAGGAGGCCGGTCTGCCCAAGGGAGTGATCAACCTGGTCACCTGCAGTCGAAACGAGGCGGAGATCCTGCTCAAGCATCCCGACGTGAAGGGTGTGAGCTTTGTGGGCTCCACCTCGGTCGGCCGGCATATTTACGCCACCGCTGCAGAAAACGGAAAGCGCGTCCAGGCGCTTACCGAGGCGAAGAACCATGCCATTGTGTTACAGGACGCTGCTCTTGAGCGCACGGCGCGCGGCATTGTTAACTCGGCCTGCGGCTGTGCTGGTGAAAGATGCATGGCTCTTCCTACAGTAGTCGTGGAGGAGGCCATCGCCGACCAGTTGGTGGCATTGCTGGTCAAGATGATGCAGGATCTGAAGATCGGGCCCGCTTATGATAAGTCCAGCCAACTGGGACCCCTGGTGAACGCCGGACACCGCCAGTTCGTGACCGACTGGATACAGAAGGGGGTAGAAGAAGGCGCTAAACTTGTCCTGGACGGCCGCGGGGTAACGGTCAAAGGCTACGAAAAAGGCTTTTACCTGGGGCCGACTCTCTTCGATCACGTGCAACCGGGCATGGCGATTGGGGATCAAGAGGTTTTCGGCCCAGTGCTATGCATCAAGCGGGTCAAGGACTTCGAGGAAGGCTTGACCCTCATGAATGCCAATGAGTTTGGCAATGGGTCGGTAATTTACACCCAGAGCGGTTTTTACGCTCGTGAGTTTGCTCGCCGGACGCAGGCGGGCATGGTGGGTGTTAATGTAGGCATCCCAGTCCCGTTGGGCATGTTCGGATTCACCGGTCATAAGAATTCGTTCTTTGGGGATCTGCACACGATGGGTACGGACGGCTTGCGCTTCTTTACGGAACTGAAAACGGTTACTTCTCACTGGTTTTCCGAGGAGGAGACACGCGAAGCCAAAGTGCTCAACAGTTGGGATGGTACGATCTCCATGCAAAACCGAAGCTAATCAGAGCTGGACAGATTGTAGTATGAGCTTGGACCGCCGGTCGCGAATGAATACCGACGGTCTTTGATATCTGTGGGGGCGCAAGAAGTGTAATGTTTGTTAGCTGCTGCAAAACTTGAACCGGTCAGGATTATGACTTGTTTCTGCCAGAATGGGGTCAGCGCAAATCTCTTGACAAATCTGTTCGATTCGTTTATGATGCGGTTATATAAAAATAGTAACTCGTATACTAATTATGTCAGTCCGCTTTGCTATTCTCGGTTTGCTTGCTCAGCATCCCCGCCACGGGTATGACCTCCATTCAGCATTCGAGGCAGTCGTCGGCGACGATCCCGAATGGGATGTGAAGCCTGCCCAGGTCTATTCCACACTCAATCGGTTGGAAGAGTCGGGCCTTGTACGGCGCGTTTCCGACCTTGGGGAGGGCAATGAGCCCGACCGGCGCATCTACGAGATCACCGATAAGGGCAGTTATGCTCTGCAGGAATGGTTTTCCACCAGTGTTACATCCGACCATCAACGCGACGAGTTTTTTCTCAAACTGATGGCAGGGCTGGTCTCCGGCCAAGCCGACCCGGTACGGCTGATCCAGACTCAACGGTCACACCTCTTCCAGGAATTGCACGATGCCATCACGCAACGGGAAATCTATGACCCGCGAACCGAATTGGCTCAGATCTTACGGCTTGACAAGACCATCATGCATCTGGAAGCCGAACTGCGTTGGCTGGATATCATCGAGCAGCGCTTGGAGGATATCAAGGAACAGCCGTTGCCCGAACCGGATCTCCGCCCGCGCGGGAGACCTAGAAGAGAATGAGCATAATAGGATTCAATGGAAACAATTATGAATGGTTATCAGCTTGGATCAAGGAGGCTCTGAATGCAACTTTATTTGCGAATGGCCTGGCGTAATATCTGGCGCCACCGCAGACGGACGATCATTGTCCTGACGGCGCTGGGAATAGGCCTGTCGATGATGATTTTTTACGATGGTTTGATGGATGGATTCCAGCAGGCCATTTATGGCAATGCCGTTAAAGTTCTGGGCGGCAACATTCGTGTCCACGCTCCCGGCTATAGCGAGAGTGCCAGCAGCGAGCCCTTGCTGCCCCTGGCGAACGATCAAGCCCTGGCGCAGGCTGCCCGGTCTGTCCCGGATGTGATCGCTGCCAGCCGACGGATTACCACTGGCGGACTTGTTAGCAACCGCGAAGGCGCATTTGGGGTCGAGATCGTCGGCATCGAACCGGAACTCGAGGCATCGATCAATCCGATTGGCCAACACGTGACGGCGGGCCGTTTTCTGAACGCCGACGATCAGGACTCGCTTTTAGTCGGGCGCGGCCTGGCAGACCTGATGAACGTCCAGGTCGGTGATCGGATCACCTTGGTCGGAAGTTCCACACATGACCAGATGCGCCAGCGTACGATGACGATTGTGGGTATTTACGACATAGGCGTAACCCAGCTCGAGCAATCGACGGTTTATATGTCGCTTGGCGAGGCGCAAAGTCTCTATAACTTATCGGGCCAGTCCACGGAAGTGATCATTACTCTGAAAATGCTTGGAGAAGAGCCGGCGGTTACCTCGGCGTTGTCTGCTTCCATGCCGAATTATGAATATGAGTCCTGGTCTCAGGCATTCCCCGACCTGCAAAATACGATTGGCGCCAAAAACGAAGTGATGACGATTTTCAGCTTTGTCATCATGCTCATTGCCGCCATCGGTGTGATCAATTTGATGCTGATGGCTGTTTACGAGCGGACGCGCGAGATCGGATTGCTGGGCGCCCTGGGATTCAAACCGCGCCAGATCACCTGGTTATTCCTTTTGGAAGGCTTCATGCTGGGCCTGGTGGGTGTACTCGTGGGCACCATTCTCGGTTACGCAATAAACGGCGTAATTGGCCTGGTGGGCCTCGATTTCAGCAGTTATACCAACATGACCGCTTACACGGCGTTGTTGACCGGAAGGGTTTATCCGAGTATGGAACTTGGTTCGATTTTGAGCCGCGGCTTGCCGGTCTTGATCATCACCATTTTGGCGGCATTGTATCCGGCCCGCGAAGCCTCCCGCCACGAGCCTGCTGAAGCTTTGCATTATGTGTAACAAGGCAATCGAACCGTGTGAAGAGAGACTGAAATGACACAATTAATCAAACTGGCCTTTCGTAATCTCAATCGCAACCGCCGCCGATCCATCCTTTCGGCTCTGGCAGTTGCCATGGGTTTGACGCTGCTTCTGTTCATTGCCGGTATTCTACGGGGTGAGATTCAGGGATCCTTGGATACCACTATAAAAATGGTTAGTGGTGATCTGCAGGTGCGCTCCAGCACCTATGTGGAAGCAAAGAGCAGCCTGAAGTGGTCCGACCTGGTGGTCAACCCCGATCAGGTGGCGGCGCAGATCAAGACCATTCCGCAGGTCGCAGAAGCGACACCGCGTTTGTATGCCACCGGCATCCTCACCGTCGGCGACACATCAACTGGTGTAAAACTGCTCGGCATCGATCCGAATTCATCGGCGAGTGCACCTTACTCCAGCGGTATGCTGACCGGCATATTTCTGACGCCTGATGATCAGAGCGATATTCTGATTGGACAACCCCTGGCCAGCAAGCTCAAAGTGGCCGCCGGTGACCAGGTCACCCTGTATGCCAATACGTCCAACGGCGACGTCGTTCAACAAAGCTTCACGATCCGCGGCGTTTATTCCACCCATACGCCCACTCTCGATGAAAGTACCGTGATATTGCCGCTGGCCAAAGCTCAGGCGATCACCCAGACCACAAACCATGCCAGCGCCATCTTCATTTTGCTGAAAGATCGTGATCAGACGGATGCCGTGGCTGCAGCCATCACCACGCCCGGTTATCAAGTGTTGACCTGGCAGGGCATGAATGAGCTTACCCTGCAGACCGAACAACTAGCCAACAGTTATATGTTTATCATTTATTTGATCGTTCTGGCAGTGACGGCCACGGTCATTGTGAACACGCTGGTCATGGCAGTCTTCGAACGCACACGTGAGATCGGTATCCTGGCTGCCATCGGGATGAAGGGTCGGCGTATCATGGCGCTCTTCCTGACTGAAGCCAGTATGTTGGCGGCCGGAGGGATTGTTTTTGGGCTGATCTTCGGTTGGGCGATTTGCTTGTATTTCGAGAAATTCGGCATCTTTATCGGAAACATTGGGACTACCGGTTTCTTGATTGGAGATCGTATCTATGCACTCTTGAATACGAGTGATGCGATCACACTTACCCTGGTGGCGCTGGTCGTCACGTTGATTGCCTCGCTCTACCCGGCCATTCTGGCGGCCCGGCTTGAGCCGGTCGAAGCACTGCACGGAAAATAGGAAGGAGAAATATCATGGAAGTTGCAAAAGTCGAAAAAGTTACCCGCACTTATAAGGTTGGCGAGGTCGAGACGCAAGCTTTGAGAGGCATCGACCTGTCCATCCAAAGCGGTGATTTCACAGCGCTTACAGGACCGTCGGGGTCCGGTAAAACCACATTATTGCAGTTGTTTGGCTGCCTCGATCAGCCGACCACCGGGCAGGTGTACATCAATGGCAAGGATGTCACCCATCTCAACCGGGATCAGCGCGCCGACCTGCGCAAGGAAACGCTCGGATTTGTCTTCCAGTTCTTTGCACTCATTCCCACATTAACGGCTTACGAGAATATCGAAATGCCGCTGTTGCTCAAGGGCGTCGATGCGGACGAGCGGCGCGAAAGGGTCAATCAATTGCTCGAATCGGTCGATCTGGCCGATCATGCCAATCACCGTCCTGATCAGTTAAGCGGCGGACAGCAGCAACGCGTATCCGTTGCGCGTGCTCTGGCCACACATCCCAGCCTGGTGCTGGCTGATGAGCCTACTGCCAACCTGGATACCGCAAATGGCAAACAGGTGATGGAAATCATGCAGAAGCTGAACACAGAAACCGGCGTCACATTTCTTTTTGCGACGCATGATCCGCGTGTGATCAAATACGCAAGGCAGGTCGTCACTCTGCGCGATGGTCTCATTGTGGAGAACAACGGGAATGGGAAAAATAAACCAGGAGTGTAAGATGAAATCCAAGCTATTAGCAATCCTTCTGTTGGGTTGCCTGCTGGCTGCCTGTAGTGCGGCGGCTGGAACACCCACTCCACTGCCCACTGTTATTTTGAAAAATAATAATCCAACCGCTGTGGCAACAAATGGCGGATCGGGTGGCAGCGTGACCGCCTCGGGCGTCGTTGTTCCGGATCAGGAAGCACATCTGGCGTTTTTGGCAGGAGGCAATGTCAAAGCGGTTGATGTTGCTGTTGGCGACGTGGTAAAAGCCGGTCAGGTGCTGGTCCAGTTGGATGATTCTGCTCAGCAGGTCCAGTTCGAACAGGCAGCCCAGGCTGTGGCTAATTTGACGTCGCCGGCGGCGCTGGCAATTGCCCAGCAAACCGTTGCCCAGGATCAGCAGGATTTGTATAATGCACAGATTTCGTTAAATAACCTGATCTATCTCCATAACAACACGGATGCCATTGCCAATTCCCAGGCCAACCTGGTGTTGGCGCAGGACGCCTTGAACCAGGCGCAGAATGCTTATGATGGGGTAGGCGGCGACCCGGAGACGAACGTCAACAAAGCCAACGCTTACCAGGTGCTTTATAAAGCCAAAGTTGCCTTCAATAATGCCCAGGCAAATTACAATGCCTGGACCGGTAAATCCAACCAGTGGCAAATCGATTTGAAGACTGCCACTGTTTCCCTGGAAACGGCCAAACTAGCAGAAGATCAGGCATGGGTGGCGGCGCTGAAAGACGGTAACGGCTCCAATGTTGCCACGGGAACAGGAAACACGGCCTTGCTCCAGGCCCAATTTGCTCTGCAGACCGCCCAGTACAACCTGAATGCCACCAAATTGGTAGCCCCGTTTGCGGGGGGCATTGCAGCCGTGAACGCCTCGGTGGGGAGCTACGTTTCGCCCGGAATGGTGATGGTGGTGATCAGTAATACCAGCCAGCTCCACATCGAGACAACCGACTTGAGCGAGCGGGACGTGCCCAAAGTAGCCGTTGGCCAATTAGCGACCGTTACGGTGAAGGCATTGAACCAGGACATCACCGGTCGGGTCAGCGCGATCTCACCTTTGGCAGATACGTTGGGAGGCGATCAGGTTTACAAAGTGACCATTGACCTGGATAAGCTTCCCCCGGGTTTGCTTGCCGGCATGAGTGTGGTGGTGCAGATCACTACAACCAGCCCATAAAAGTCGAATGAGAAAAGATGAGGCGACTTTCCATGAAGTCGCCTCTTTTTTTGGATTGCCAACTTAAGTGAAAGTGGAATTTTGGAGCTTTTTTAATACAATGCTGCAGTCGTGAGTGCGGATACTGCGAAAATGCTGCCCACAATGGCGCTGATGACTAAACTCACAATAATATCAGCGACCACCAGCACAGCCACCTTGCCCCAATCCAATGCCGTAACCTTCTTGAGGGCGTACAGATAGGCAACGAAACCAGCAACGGCAACGATCAGGGTAATGGGGGCGGAGATGCACAGCAGAGACAGCGAGAAGGCGCTAAAAATGCCGAGAAGCCCGATAACGCTGAATACGCTCGCCAAGCCCAACGGGCGCTGTAGTTGCTCGAAGGTCAGACTGGTGTTGAACAGGGCTTTAGCCAGCCACACGATGACGAAGACGCCCAGCGCAAAGGCGCCCACACCTAAAGCGGTACCAACGATCACGCCCAGCACATAGCTGAAAAAGCCGTTGTAGGGCAACAGCGCGGCGCGTCCACCCAACTGGCTGAGGAACTGGGAAACTACCACGATGATCCAGGCGGATTGGGTAAAACTGACGTCGTTGGACACTTCGGTGTAAACGTCCGTCTTGAAAGTAATGGCGCGAATAATACGATCCATCATGATACAACTCTCCTTTTTTGTTGATAATTTAGTTTAATAAAAACCACGATCGTTCAATCAATTTCCCACCAGCCTCCTTCCTCCATCATTTGATACTAAATATAACCAATTTTATCTTATTTTTATATTATAAAACAACTCTCAGTATAATCAATAGCCATTTTGGGCCAGGTTTACAACCGGTAGCTATGTTTTATGCTGTGAATTCGATAGACCTTGACCGGCTCATGTTTGCCTTTCAATGTGTATTGGCCGGCAAATTCCCCTTCGACATCATCTTTGACCAGTTTCCAGGTGGCTTCGCTGACCAGTACCGGCCCGCCAATCTCCTTGGTCAAATCTTGCAGCCGTGCTGCCAGGTTGACGGAATCGCCGATGACGGTATAGTTCAGGCGCTGTTCGGAACCGAGCAGCCCCACAAAAACCTCACCGGTATTCAAGCCGATGCCGACCTCGAAGGGTGCTTTGATGGCGCCAGACTGCTCGAAAGTGCGGTGCAGTTCTTCCAGGCGCACCTGCATCTCGCAGGCGGCACGCACGGCGCGTAATGCATGGTCAGGATAAGGAACAGGTTCACCGAAGAAGGCAAGGATGCCGTCTCCTTCGTATTTATCCAGTGTGCCGCTATTCTGGTGGATGATATCCGTCATGGCCGCCAGGTAGGGGTTGAGGATGGCCACCAGTTGGTCGGGGGGCAACGTCTCGGAAAGTGACGTGAAATTGCGGATGTCGGAAAACAGGACGGTGAGGGTGGTGCGCTTGTTCAAGCTGCTGATATCCTGCGTATCGACCAATTGAGCGACCATTTCGGGGGCAACAAAGCGTGAGAACAGGGTGCGCAGGCGGCGTTTCTCCATCTCCTGGCGCACCATGTGCTCACTGACCGGCACGACACTGCCGACGATCAGCGTCAATTCAATGGGCGTCAGTGCGAACCAGGTATGTTCCCACAAGAATAGACCGAACCAGGCAACGAGATAGACCACAGCGGTTGCGAGGGTCAAGCCGATGATAAGGCGCATGCGACGATTGCGGCCGAAGAACCAGGCCAGCCCAGCAGCGATGATGGTCAGGACGATATTGGCCCACAAGGGTGCTGTGGACAGGCTGCGTCCACTCACCAAGGTGTTGACCGCGTTGGCAATGATCTCGACGCCGGGCGTGCGATGCTGGGCGGAGAAGGGAGTGGGATAGACGTCTTGCAGGGTGAGGGAAGTGGCGCCGATCAGGACGATCTTGTCACGGAAGGCATCCGCCGGGTAATCGTCCAGCGCCACCTGGTAGGCAGAATAAAAAGGGCCAAAAGTCTGCGCCGGGCCGCTGAAATCGATTAGCAAGCGCTGGTTTTCGAGCAGAAAGCGTTGGCCATTGAAGTCGATCTCATTCGATGATGCCAACTTGGGGGTTGATGTGCCCAGGTAGGCCTGTGCCACGGCGAAGGCCCAGTTGAAATAAATGGTGTTATCGAATGTCGAGCGGTCATAAGCTTGCAGGCTGCGCACAATGGCATCTTCATCGTAAAGAATACCGCTGATGCCCATGCCCTTGAAGGCGGTGGCATAGGGGCTGATGGGCAGATTGAGCGTTTCATCTGAATCGCTGCGACTGATCTGCATGACGGTAATCGCCGCTTTCGAGTCGGCAAATGCCTGCGCCAGGGCCTTGTCACCAGCGGGGTCGGGATCGGCCTCGAAAAGAAAAACGTCAAGCCCGATGACCTTGGCGCCTGCCTTGTTAAGTGCTGTGACGATCTGTGCCAGGTATGAGCGCGGCCAGGGCCAATGATAGCCGGTGTAGTTGAAGGAAGCGTCGTCGACGGCTACGATGGCAATGGGTGTGGCTGGTGCCTGGCTGCCGCGCAAGCGCATGGCCAGATCGCGCGCCGTCAAGTCCAACGGGAGCAAAAAAGAAGTCTTATTGGGCAAGGACTGAATAGCCTGTAAGGCGATGAAAAGCAGCCCAACCAGGCCAATCAGCCATGAGAGACGAGCCGGGATCGTTTTGGCGTTCATGGGAAGCTAACTAGATTATAGGATGGGCTTAATCACAGCGCAAGCAGGCTCTTATGACAAAAATAGCTGGCCAGGTATTTTTGCCTAGCCAGCTGATTTCATCGATGGGCTGATTCCAGGATTAAGGGCAATCGACGGTCAACGTAAAGCTGTTAACCACCGTATCGATAGTCAGATTGCCTAAGCCATCCAAAGCCTTGAATTTATACGTGACCGTATCGCCGGTGCTGGCAGTGATGGGAACATCATCTTCCCACTTGTCACCGCTTGTGTTATCCAATAGGTAGGCGTTAAAAGGGCCGGAATTCACCTGGGCATATACCCAAACCTGGCTCACGCCATCCAAGTCGTTCACGTGCACCTCATAGTGATCATTGCAGCAATCGCCCACCGATCCAGTAGGACCGGACTGTCCGCTAAAGAATGTATCGTGATCCAGTGTGGCTGTTGGAGTGAAGGTTGAAGTGGCCGCCGGAGTAGGGGTACTGGTCGAAGTGGCATGCGGGGCAGCGTGAGTGGTGGGTGTGAAGGCTACCGTTGCCACGTAGGTGGTGGGGTGCGGAAAGAAAAAGACCGGGAATGGCGTACTTGTTGCAGTGGATGTTGCAGTCGCAGTGGGTGAAGCCTTTATCGTCGGCGTGAAAGTGATCGTGGGTTGAGCGGTAGCGCCAAAGGGGGTGGGGCTGGGGCCGGTGGTGACCGCGGGCAAAGCTGCCTGAGTCCAACGCGCGATGGGCAATACTAACGAGGCCTCCGGTACGTTGGAGAGCCAATAATCGAAATCTTGAACGTTCATGCGCCCACTGGCTGGGGCCTGAGTGGAACTGGTGATGGTGCCCGTTTCACCGGCGATCAGGTCGGTCTCGCCCGAATCGTTTTTGACACTGCAATCGCCTTCCAGACAGGTGACGTACGTCCCAACGGCCGGCACGACGGTGACACTCAAATAAGAGCCGCGCACGGCTGCCAGGCCCTGCGGTGTCTCGATCTGTATATATCCACCCATAAGGACGACCCATAGCTGTCCCGCGGCTAATTGGATATTGGCCAGAAGACTATTGGAACGTTCGACTGCGCCGAGCAGGGTGAAAATGGTGTTGGGGCCCAAGCGCATGATGGCATGGTTGGAAATGTCCAGTCGCGCGCGGCCATCTTCCAAAGTTTTCACCTGGCCACCGGCGACGATCGTTTGATTGTTGGCCGCGGCGAAGAAATCTGACTGGGAGGGAGCACGCGCCAACACCGTGCCGCTCAACTCGGAGAGGACAGCGGTTAGGACAGGCTCGGGGGTGGCAGGTGCAGCGCATCCGGCGATCAACACCGCGATCAATACAATGACCAACAGCGTCAATGCCGGACGATCAAAGATGAAAAATTTTCTCATAAGCCACTACCTCCCAATTGAACCCTAGAGCCACCCTTTTCATTATATAGGTAGAGAATGTTGTAAAGCAAGCATTATTTACGATTCGCGGCTTAACAAAATCGTAAGAATTTTTATCAACAATTGACCTGCAGGATTATAAGCTTGAGCCGGCAACCCTGAATTTGTTGAAATCTATTGCGGGAGTGGCAAACTTGTTGCTTGTATGATTCTACTTTTCAGACACACGAACATGTTATAATCCCACCAATTAAATCCACTTTGTTGAGAAAGTCTTGGAGAATCCTATGCAATTGCGTTTGCGCCATGCGGTGTGGGTAATCATTGTTTTGGCATTAGCGGCTGGATGTAGCCAGCAGCCTGTCAGTGCCCAGCCGGATTCTTCTCTGGTTGCCACTTATGCGCAGGAGACGATGAGCGTTATTGCGCTTACCAGTCCCACGGCAGCTCAGAGCAGCACACCCACAGCAACCTTTACCCCGGCTTTCACATCGACTCCTGAACCCACTATTACTCCCACCTGGGCAGTCAACCCGCCAGGCAGTGCCGTGGTGCCCATTCTCCTTTATCATCATATTTCCGACGATAAGGCCGGTAATCGCTATTACGTGCCGGTGGCGACTTTCGAACAGCAAATGCAGTGGCTGCATGACCACGGTTACACGGCGATCACGATATCGCAATTGGTGGATGTGCTGATGAAGGGTGGCCCGTTGCCGGCACGGCCGGTGGCCATCACGTTCGACGACGGGAACGAAGACGTCTATAAGAATGCCTTCCCCATCCTGAAGCGCTTGGGTTACCCGGCGACGTCTTACATCATCGTGAGCTGGATCGGGGCGAAGAATGTTGTATCGATGGATGAGCTGAAAGACTTGATCGCCTCCGGTTGGGAGATTGGCAACCACACCATGACGCATATCGACTTGACCAAGGACCATTCGGTGCTTAATTATGAATTGGTGGATTCGCGTGACCGGCTGGAAAAAGACCTGGGGATCACGGTGAACACAGTGGCTTATCCGTTCGGAGCCTTCGATCCTACGGTGGGAGCAAAAACGTCAGCATACGGATATTTGGCCGGTTTGGGTTTGGGGACTTCCTATAACCAGGGAATGTCCACCTTGTATTATCTGAGCCGCATGGAAGTCCAATCGAGCTATGACATGCAGACCTTCATTAACATGCTGCCCTGGCATTAAGGCTGAAGTCTCCCGGCCTTCGATGTTATAACCCCCGTGGGGGTAGCCCCCGTGGGGGTATAATCCCCGCAGGAACTTAAATCCACTTTTGGAGGCAGGCATGCAGCGCCGGGTAATGCTTGTGCTGGGAATGTTCATATTAGTTTCAATTATGGCAGCGGGGTGCAGTGGAGGCGGCGCAGACGCGGCGTCGGTCACCAAGGCCTACATGCAGGCGCTGGTCGACAAGAACGAGAATACCATTTCCGACCTGTCCTGCGCCGATTGGGAGGCGCAAGCCAAGCTGGAAGTTGAATCCCTACAGTCGGTGAAGGCGGAGTTGAAGGATGTTTCCTGCAAGGTCTCCGGCACGGATGTAGACAAGACGTTGGTTTCCTGCCAGGGGAGCATCCAATTTACCTATACCAATGAAAGCCAGCAATTGGATTTAAGCCAGCGCACCTATGAGATGGTCAAGGAAGGGGGCGAGTGGCGGGTATGCGGCTATCACTAAATGGATGGCGGCGCATTTTCAGCCGCGAAAATTTGTGGGCCTTGGCGTTTCTTCTGATCGTGGTGGCGCTCCTGGTCGTCACTGCTGATACGGCCCCGTTGTGGATCTACCAGGGATTTTAGATCTTGTTGGCATTTTGATGATCATCGATAATAATCTCCCCCTCTTGGCTTACGCCGAGAAACGAACTTCTGCATGACACTGACCACCATCCTCATCTTCGGCGCGGCGATCCTCTTTTACCGCCTGATATTCCAGTCACGGGCGCGCGGGATGGTATTGTTGATTGTCAGCACCCTGGCGGTCTATTGGCTGCAACCGGCCATGCCCGTGCGCAACCTGGATTTCTGGCTGCCTACGGCCACACTGGCGTTGGTAGTGTTGTCATGGGTAGTCACGACCCCGCCGGCAGGACGGAGCTGGCGTACCAATTGGCAAGCCTTTGCCGCCTTGGGAGTCGTGGTATTGGTGGTGGCGCTCACCCGTTATCTGAGCCTGACAGGCGGGATTGTCATCCCTTCACGGCCTCCGCAAACAGACGAAGTATTGCTGGCATTGGCGCTGATCGGCCTGGCCTGCTGGCTGCTGATGCGGGTAAAACGGGTGGTTCCGGCATTGTTGGCCGGTGGAATGGTGCTGTTGGTGGGGCTGCTGGTGGTTATTAAACAACCGGAGTTGGCAAAAGGAGCCAGTGCGGGGCTGCGTTCTCTGGCTGGGCAGGATGCTGCCCTTGCCGCTTCGACCGATATCCGCTGGCTGGGTTATTCTTACCTGGCTTTCCGCCTGATCCATACCTTGCGTGACCGGCAAACCGGCCGCCTGCCCGCAGTGACGCTGCAGGAATATGTCAATTACGCCATCTTCTTTCCGGCTTTCACTGCCGGCCCCATCGACCGCCTGGAGCGCTTCGTCAAAGACCTGCGCGCCGGCAGCTTGCTCACCGGTGAAGATTTCACCGAAGGCGGCCTGCGGTTGGTGGTGGGGCTGTTCAAGAAGTTCGTCCTGGCCGATAGCTTGGCAATCTTTGCTTTAAGTGCAACGAATGCGGGCCAGGTGCGTTCTGCCGGTTGGACGTGGGTACTGGTCTTCGCCTATACTTTCCAAATATACCTCGATTTTTCCGGCTACACCGATATTGCACTGGGGCTGGCACGCTGGCTGGGCTTCCGGCTGCCGGAGAACTTCAACCATCCATATCTGAAGCCCAACCTGACCCAATTCTGGAACAACTGGCACATGACACTCACGCAGTGGGTGCGAGCGTACTATTTTAACCCGCTGGCACGCGCCTTGCGGTCGGCGAAGAAGCCACTACCTGCCTGGATGGCATTGTTCATTAGCCAGGTGAGCACCATGCTGGTCATTGGCCTGTGGCATGGCATCACCTGGAATTTCCTCATTTGGGGTGCCTGGCATGGCTTGGGGTTGTTCGTCCACAACCGCTGGAGTGAACTACTCCGGCCATGGCAGACGACCTTGGAACGCCATCCGCGTTGGAAGTTGGTCGGAACGGGCGTCAGCACGGCGTTCACTTTCGTTTATGTGGCGTTGGGGTGGGTGTGGTTCTGCCTGCCGACCCCTGTGCTGGCGTTGCAGGTGTTTGGGAAGCTGTTCGGTGGCTGAAGTAGTTGGATAGTGAGGTGTGACGTTGGAACATGGTTGGAGCTTTGCCCGAAATGTGATGCTCAAGGCGCTGGCGTTGCTGGCCGTCTTTATCCTGGCATTGCTGGTGCTCAATCCATTGGCCGGGCTGGGCAAACTGTCCCTTTATAACGTCATCTACCCTGGCCGGCCGCGCTTTCCTTTTGGCGAAGACCCGCAAGTCTCCTATAATTTGACCATCAACAACCTTGATGCAATGTTCGCATCCCACCAAGTGGTGCAGCCCAAGGCGGCGGACGAATATCGCGTGTTCTTGATCGGCGATTCGTCCGTGTGGGGCATTTTGCTGCGCCCCGAGCAGACCCTGGCCGGACAACTCAATGCCATGGACTTGCGTGCTTGCGGCGACCGGCACATGGTGTTCTATAACCTGGGCTACCCGACTCTTTCGCTGGATAAGGATTTGACCATCCTGAAGCAGGCCGTGCAATATCAGCCCGACCAGGTGATCTGGCTGGTGACCCTGGAATCATTCCCCGGCATTAACCCACAAGCCTCGCCTCTCATCGCGCCTCCAGCATCCGACCCTAACTTGCCGCCATTTTTGAATGCCTTGTTCGCCCAACGTCGCTCGGTTGCCGATTGGTACCGGCTACAGCTTTACGGCGCTTTATGGGCCGCCACCGGCATTGATCAGGATTATCCGACCGACTATACGCCCGCGGCGCGTGACTTGGCGGCTGATCTGACCCTGAACGGCGTGGCGCAGACGGATTTGAGTCCCAAGCTTTCCTTTGAACCGTTTGTGGCCGGTTTTACGGCGTTGGGTGCCACGCCGCTGTGGCTGGTGAACGAACCCATCCTGATCAGCAACGGCGCTAACAGCGATATTCGGTATAATTTCTATTACCCCCGTTGGGCTTACGATCAGTATCGTACGCTCATGGCGCAGGAAACACAAACACAGGGTTGGCGTTACCTGGATACCTGGAACCTGGTACCGGAGGGCGAATTCACCAACAGTGCCATCCACCTGACCCCGGCCGGGGAGGGGTTGCTGGCGCAGCGCTTGGCACAGGATTTGAAAGCTGCCTGTCCCTAAAGGTAAAATAGCATTGAGTTAAAACGGTGACGATGTTTAAAAATATTTTAAAAGTGATCATCCTTTCCATATTTTTGGCCGGTTGTGTTGGGGTGCAAGTCGCGGCCCCCACAGCGACATCTGCGGCATCCCCTGCAGCAGTCTTGACAGCAGCTGTCGGCCAATCGACTGCTACGCCCACGGCTGTGCCTGGAGTCACAACGACGCCGGATGACCGCCTGCCGCCGGAACAATGGCAGCAGTGGCCGGTCATCCCGGACAAGATTAGTGATGCGGCTCTGGCGATCTACCGCCGCGGGCTGCAAGCCGGCAACGATTCAACCCGCTTCTCGAAAGTGGGTGATTGCGGCAGCGGCGCTTCCTGGTTCTTGGGTGATTTCGACCTGGGCCCTGCAAATTATTCGCTGGGCAGTTATACCGACTTGGCACCGGTCATTGCGGCCTATCAGGGTTCTTGGGGACGGGTCAACAAATCCATCGGCGACGGCTGGTCGGTGGCCACGGAGCTTTCGCAACTGTGGGCAGACCCCAAGCAGTGCAAGACTGGCGAAACGCCGGTTGCCTGCGAGTACCGGATCTGGAAACCGAGCGTGGTGCTGATCTTGTTGGGCACCAACGATCGCTTCCACAAGGATAAACTCGATACCCAATTACACCAGCTTGTCGATTTTTTTATTCAGAATGGCGTGCTGCCGGTGCTGGCGACCAAGGCGGACAACATGGAAGGTGACCAGTCCATCAACTTGATCATTGCCCGCACGGCCTATGAGTACGACATCCCTTTGTGGAATTTTTGGCGGGCGGTACAAGACCTTCCTCATAAGGGGCTCGACAACGATAACGAGCATCTCACCTGGGCGCCCAATCGTTTCAATAATGCGGCCGATATGCAGGAAGCCTGGCCTGTGCGTAACCTGGGCGCTTTGCAGATGATGGACCTGATTTGGAAGGCAACAGCGGACGTGAAGCCGTAATCCCGTTGCAGACCTTAAGTTTCAAAGAGGCTTTTTCATGACAGATGACATGGTAAACGAGCTGGGCCAACTGATTGCGGAGAAGATCATCAAGCAGCCGGGCAGAACCTTGAAAGCCGATCAGGCGCTGATCTCCAGCGGCCTGGTCGATTCGTTCAGCCTGGTGGATCTGGCGCTGCTGGTGGAAGACACTTACGGTGTGCGTATCGATGATTCCGAGCTGAACGCCGATACCTTCGATACTTTGGAACAATTGGCGGCGTTGATCCGATCACGCAAATGACATTGGGCGACGCATTGCGTCGCCCCTACTTAATACCACTTATGCCGACTACCTTTACCGAAAAACTTCAAGAGGCCTACCGCACGCGACCTGAACAGGTGGCGATCCACATGCTTCTGGCTGGCAAGCCTGACCTGCCGCTGACCTATGGCGATCTAATGCGCGGCGCGGCCGGTTATGCCCGGACGCTGGAAAAGAACGGCATCCAGCCCGGCGATGTGATCATCCTGATCTTCCAACACAGCTTGGAATTGATATATGCCTACTTCGGCGCCATCCTGCGCGGCGCCATCCCTTCCATCATGCCATTCCTGACCGAGAAATTGTTGCCCGAACGGTATCGCACCGATCTGGCCGCGCTGGTGAGCATCACCCGGCCGGAAGCTGTTTTCACCTACCGCGAGTTCGAGCCTGAGGTGTGCGCTGCCTTGAGTGCAAGCAGTTCCGTGCGCGCCGTGATGGTCAGCGAAGAAGCCGAGCCACCCTGCGTGCCGGACTTCGAACAATTGGGCGGCTTGAGCCGCAAGCCGGAGGATATCGTCCTGTTGCAGCATTCTTCGGGCACCACCGGGCTGCAAAAGGGCGTGGCACTCTCTCACCAGGCGGTGCACAACCAGTTGGAGAGCTATCGCATGACGCTACACCTGGATGAGCACGATGTGATCGTCTCTTGGCTGCCGCTGTATCACGACATGGGACTGATCGCCTGCTTCCTGATGCCCATTTTGCTGGGGGTTCCCCTGGTGTTGCTTTCACCGTTCGACTGGGTGCGGGCGCCTTACCGCCTGATGCAGGCAGTGGCGAAATATAAAGGGACGCTGACCTGGCTGCCGAACTTTGCCTACAATTTTTGCGCCCAGAAAGTGCGCGAGCGCGATTTGGAAGGGGTGGATTTATCCACCTGGCGGGCGGTCAGCAATTGTTCAGAGCCGATGCGCTACGAAAGTCAGAACGCCTTCTATGAGCGCTTCAAGCCTTATGGGTTGAAGCAGGAATCTTTGTGCACCTGTTACGCCATGGCGGAGAACGTTTTTGCCGTCACCCAAGGCGGGATGGATGCGCCGGTGACCATCGATGTCATCGACCGCGACGCCCTGCAGACTGAGTGGGAAGCACGTCCGGCAATCGAAGGCCGGCCGAGTGTTCAGATGCCTTCGGCAGGGAGACCTATTTCGAATACACAGGTGCGCGTGGTGGATTCCAAGGGGCGCGACCTGCCGGAGCGAAAGATCGGTGAGTTGGCGCTGAAGAGCGATTGCATGTTGAGCGGTTATTACCATCGCCCCGATATCACCGCCAAGGCATTCAGCGATGGCTGGTATTTGACCGGCGATTATGGCTACATGGCGGGCGGCGAGGTCTACGTTTGCGGGCGGAAAAAGGAGATCATCATCGTCGGCGGCAAGAATATCTATCCCATGGACTTGGAAGAGCTGGCGATGGGGGTGAAGGGGGTGCACCCCGGGCGGGTGAGCGCTTTTGGTATTTTCAACGAGAACTTAGGCACCGAGGACGTGGTCATTGTGGCTGAAGTGGAGACGAAAGACCCGGCGGAACGCGAGCGCATTGCCGACGAGATCCGCCAGGCGGTGACGCGCGGTTCGGCGGTGGCGCTGCGCCACGTGCACCTGGTGGGGCCGCGCTGGTTGATCAAGACCTCCAGCGGCAAGAATTCCCGCTTGCAGAACAAAGAGAAATACTTGAAGGAAATGGGGATGAAGTAAGAGGAATATCGTAGGGGCGAGCCGTCGGCTCGCCCGCACCACGGAGATTTTCAAAACCGGTAAGTGTGCCGCGCATTCAGTAGAATGATTTATTGACATTTATCAATTTTCGATGTATTATACTACAGGTATAATAAACCTATGGAGTAATAATGGAAGATGACGAACTGTTGCAGAAGTGGGAAGAGACGTACAAAAAGGGGCTGTTGAGCCTCTGGATTCTGCTGTTATTGGCCGAGCGGCCCAGCTATCCTTTTGAAATGCGCCCTTTGCTTGAAGAGATCAGCCAGGGCATGATGTCAGCCGACGACAACAGTATCTACCGCGCTCTGGCGCGTTTTCAAGATATGGGCTTGACGGATAGCGATACGCAGCCTTCCAAGCAGGGGCCTTACCGGCGGTATTACCACCTGACCGACAAGGGACGCCTCCTGCTGAAGCGTTTTATTGAGCGCAATATCCTTATATTTTCGGTGCCTGCGGTGGCTGCCCGCATTCATGCGAACTGTTCCGAACCTTCACTGGAGGAAAATAACCATGAAACCTGATTTGCCCTTGGTGCGTGCAATGCCGTTCTATCTGGCCATCCAGGCCACGCTGATGCTCTCCGCTTTATTGGAGTTTCCGGTTTACATGCTGGAATACCAGGCCTATCATTGGATGACGATCACCCCGTGGATAGTCGTCTGGCTGGTCCTGACCATCTCCGGGCTGGTCTTCGGTTTCTCGGTCCTGATACGCCGGATGTGGAAGCAAACTCTGGAAGTCGCACAGCGCCTGAACCTGGCAGGCGGGTACCTGCTCGGCGCTCTGGCGGGATTGACGGCATTGGGTATCCGTTTTCAACCGATTATATGGCACACGTATTTTTACTTCGTCGGCGCATTAACTCTTATCCTGGCGTTTGCATACTTTTTAGGGAAGCGACGTTCCACAAAGCAGGAAGAATTGTTCCCTTGAGTAATGATTGGTTAGGACTGAGTAGAGTGGTATCCAGTACGACCGGCTAGGTTTAGCTGCCCATTGGCCTGCCTCCGTAAAGGTCGCCCTACTTTTTTAATTTCACCATGAGCGCCACCCCCAGGAACCACAGCTCGGTGGTGATGAATACACACCACTCTACGATCGGCAACAGCGAAAAGGTAGGCCGTGTGCCGATGGGAGTAATACCCAAGGAACTCATGTCGATGGAGTGTCCGGTATCCATCAGGGTCAGAAATGCGCCATAAGCAAGGGCAGCCAACAGACTAAACAAAACGGCTCGTTTGGGAATGCGATGTCGGCCCTTCGCTTGTGCCAGGAAGGCAATTCCGAAGAGCACTACGGTGAGCAGCCCGGAGCGGAAATACCAGGTGGCTACGATCAGATGGTACGGCAGCCGATCCATGGAGAAGAGTCCTACCCCGGCGCAAAAGATTGCCGTGCTGATGCCGGCCACGGTGCCGGCGTAACCCCAGAGCGAGTGTAAATAAAGTCCCAGTCCCAGGCAAAAGACCAGGAAAAGGATGCCGGTGGTGACCATGGCGCCATTGAACAACCAGGCGCCCCGGGATATATGGACGTATCCCAGCTCAGAGATGTAATGGTTGAAGGGTGAATAACGCGCCCCGTGCTGATCGGTGTAGGCGAAAGCAGTGATGATCACGGCGAGTGTGATGATGACGCCGCCGGCGATGCCGAACCAGGGGAAGTATTGTGTGAGGAAGTCGTCTGCGCGCCGCATCGTTTTCATAAGGATGTCTCCAGGGGTGAAATATTCTATGGATATTATAGAGGCGCAACCACGGATTGCAAGCCAGTAGATCGGTTCAACCGGTGTCACAATGGAATTGTGGCGTAGTTTCATTGACGCGTTTGCAGGATGCATGTATAATGAAATATACTCATTAAATGAGTAATAAGATTTATGTCACCCCGCCGTCAATCTCCTCTGACCAATGAATACATCCTGCTGGGGTTTCTCCACCAGCAGTCCGGCTATGGCTACGATATTTACAAGGAATTGAACGGTTTGGTGGGCCTGGCGCTGGTCTGGCACGTTAAACAGAGCCAGGTATATGCCTTGCTGGACAAATTGGAGATGGACGGGTTGTTGGAATCGCGCTTCGAGACAGCCGACCCACGCCCGGCACGCAAGATGTATACGCTGACGGAAGATGGGCGGCAATTGTTTCTGCAGTGGGCGCATTCACCGGTGGAGCACGGCCGTGACATGCGTCAAAACTTTTTGGCACGGTTGTATTTCGCAAGACAACTTGGGGATGAAGTGGCCTGTGATCTGCTGGAACAGCAAATTGCCGTTTGTAAATGCTGGCTGGAGGCGCATCACAGTCGCCTGGCCAAGTTAGATGAGAATCAGGATTACGAGCGGATCGTCTATCGCTATCGCATCACCAACGAAGAAGCTATGCTCACGTGGCTGCAAGAAGTCCACGCCGGGCTTGCCAAACCTGAACAGAGGAGTAAGAAAGAATGAAGCAACGCTTAGTATTTGCCCTTTTGATCGTCTTATTGGCGGTGACTGCCTGCACGCCGCAGGCCACCCCAACGGTTGCGCCGACCGCAGTGCCCCCAACCGAAACTTCAGTACCGCCAACAGCAACCGCTGTGCCGCGCACCTTGACCGTCTTTGCTGCCGCATCGCTGACCGGCTCTTTTAAAGAAATCGGGACGGCCTTTGAAGCTGCCAATCCCGGCGTAACGGTGACCTTTAACTTCGCCGGTTCGCAGGCATTACGCACCCAGATTGAACAGGGTGCGGCCGCGGATGTGTTCGCCTCCGCCAGTCATAAGGACATGGACACCCTGGTCGGCGAGAACCTGGCGCCCTCCGGTTACAAGGACTTCGTTACCAACCTTTTGATCGTCATCCTGCCTCCGAAGAACCCTGGCAATGTCCAGACCCTCGCGGATTTAGCCAAACCCGGACTGAAACTGATCCTGGAGGATAAGTCCGTCCCGGCCGGTGCCTATTCGCTCCAGATCTTGGACAATATGAGCAAGGATCCAACCTACGGCACCGACTTCAGCAAGAACGTGCTCGCCAACGTCGTCTCCAACGAAACCGACGTCAAGCAGGTCGTGTCCAAGGTGGACATGGGCGAAGGTGATGCCGGCATTGTGTACGTCACGGATGCCATCGCCGCCCCGGATTTGAAGACCATTGATATCCCGGCAAATTACAATGTGATCGCCAAATACCCGATCGCTGTGCTGTCTAAAGCACCTAATGCGGACCTGGCGGCTGCTTTCGTCGCTTTCGTCCAGTCTGACAATGGTCAGGCAATCATGAAGAAATGGGGCTTTTCTCCGGTCAAGCCTTAACCTTGAAATCTGTGCATCGCCTATTTCATCCTCGAAAAGTGAGTGAGTTGCCAGGCTGGGTATTCATCCTGCCCAGTCTGGCACTCGTCTGTCTGATCGGTCTGCCGCTTTTGGCGCTGGTCTGGCGCTCGGTCTCCAAGGATTTTCTTAGTTACGTATTTTCTGCGACTACATTCAGTGCACTTAAACTCAGCCTGCTGACCAGTATCATCAGTGTTGGGTTGGCATTGGTGACCGGCACACCCTTGGCCTACCTCCTGGTGCATTGGAAATTCCCCGGCAGGACGCTGCTCGACATGTTGGTGGATTTGCCGGTCGTCCTGCCGCCTTCGGTTGCAGGGATTGCCCTGTTAATGGCCTTTGGAAGAATGGGAATTTTTGGAGCCTGGCTGGATTCGATCGGCGTCACCATTCCCTTTACGACTGCGGCAGTGGTCATGGCGCAGACCTTTGTCTCGGCGCCATTTTTAGTCCGCTCCGCCAAAATCGGTTTTGCGGCCATCGATCCGCAGCAAGAGGAAGCTGCCCGGATGGAAGGGGCCAATGAATGGCAAGTATTCCGTTACATTATGTTTCCCCTGGCCGGTCGCGCTGTGTTGACCGGGATCATTCTAACTTGGACCCGGGCTTTGGGAGAATTTGGGGCAACTCTACTCTTTGCAGGAAATTTGGAAGGCAAAACCCAAACCATGCCTCTGGCGATCTATATCGGCTTTGAACAAAGCACGCAAATCGCTTTGGTATTATCAGTGATACTGCTGGCTGTCTCGCTGGTATTTCTTGCGCTGCTGAGAAAGCTTGAAACACAAAGCTAGCGTCAGAGTTGTTTCATCGTTCCATACGCTCACCACAGTCTTACGGCATCCTGAAAACGGCCATAGTGGATATAATAGGTGTGAATTAGAGATTCACTCGTTAGATCCTTTCCGTTTTAGGAGGCAATCATGAAGATCAGTGCAAGGAACATCTTGAAAGGCAAGATTAAAAAGATCATCCCGGGAGCAATCAATTCCGAGGTTATTATCGAAACTTCTTGTGGTGAAACCATCGTTGCCGTCATCACCAAAGAATCGGTCGAAAGTTTGGAACTGAGCGAAGGCAAGGAAGCCTATGCCGTGATCAAAGCGTCGAATGTCATGGTGGCTGTGGACTGAGCTTCACGGCAGGGGATGAATGCTTCCGGTTTTATATCTGGGTTAAATCGTGGTTTGTTTTATGGATGAGCTCGGTTGGCATACCAACCGAGTTTTTCGACCGTATGGACGTCGAATTCGGGGACATACGGTTTGATGTCCAGTAAAGGTGTCCCATCCAGCATATCGACGTTTTGGATTTTTAGGTTCAATCCGTTTCTTTCTGTTAAACGGACCACGGATAAACCGATGGAATTGGGCCGGCGATAAAAACGGGTAGAGAAGACGCCGTGTTGCGTATTATCCAGGAAAGGTTTGACCATGAGCTCTGTGCTGTTGAGGGCCAGGTGGAAAATGTAGATCAAGATCAGATGCGAAAGCCCCTCGATGCTTTCCAGCCCAGCTTCGTATTCTGGGAATATCTCGATTTCACCGGAAGCGGTGGAACGTGACGATTGGATGGGCGTACCGGGAATCTCTTTGAATGGAGTGTGAATCACCCCGATGGGTTTCATGCAGAATTCCATCATGGTTCAGCCTCTTTCGATTTCATTTTCTCTTGAAGATCAACAACCCATTACTGCCATAGATATCCGTGGGCAACGTACGCAGCAGGTCATACTGCGCCAGGAAACGCGGGTCTTTGAGCAGCGTCAACCGCCCATAGACTTCCAGGATGACCACGAAGTCCGGTTTCTGATCAAGGATCAGATCAGCCGGGATGGCATAGTTGATCACATAATAACGGTCGTCGAGCGGGTAATAGTTGAGCGAGACGGGCGAGTTGAGACCCACCGTATCCAAGATGCGCGCCGGGGTGTAGAAACCCAACACGCCTACGTCGCCGGCAGCCAGCATGGTGTTGGAAGTGAGCTGCGGGGCGAGATAGTCGGCGGCCTGGCGGTAGAGCAGTTCCAGCTTGATGAACGCCATCTCCGGGGCAGGGCGGTCGGGGCCGTGGTCGGGGTGAAGCTGCCACTCGCTGAGTGTGGGGATGAGCGGCAGGATCACCAGCAGGGCTGTGATGGCCCAGGCTCGCCAGGCAGCAGGGCGGGGGGCGGTTGTTTTATTGCGGGTGAAGATGGAGGCAAGCACCTGTTCCAGTCCCAGCAGGATGAAGAAGAAATAAGCCGGCAGCGGGGGCGTGAGATACCAGCGGAAGAGCAGGGGGTTGGGCAGGGCGAAGGTGATGAAGTACAGCCAGGGATAGGCGATCCAGATTAACAAGTTGCGGTCGCTCTTCCAGGCGCGGCGGGCGCCCACGATGAACAAGAAGGGATACAACACCAGCCCGATGCCCACCGCTGCGGCCGCGCCGAGCAGGTTATCTTCCATGAAAGGCGTAGCGTAATGTTGCATCAGGCGGATGAGCGCTGAAGCAGGCGCCAAGTGATAAGTGATCAGCTTGGCAGTCACCGAGTGCGGGATGGGGCTGCCGAAATAGACCCAGGCAAAGCCGAACCAGGCCACCACCGGCAGCACGAAAGCCGCTATTTCCTGCCAGGTGAGAGGAACGGGATCATCCATTCCGAAGTTTCGCAGGAAGCCCATGATCCTTTGGGAAAATGTCTTATTCAGTGCCGGACGGTCAGCGGTGTTCTTTAAAACGAGTCCCAGCAACCGGACCGCAGCCAGCGGCAGGATCAGAATCAGCGCATCGGGGCGGGTGAGCAGCGCCAGTACGGCGCACAGGGCCGATAGCGTATGCCGCCGCGTGATGGTGGTCCACACCGCCGCGGTAAGCAGGAACACGTACAAGCTGGTTTCCAGACCACCGATGGCAAAAGTGACCGAGTAGGGGGCCACCGCCCAGATCAGCGCGGCCGCGATCCCGACCCGCTCGGCATTCAGCCGTTTGCCCAACTGCCACAGCAGCAGGCAGGTGCCGGCATCGGCCAGGGCGTTGACTAGCAGCGCCAGCGTGGGGAAGGGTGCCTGGGTGCCGCCGGTGAAAGCGGCCAGGCCGGCCATCAACAGGGTGTAGAGCGGGGTGGTGGTGCCCAGCACGCGCTCGCCGGGGTTGTAGACAAATCCGTTGCCCGCCAGCAAGTTGCGGGCGTAGCGGAAAGTGATGAAGGCGTCATCGATGGTGCGCGGGCCGGGGATGAGACGCGCTGCCAGCGCCACAATGATCAGCAGGGCCGGCAGCCAGCTTTTGCGGAGAAGAGTGCGAGCGTTCCAAGGCGACATACCCCCATTATATATGCTGGTGCAGTTTTTAGAGGGATGGTGATGATAAGAATACTTATCGAAACCGTAAAAGCTTTACAGGATAATTGGTACAAACATTGAACAAGAGACAAACCTTCTTGACACGCCTTGTTATTATTGCTATACTGAAACTAACACGTGTTAGCAAAGGCAAGCAATGCCCAAGAAACGGATCAACAGTTTCGATGTTGCTAAGAAGGCGGGAGTGTCCAGGACGACTGTGTCTCTGGTCCTGAACAATGTACCGGGGGTGAGTATCAGTGAAGCGACCCGCCAGCGTGTTTTGAAATCAGCCAAAACTTTAAATTATTACCCTGATGCGACCGGAAGAAAACTGGTCAGCGGCAAATCGAATACATTGGGCCTGGTGCTGCGCCAGAGCGACGCCCAGGTGTTTGCCGATGCGCTCTTGCCCCAGGTGCTGCTGGGAATCGAGCAGGCCGTCGTCACGCAGGGCTTTCAGGTGCTGTTGAAGCCGTTGGAACCTCAGGATAGCGCCGGGTACATCCGTTTGATCCGCGAGAATCATGTGGATGGCATCATCCTTTCCGGCCCGCGCCAGGACGACCCCGAGCTTGTCCGCTTGTTCAAAGAAGGCTTCCCAATCGTGTTGATGGGTCAGATGACGGATGGCAGCCTGCCGTTCGTGGATATCGATGCGGTAGATGGGGCGGCGCGCGCCGTCAATCACTTGATACAACAAGGCCACCGGCGCATTGCCATGATCACCAATGCCGCGCTGCAATATACGTCTGCTCAACAACGCCGCACCGGCTATTGGCGTGCGCTGCGCGAGGCCGGTATCAGCCCAGACCCCTCATTGCTCAAAGAGGGCAGCTATACCCCCCTCAGCGGTTACGAGGCGATGAATGAGTTGCTGAAGCTTTCGCCGCGGCCTACGGCTGTCTTTGTCGCCAGTGATGTGGTAGCGCTGGGAGCCATGCAGGCCATCGAAAACACCGGCGCCAAGATCCCCGAAGACATTGCGGTGGTAGGTTTCGATGATATTCCCCTGGCCGAATACTATAACCCGCCACTCACCACGCTGCGCCTTCCGGCTTATAAGCTGGGCTGGGCAGTGGGTGAACGCCTGGTACATCTCATCCAAGGTACGGATACCACCACCGGTGGTGTGTTTCTAGAATCTGAATTGATCGTGCGTAAATCGAGCATGAAACAGGTAATGGCCTCATGATCTCTTTTTTTTGTGGATTTATTAACACGTGTTATCAACTCAACGTTCTTTAATCTTGCCACGCCAATTCGAAGGGAGGTGGTCAACCTAATTCAAATTGTTCGTCATGTATCTGTTGAATTGGATCCAACCTTTTTTCAGTATGAAGGAGGAATAGAACGATGAACGCAAAGTTTGTAAAAGTGTTTGGCATGCTGGTTCTCGCCAGCCTGATATTTGCGGCTTGCGCACCAACAGCTACGGCAGTCCCGACTGAAGTCCCCCCGACGGCTGCCCCAACCGAAGTTCCCCCGACGGCTGCCCCGACTGCCGTGCCGACTGCCAGTATTGACTGCATGGGCGCACAGTCCAGCGATCAATTGACCCTCGTCTATCAGTGGTCCGGCTCTGAGGAACAGAGCTTCGACGCCATCATCAAACCGTTCGTGGATGCTTGCGGCATCAAGGTCAATGGCCAATCCACCCGGGATGCATCCGTTCTGGATACGATGGTCAAGAGCACCCCGCCTGATGTGCTGTTCTGGGCCGATCTGTCGCCGCTGAAACTGTATACTGACAAATTACTGCCTCTCGACACCGTCGGTGCAGATGTTTCGAACTACCCATCCTACTGGACCGCCATGGGCACAGTTAATGGCAAGCTGCTGGCCCTCGCCGTCAAGGCAGATGTCAAGTCCATCATTTGGTACAGCCCAACGCAGTTCCAGGCACTGGGCTATACGGTCCCGACAACTTTCGCCGACCTGCAGACGCTGGTCGATAAGATGGCTGCCGACAAGAACGTGCCGTGGAGCATGGGCTTCAACAGCGGCGGTTCAGCCGATGGCTGGACCGGTTCCGACTTCATTCAGGACATTCTGCTGGCCACACAAGGCCCTGACTATGTCAACGGCATCATCTCCGGCAAAACCCCCTACAATGATCCGGGTGTCGTTGCTGCCTATCAGATCTACCAGAAATGGGCGTCCGATGCGAAGTATACTGTAGGTGGAGCAGATGGCACCATCAACACCAACTTCAATGACGCCATTCTCAAAGTCTTCGCCAATCCGCCGCAGGCGCTCATGGTCAAGCAATCCGGATTTGCGGGCGGCACGATCACGACGCAATATCCCAACATGAAATATGGCACAGACTTTGATTTCTTCGAGTTCCCGGGTGCCAAGGGCCTCCAGGGAGGCGCCGACTTCATGATGGCCTTCAGCAACAAACCGGCTGCCAAGGCATTGATCGCTTATTTGACCAGTGCTCTGGGTGGTCAGAACTGGGCTGCGGCCAACTTCAGCCTATCACCTAATAGTGCCGCCAACGGCCATTACACTGACCCACAGGAAGTTAAGCTGGGCAATATGCTGGCCAGCACAACAGGCTTCACTTTCGATATCGGTGATGCACTGGGTGCACCGTTCAACCAGGCTGAGTGGTCAGGGATCATCGCAGTCGTTCAAGGTAAAGATATCACGTCCACACTGGCTACGGTCGCTGCTGCTCAAACAAAATCGATAAAGTAGCAAGTAGTTGTTCAACGCTGGGGCACTGCCTGTATGGGTAGGCCCCAGCCTCTTTTTGGGCGGGAGGAAAATTATGATCCCAAAGATTATGAAACAAGGCCGTTGGGCGCCGTGGCTGTACATACTGCCGGCGCTGGTGATCATGACCGTATTCATCGTCTATCCCACCATTGGCACCTTTCGTCTGAGCCTCATGGACGATACCGGCGCACACTCCGCGGCAACTACCTGTGTCGTCGGCCAGGCATGCTGGGGCGCTTTCGAAAACTATCATTATGCGCTGACCAACCCGGACATGCTGCTCGCCCTGCGCAACAATGCGTTGTGGCTTCTGTTGATGGTGCCGGGCACGATTGCCGGCGGGCTGTTCTTTGCGTTGTTGGCAGACCGTGTGCGTTATGAGAGCATTGCTAAGGCCATTATCTTTATGCCGACCGCCATTTCCTTCATCGGCGCAGGTGTCATCTGGCGCTTCGTCTATGATATTGAAACCGGCGGCGGCGCGCAGATCGGCGTTTTGAATGCAATCATCGTTGGGTTGGGCGGCCAACCGGTCACCTGGTTGAGCGACCCGACCATTAATAATTTTTCCTTGATGGTGGTGGGCGTATGGCTGTGGGCGGGTTTCTGCATGACGATCCTGTCGGCGGCCATCAAAAATGTGTCGGCCGAGATGCTGGAAGCCGCTCGCGTGGACGGTGCCAATGAATTGCAAGTGTTCACGAAAATCCTTTTTCCCTCCATTACGTCGAGCATCATTGTGGTGACGACCACGCTGGCCATCATCATTTTGAAGATCTTCGATGTGGTGTTCGTCATGACGGACGGTAACTATGGCACCGAGGTCATCGCAAACCGCATGTTCAGGCTGATCGTCACCAATGTGGGCCAATCCACGGCCATTGCCGTCATTCTCATTCTTCTGACGATCCCGATCATGGTCTTCAACATCCGCCGGTTCCGCAGTGAGGAGGCCGCGCGATGAATCCTTTAAGCCACCTCAATAATATCTTTCGCAAACTGCCGGTTCACGTGGCGGTCATCGTCATGTGCATTTTATGGCTCATCCCAACGGTTGGCCTTTTCGTGACGTCCTTCCGTTCGCGCGAAGCCGTTCGCACAACGGGCTGGTGGACGGTTTTCCTTCCCCAACCCGAAGCAGTGGGCCAACCGGAATATACGCAATTTTGTGCTTCATGCCATGGCGCCAACGGCACCAGCATTTCTTCAGTGAATCTTTCCGATCCGGCTGTGGTGAACCAATACCCCAGTGCCGCCAGTTTGCTGAATATGCTCAAACAGCCGGTGAATGGGGTTCCGCATATGGGGAGCACCTCACTCCCTGCCACACCCAAGGATGCCCTTAACGTGTTGTCACCGGTCGCCACTTATTTGCAGACATTGTCTGGCCAGGGGCAGGCAACCAGCCAGTTTACGTTGAACAACTATGTGGATGCCCTGGTGGGATACAAGGGGACCCAGGATTACCTGACCGATTGTAACGAGAAGGTGGCCAGCACCCTGGCGGTTTTCAACTGCAACTCCAGTGATCTGCTCAGTCCGGGCGGGATGGGAGTTGCTTTCATCAACACGGTGCTGGTTGTCGTGCCTTCCACACTCATGGTGATCTTCCTGGCCGCCCTGGCCGCCTATGCCTTTGCATGGCTCGATTTCAAAGGCCGCCAGTGGATGTTCGCTCTGCTCATTGGGCTCCAGATCGTGCCGCTGCAGATGGCACTGGTTCCCATTGCCCAGTTGTACACATCCCTGAACATGCAAAGCTCTTTCCTGGGCATCTGGCTGTTCCACACTGGTTTTGGCTTGCCCTACGCCATTTACCTGATCCGTAATTTTATGGGATCGTTGCCGCGCGAGATGTTCGAATCGGCTTACCTGGATGGTGCCAACCATTGGGCGGCCTTTCGCCGGCTGGCGTTGCCTCTATCCATGCCGTCCATTGCTTCATTGGGCATCTTTCAATTCATCTGGACGTGGAATGACTTCCTGGTAGCTAAAATATTCCTCTCGACCCATCCGGTGCTGACGGTACAGATCACGAACCTGATCGACCCGCGCGGCGGCAACTGGCAAGTTCTGACGGGTGCCGCATTCCTGTCCTTTCTTGTGCCGATGATTGTTTTCTTTGCCTTCCAACGTTACTTCGTACGTGGTATGTTGGCCGGCTCGATCAAAGGATAACCGATCACATTATTGGAAAGGTGATGACGAATTTGTTTTGGTATCAAAATGCAGTTTTCTATGAGGTCTATGTCCGCGCCTTTTATGATAGCGATGGCGATGGCCAGGGTGACCTTAAAGGTGTGACGCAGAGGCTCGATTACTTGCAGGCCCTTGGAGTGGATTGTATCTGGCTGATGCCCATCTACCCATCACCCATGAAGGACGATGGATATGATATTTCCGACTATTGTGCCATCCAACCTGATTACGGCACGCTGGATGATTTCAAAGGCTTGCTCCAGGCGGCACATGCGCGCAACATCCGCGTCATCATGGACCTGGTACTAAATCACACCTCAGATCAGCATCCTTGGTTCCAGTCGGCGCGCTCCGACCGGCATTCTCCCTATCGCGATTATTATGTGTGGAGTGACACGGATGACAAATATAGCCAGGCGCGGATCATCTTCCTGGATACAGAAAAGTCGAACTGGACGTGGGATGAAGTCGCCGGGCAGTACTACTGGCATCGTTTCTATTCAAGCCAGCCAGATCTGAATTACGACAGCCCGGCGGTACGCGCCGAGGTACTCAATATCATCCGCTTCTGGCTGGGTATGGGGGTCGACGGCTTTCGCGTGGACGCAGTGCCATATCTGTTCGAACGCGAGGGCACGAATTGCGAAAACCTCCCCGAAACCCATGCCTTCTTGAAAGAGCTTCGCAGTTTCGTGGACGAGCATTACCCGGGGCGGGTGCTATTGTGTGAGGCCAACCAGTGGCCGCGGGACGTGCGTCCCTATTTTGGGGCAGGGGATGAGTTCAACCTTGCGTTCCACTTTCCGTTGATGCCGCGCATCTTCATGGCATTGCGAAACGGGGATAGCTCGCCGATCGAATGGGTGCTGCAACAAACGCCACCGATCCCTACGACAGCCCAGTGGTGCACGTTCCTGCGCAATCACGACGAGCTGACTCTGGAGATGGTCACCGAGGAAGAGCGGCAATGGATGTGGCGTGAATATGCGCCGGATCCCCGCATGCGCCTCAACTTGGGCATCCGTCGCCGCCTGGCACCGTTATTGGACCGCAATTTCCAAAAAATACTGTTGGCTTATTCCTTGTTGTTCACCCTGCCGGGTTCGCCGGTCATTTATTACGGCGATGAGATCGGTATGGGCGATAATATCTTGCTCCCGGATCGCAATGGGGTACGTACGCCCATGCAATGGAATAGCGGTCCAAACGCAGGCTTCTCGAGAGCTGCAAAATTGTATGCGCCTATCATCGATGATCCGCTTTACAACACTCAAAGTACCAACGTCGTTGACCAGTGCGCTGACCAAAGCTCACTGTGGCATGCCATCCAGGGAATCATCGCTATTCACAAGCAACATCCTGCCCTGGCGTGCGGAGAGCTCACCTGGCTGGATTGTGGCACCACGGCTGTAGCTGCCTACCTGCGCATTTATGGGGACGAACGGCTGCTGGTCCTCAACAATTTAAGCGCCAGCACGCAGGAATTTTCCTGCTCTCTGCCTGCCGAAGTGAGGGGAAGTATCCAAGATTTACTGAATAACCAGATTGCTGGTGACCTCAATGGCAAATTGTCGATGAGCTTGCGGCCTTATGAATATCGCTGGTTGTTGATTCAATAGAGTTTTATTGCAAGGGGCTGTCCGAAACACTTCTCAGGCAGCCCCATATGCTTTTCCGGGTCATTCCACATCGACCGGGATTTTTTGTGTTTCGACGGAATTCAGCCCTTCCATCACAGCTTCCCAACCAAAGAGCTGGGTGAATACCAGGGTGAAATCGCCCGGCTGCAGGGGCTGAATGCCCTGCTCGGCGAGTTGCGCCAACTCATCCGAAGTTAACCGGACTGACTCTTCGAACAGCTTGAAGATCAATTGGGCATTGTCATCGCCGGCGATACGGTTGATAGATAACTTCCCACAGCCTGTGCAGCGATGAATCAGCATCAATTCACCTTGTCGCGACCCGTTGTATTTTTTATAGGTCCGCTTCAAAGTGACACCGATGGCGGTCATTTTGGACAAACAAGTGGCTCGACGGTCACCCGGCTTGTTTAGATCAACGTGCCGCGAGGTCAGGCAATAGGGGCAGTGGTTGCGGTTGTTCACGCCGCTCGCCGCGCGGCTGGTGGGCACGGGCTGCTTGCAATGGATGCAGCAGAATGATTCTTCTCCATGTTTCGAATGCTTTGGGCGATGGTTGAGTTCATCCCTGGTTCGATCTCGGTTAGATTTACGTCTTATTCTCTCGATCTCTGGGGCGTCGATGGCGCGTTCCATCCGACGCGTCCAGTTTTGATGCCTGTTCATGGTTCCCTCACAAAAAACAGCCACGGGATTTTTCCCGTGGCTGTAACATAAAGTTGATCTGAAAATAGGCTCGGATAGTAGTCCGAATACAGCGGGTTTTAGTCCCACCGCTTCAAACTTTTACCGTTTAAATGCAAACCACGGGGGCATGGGCGCACCCGTGGTCGAAAGGCCTAAAACCGAAGATCCGGTTCTAAGACTCCAATTGCGGGCGAACCCATGTGAGAGGAACGAACACAAGCACCAAAGCTGTATTAAACACAAAGCATCCTTTTTGTAGACTAAACAACCGCGCAACTATACTGCCATGTCGCAATCTTGTCAATCGATTGTTGGCAGGTGTTATTCAAAAAAATCAAGCAATAAAACAACAGGCTGCCTTTGGCAGCCTGTTGTCTAATGCGAATGATTATTTGGGTAATTTTTTGGTGAAGATGACCAGGTCGTCGCCATCCGAATAGAAATCTTGGATGATCGCTTCGGGGATGTAACCGAGGCTTTCGTAGAATTTACGCGTGCCGGTGTAGGCTTCCATCCCGGAGGTTTCAACCAGGATAAGACGGCCGCCTCTGGCTGCGATTTGCTGTTCCACGTGTTCCATCAAAGCGCGCCCGGTACCATGCCGGCGTGCCTGGACGTCTGAAGCGATCCAATACAGATCATACGAGCCGTGAGTAAGGGCTCGTGGTCCGTAGCATGCATAACCGAAAACCTGACCTTCTTCTTTTTGAACGACGAAATGATACCCGCAGATCTCCGGGCCCTCGTTCAAATATTCATCCCACAGCTCTTTTACGCATTCGATCTCTTCATCGCTGAAATTGCCGGCCGTGGCCGTGATACGCTGGATGGCGCTGCCGTCATCATCGGATGCCGGAACGATCATAGCCAACCCTCCCGTTTCAGGCCCAATTCGACCAGGCGCTTGACCATGGTTTGGTAATCGTAGCCGGCCGCCGCAGCAGTCACCGGAAAGCCGGAAGTGGGTGCGAGGTCGGGGATCTCGTTGACGTCCACCACGTACGCCACGCCGTTGAGGTAGCGCATATCCACGCGGGCAAAATCGCGCAGGCCGATGGCCTTGAAAGTATTGATCGCCACAGATTTGACGTATTGCTCTTCCGCCGGGGTCAGATCGGCGGGGCAGTGTGTGGTGATGTTTTGATAATAAGGGGAATCGGGTATCCACTTGGATTCGTAGGTGAGCAACCATTCCAGCGGATTATCGATCTTCGAATATTCTTGTTCATCAATGGGCAAAGCTTCCACAACGCCATTGCCCCACACGGCCACGTTCAACTCGCGTCCCGGGATGAACTCTTCGACCAGCACCGGTTCGTCATAATGTTTGATGACGTACTCCACGCGCATCATCAAATCGACCACGTTGGTGACAATGGATTCACGGTCGATCCCTAGGCTGCCGTCTTCGAGAGCAGGTTTGACGATGGCCGGGAATGGAACATGCACTTCGCCTTCGGGTTTTTCGAATACCTGATAGGCGGGGGTGGGGATGCCTGCCGGGACGAGCTTTTCTTTGGTTTTGGTCTTGTTGATGCACAACTCGATGGTTTCCGGGCGCGATCCGGAATGCTTGAATCCTAATTCTTCGATAACGCGGGTTACACCGATCGAACCTGCGTTAACGCCCTTAAATCCATCGCAATTATTGAAGATGAAAGTATTGGCGGGTGAGAACCTGAGCAGCTCCTGGCGGAAGGTATTGAGCGATTTGCGCGCAGCAACCTTCACCACTCGATAGCCGACGGTGCGCATGGCTTCGTAGAGATATTGAGTTGTTGAAATCGTATCTTCGAGAGCGATCAGATCCTTTGGGTCACCCCTGGTGGTTTTTTCTTCCAGATTGAAAACTATTGCTATTTGGTGATGGTCATCGCTGTCACTGTCCATCAAAAAACACCCTTAAAACGACCTTTCTTCTCTAAGAATATTACTACTTTGCTATCATACCACAACTACGAAGAAATACCACATGCGGTTCAACTGTGTGAGGCAAGGTTACCCATCCGACAATGCTGAGATTCGCAATGTTATAATGTTCTCATGTTCCGTAAACGTTACTTCTGCATTCTATGGTTCTTCGGCTGGACCATTTTGGGCGTCATTGGGTGGGACCTGATCCTGCCGCGCCTGGGGTTGCGCCGATTGTCGCGCTCGACGCGGACGCGGCGGATGAAAACGGTAGCCCAACACTTCCGTAAGTTAGCGGTGCAGATGGGCGGTGTGATGATCAAAGTGGGGCAGTTCCTGTCCTCGCGGTTGGATGTGTTGCCGCGTGAGATCACTGATGAACTGTCCGGTCTGCAGGACGAGGTGGCACCGGAACCGTTCGAACCCATCCGCGCACTGATCGAATCTGAGTTCGGCGCGCCCCTGGAGCAAAAATTCAGTGATTTCGACCGCATACCACTGGCATCCGCGTCCATCGGGCAGGTATATTGTGCGCATTTGTGCGCCACACAAGCCGATGGCACACCTTGCCCTTCGGTGGTGGTCAAAGTGCAACGGCCGCACATCGAAGAGATCGTCGAAGTGGATCTGACGGCGTTGCGGATTGTGGGAAGCTGGCTGCAAAAGTACCCGCCCATCAGTAAGCACGTCAATGTGCCGAAGTTGTTGGAAGAATTCAGCCGTTCTTTATATGAAGAGATCGACTATATCCATGAGGGCAAGAACGCCGAGACCTTTGCCGAGAATTTCAAAGACGATCTGAACGTACGCGTGCCAAAGGTGATCTGGAGCCACACCACCCAGCGCGTGCTGACCTTGGAAGACGTGGGTGGGATCAAGATTACCGATTATGCAGCCATCGAGGCGGCAGGTATCGATCGCGCCGAGGTGGCTACCCGGCTGCTGAATACTTATCTCAAACAGGTCTTCGAAGATGGCTTCTTTCACGCCGATCCACACCCGGGCAACTTGTTCGTCCAGGCGCCGGATGTTGGTGCAGCCCCAGGTGATTGGAAACTGACCTTCGTCGATTTTGGCATGACCGGGACTCTGCCGGAGCAAACTTTCAAAGGGCTGCGCGAAGTGTTGATCTCAGTCGGCACCCAGGATGCCCACCGCCTGGTGCAGGCTTACGAGATGTTGGACGTGTTGCTGCCGGGTGCCGATGTTGAGCTTTTAGAGCGCGCCAGCCAGCGGGTTTTCGAGCGTCTATGGGGCAAATCGACTACGCAAATGATGAGTATGCATCCGGAAGATGCACGCGAGTTTGTGGATGAGTTTGGCGACCTACTATATGAAATGCCTTTCCAGATACCGGAGCACCTGATCCTTTTGGGGCGCTGTGTCAGCATCCTTTCCGGGATGTGTTCCGGTTTGAACCCCGACTTTAACGTTTGGGAGAGCCTGGCACCGTATGCCGGCTCGCTGATGGAAGCCGAGGGTGGCGGCAAATGGGAGACCTTGCTGGATGAGGTCGGCAAGATGCTGCAAAAACTGCTGGCGCTGCCAGCCAAGACCGATTCGCTGCTCAGCCGCATGGAGCAAGGACGGTTGGAAGTGCGCACGCCAACACTGACGCACGAGGTGGAGCGGTTGAACCGCTCACAGCGCAAGACTGCCGGGGCAGTGGTGTTTACCGCCTTTTTGTTGGGCGGGGTGCAGCTTTACGTGGCAGGGGACGTGATCCCGGCGGCCGGTTTTGGAGCGGTCGCAGCATTGACGCTATTGTGGGTTTTAGTCGGCAGGTAAAGTTTAGACCGCCTGAATATCAGTGAATTAAACAAAGTAAGGGCATGTTTGATCATGCCCTTACTCTTTTTCTTGATGAAAACGTTGTTGCTCGGTTTACTTTTCAATGTGCTCGATGGCTGCATCCAACAGGCTGCGCAGCCCCAACAGGAATTCCCGGCGGGCAGCGCGTTGGTTCTCGCGCACCCCTTCGGGGATCCAAGCTTCGGCAACTTTGTGCATGTTCTCGTGTGCGACACGCATGTGCTCGCGAGCCTCATCGATCTTGGCACTCTTCACCGTGCGGGTTGTTTTTTCAGGCATGACTACCTCCTAAAAGCTGTCCACCGTCAACGACCAATCATCAGACAACTTATAAGTTCATTATAAGGGCCATTTGCTGGCAAAGTCAAGAGGAGTGAACGTGAAGTGTGGTAAACTTTTCCCTTATGCCTAAACCTATCATTGCCTTCGATATGGACGGGACGTTGTTGGATGATAGTGGCCACATGCGTCCCCAGGATAAAGAGATCTTGCTGAATTGTCGCGATGCGGTCTTCATCGTCGCCTCCGGCCGCCAGCGCTTCAGTATCCGCCAAACGTTTATCGAAAATGGATTATATGTAGACGAACCGCTGCCATTTCCTTTGGCCATGGCCAATGGCGGCATCATCTACGGAGGCGGCGAAGAGTTGCTCGAAGCTTCCGGCTTCGAGCTTGAGATGCAGGAAAAATTATTGCAGATCGCCGATGGATTGGAGGGCATCCCCTATGCAGTGCACGGTGTGGATTGCGTCCTGACGCCGAAACGAACCAAGTTAAATGAAGCCATGGAAGTTTATTACAAGATTAAGGTGGCGAAAAAGAACATCACGGACGAGGACCACAAGACCCCGTGGATCAAATTCCTGTTTTTCTCCGAGTATCTACCTGATCTGCAAAGAGCCGAGAGAGCCTTCAGCGGTTTGGCAGTAGCCACATGTTACAGCAGCCCTGTACTGTTTGAGATCAACCCTCTGGGGGTAAACAAGGGCGAGGCCTTGCATCGGTTGCAGAAACACTTGGGAATGGAAGATTCACCGTTGTTTACCGCCGGTGATGGCGGCAATGACGTGCCCATGCTAAAGGAAGCCAGGGTTTCTTTTGCACCGGTATCGGCTTCGCAAGAAGCGAAGGCGGCCGCGGATGTGATCATCGATACGGATAAGGACGGCTTACTGGGGCCCATGTTGGGACGGGCGTTGAAGTTTTAACTGACGGCACCGTGGGACTAACGGTGTCCCATAATAATTAGTACTAAAAACAGATAGATCGTATAGGGGAGTAACCATGCCAGGGGCAGGAGCGCATCCTGCCAGCGGTGCTGGGGTGGTGAGTCAACCGGGGAGGTGGTGGCAATCACCCAGGCAGGGGGAAGAAGCATCGAGCTGTAAACCAAGATAAATTCCCAGAAGGCGATGAAGAGAAGGAATGCCCACGCAGAAGGGAGCGAAACTTCATGTCCGCTGATCCAGGGCAAGATCTGGCCGCCTATCACACCGTCTGCTCCGGTTTCGTACAAGCCGCAAAAAAGGAAAAGAGCAATCGTCGGAAACCGGTTGCGATTTTGAACGCGCACAAAAAGGAGCACCATACCGATGTACCAGGGCATGGTGAGCAGCCAATCCAGGAACAAGTTCGAGCTGGCGGCGACGCCGCTGCCACCGAAGATGCGTTCGAAAGTCCAGAATTCAGCCTCGATCAGGGCTGCGTTGAAAATGCCAAGGGCGGGTGCGCACAATGCAGGACGGCGCGAGAGGAACGGCAACCACCAGCGGCGGGTCAAGAAGAGAATAAGGGTATAGAATCCAGCGGCTTCGATGGCAGAGAATGTGGTCAGGTTGTTGGGCGTGGGGTTTTTGTGGATACCAATTGCCAGGACAAATTGCCCCCACAACAGCCCGGCAACTAAAACCCAGAGCGGCCAGCGGGCAGGTTTCTTCCGGATTTCTTCCATTGACAACTGGCCTTTATTCCGTTTTGTCGTTCACCTCTTGTTGCTGTTCATCTTGTTTGCCCCTTCTCTGTGCCACGAAGGCCAGCAACACACTCAGGAAGTACAGTGCGATCAAAGGGGCCATTAAAAGAGACATATTGACCGGGTCAGTAGTAGGGGTGATCACCGCCGCGATGATGGCGATGACCACGATGGCCACCCGCCAATACTTGAGCAGGTCAGCAGCATTGACCACGCCGAAGCGGGCCAGGATGAAGATCAATAGCGGGGTTTGAAAACTGGCGCCGATCCAGAACAACAAACTGATGACGAAATCGAAATAGCTGGAAGGCCGTGGGGAAGTGGGGATGTTGAGAAAATTCAACAAGAAGGGCAGCGCGTTGGGCAGCATAACGAAATATGCAAACGCAACGCCGAGTGCGAACATCAAGGTGGCAAAGAGGACTCCCAGAAATAGCCAGCGCCGTTCGCCGGGTTTTAGACCCGGGATGATGAATGCCAACAACTCGTAGAGGATGACCGGCAACGCCAGCAGAAAGCCGCTCAACAGCGAGACCTTCAGGAAAACGTTGACGTTTTCGGTGACCTCGATGGCTTGCAGCTTGCCCGGCCCTCCGATGGGTTGGGTCAACAGCACGACAATTTTGTCGGCAAAGGTAAGGCTAGCCGCCGTGGTGACTGCCAGCGCTACCAGTGCTACCAACAGCCGCCGCCGCAGTTCTTCTACGTGGTCCCAAAAACTCATGAGCTTTTCTTGGGTGTCAGAGTTGTCTGTCATAGGCTTGGTGTAATTTTACCCTGTATTAAGGACCTGCAACGAGGAACGAGGTTTGTTCACAAATAGTGTTAAAAGTTCTAAAAAACTGTAAAGTTTTTTCCTTTCAGGGATAAAATATACCGATATGTTTACAAACAGGTGAAATGAAATGCCTTCAGCCGTTGTTTCGATTGTTTCGTGTCGGGAATATGAACCGGATGCTGTCCGTGCCGCACTACGGGAGTGCCTGGCGCCGCTGGGCGGGATGGAACACTTTGTCCATCCTGGGATGAAGGTCTTATTGAAGCCCAACCTATTGACCGCTGCGGATTGGGAGCAGGGCGTGACCACGCACCCGGCAATCGTCAGGACGGTGGCCGAGCTGGTGAAGGCCGCCGGAGGCGAGGTATGGATTGGCGACTCGCCGGCCTTGCCGATCAAAGAGAACCCGCGCGTCTGGCGTAAAAGCGGCATGAGCGAAGTGGCGGAAGCCACCGATGCACGCTTGCTGCTGTTCGAAAGTGTGGTCTGGAAACAACTCAATGGGAATGATTACTTCATCGCAAAACCGGTGACTGAAGCCGATCTGGTGATCGATCTGCCCAAGTTGAAAACACACGCCTCCACCCTGTATACCGGTGCGGTGAAGAACCTATTCGGCACCGTGCCCGGCAAGCGCAAGACTGAAATGCACCTGCGTGCCCCCGGCATGCCGGATTTCAGTCGGAGGCTGGCCGACATCCTCGAATTGGTGCGCCCCGGCCTTGTCATTATGGATGGCGTGCTGGGGATGGAAGGCAACGGTCCTGGCACCAGCGGCACACCGCATTCCTATAATCTGCTGGCAGCGTCGGTCGACGCGGTGGCGCTGGATACGGTTTTGTCACGCGCCATGGGTTTCCGAGCAGGCGAAGTGCTGCACCTGGCCGAAGCGGGCAAGCGTAACCTGGGCGTCGATGACTTACGGAGTATTACCGTGGTGGGTGATCGGGCGCTCCTGGATTTTGGCCCGTTGGTGCTGCCAACCGCTTCGGTGTTCTCGCGTATTCCTTCCTGGCTCAGTGCGCCGGTCAGCAACCAGGTCAAATTGCGACCGGAGATCGATGTGACCAAGTGCATCGGCTGTGGAAAATGCTCGACCGCCTGCCCGGCCTCCGTGATCACGGCCGGCAATCCACCTACGTTCAATTTGTCTTTCTGCATTGGCTGTATGTGCTGTGTGGAAGTGTGCCCCGAAGGGGCGCTCATCCCGCATCGCAGCCTGATCGCTAAATTGGTGGGGATTGGCGGATAAAGTCCCCTTTATTTTTCCAGGCGGTATAGGATCAAATTTTTCAGGCGGAACGACGTTGGCGGTTTGAAGCGGGCTTCGAGCGCCAGGGATGCCAAATTTTCTTCCGTCAGCCGCTCTTCCAGGCCCGGGCCGAACTCCTGGACTTCGTAAGGCCATTCCAATATCATCACACGCTGCGATGCCACCCGATATGCTTCGCGCAGCGCCAGCAGCCGATCATCCGTTTCATGCAGCAATACCCCCATGAAGGCCAGGTCGAAGGCGCCATCTGCGAAGGGCAGGTGTTCGGCTTCTCCTGTGCGGAAATCACCGCTGGGCACATAGCGCCGGGCAGCAGCCACCATTTCAGGGCTGGCATCGACGCCGCTGACTTGCAGCCCGCGTTTTGCAAATTCCTCGGCGAACAGTGCCGAACCTGTGCCGATATCGAGGACGGTGTGTGCGGTTGGCGCATCTTGCAGGCAAAGCGTCACCACGCGGCCCACTTCCATCCGTGCCACTCGTTCCGGGCTGCGCAGGCGGTTGATGTCCCCGTGAAATCTGCGTTCATGCATGGTTTCTCTCCTCTGGTATGCGGTGTTTGAATGCTTAGATTATGTCCGCAACACCGCTCAGAGTCCCAATTGGCGTTGGGTATCGCGTAGCATGCCGGCGCTCTTGCGCAGCAGTTCTTCTTCCTGCTGGCTGAGCTGCAGGCGCATGAAGCTTTCCACACCTTTCAACCCAATCACGCTTGGCAGGCTGAGGTACACATCCTCGATGCCGTAATAGTTCTGGATCAGGGTCGAGACGGAAAGCACGGTTCCCTGGTCGCGGATGACGGCCTCGACGATTTGCAGCAGCCCATTAGCCACGGCGTAATACGTGGCGCCTTTGAGCTTGATGATGTTGTAGGCGGCGTCGCGTGTCTGCTGGAAGATATTTTCCAGCGCATGATCCGGGCATTTCTCTCCCAGCGTGGTGCAATATTCCTGGATGTGCATGCCAGCGATGTTCGCTAATGACCAGACAGGCACCTCACTGTCGCCGTGCTCACCAATGATGTAGGCGTGCACTGACTGCGCGTCCACGTCGAAGGTCTGGCTGATCAGATAACGGAAGCGGGCGGTGTCCAGAATGGTGCCGGAGCCGATCACGCGCGGGGCGGGTAGGCCGGAGAGCTTCCAGGTAGCATAGGTAAGCACATCCACCGGGTTGGTGGCTACCAACAGCAAACCGTCGGGGTTGTATTTCACCACTTCCGGGACGATTTGTTGAAAAATAGCGTAGTTGCGTCCCAACAGGTCCATGCGGCTTTCGCCAGTTTTTTGCGCTGTCCCAGCGGTGAGCACGGTCACAGCCGCGCCGGCGCAATCTTTATATGTTCCGGACCAAATATGGGTGGGGTGGGCCAGCGGCATGGCGTGGTTCAAATCCATAGCCTCGCCTTTGGCCTTTTCTTTGTTGGCGTCGATCAGCACGATCTCACCTGCCAGACCGCTTTGCAGCAAGGCATAGGCAAATGTGGCGCCCACGTTCCCTGTGCCGACCACAGCTACTCGAATGGGATGATGAATGGTATGTGTCATAGTGCACCTTTCGATAGATGGTTCGTAATGTACCTGATTATTGTACCCGTACTCTAATAAAAATTCACCGGGTGGTCCAAGCGACGCCCGGTGAATTCATTTCTATCATATGCAACGAAAGACAGGCTTATGCCTCTACGGGTTTGATCCTGCCATTCTTTACTGCTTTGCGGAAGATGTCGATCGTTTCTGCCACGCCTTGTTCCAATGGTGTGTAAGGCAGCGGCCCGATCACTTTTTCCAGCGCCGAGCTGTCCACTTCTTCCGGGAAGGGCAGCGGGATGTCATCGAAGGTGATCTTGCCTTTGGCCGACGGCTCGGCCTTCTCGATGGCGGCGATGACCTGCGAGGTGCTGACCGACGGCCCGCCGATGTTGAATACGTCGGCGCCCTCGAAGGGTGTGCGCGCACAACGGATGAAACATTGCGCCACGTCGTCACCATACTGGAAGCAGTAGCGTTTGCCGTAGCTGATGCGGTAGGGCTTCCCGGAGACGGCGGCCAACATGGCAACCGTGGGTGTAGAGGTCATGCCCTGGTCGCGCCCGGCGCCGTAGACCACGTAAGGGCGCAGACCGATACTGGCGATGTGGTCATCCATCCAATAGACGCGGGCGGTGCCCTCATTGGCCTGTTTGTAGACGCCATAGTGTGAGCGGGGTTTGAGCGCAGCGTCGTTCGGCAGCGGGCCTTCCGGATATTCCTCACTGATGCCATAAACTGCGGTGCTGCTGGCAAATACCAGCTGGCGGATGCCGGCGCGTTTGGCAGCCTCGAACATGTTGACCGTGCCGACGACGTTGACCCGTGCCCCCAGCGGCGGATCTGCTTTGCAGAAGGGAAGCTGCAACGCGGCCAGGTGAATGATGCGGTTGGCGCCGGAATCCTTGATGGCGCCTTCCACCACGCCCAAGTCTGAGATGTCGCCGGTGATGAATTGGATGCGGGCGATCTCCTCAGCGCTCATGATGAGCTCGAGGCGCTGACGGTTCTTGCCCAGGTCGAGCACGGCCACGGGGGTGCCTTCACGCACCAAGTTGCGTAACGTCCAGGCGCCGATACATCCCAGCGCGCCGGTTATCAGAAAACGGTCATTAGTCATAGGTAATCCTTTGGTAACGGGTATGGAACTCCGCTTTACGAATGTAACTCTTTCGCTTCAAGTTCAGCCATTTCCTTCAACTGCTGTTCTACAAAATCCAAATGATGGCGCATGGCGTCGCCGGCCAGGGCCGGGTCGTGGGCTTTGAGGGCAGCCAGGATGGCGCGATGGTCCTGCAGGGTTTGCCTGCGTACTTCCGGCAATTCACCGGTGCGGCGGCGGCTGGCTACATTGAGCTGATTGATGGATTCCATGAACAGCGCCAGGATATGGTTTTGCGCAGCATTGATGATGTGCTGGTGTATCTCCAGGTCGGCTTTGAGGAAGGCTTCGGGGTCATCGATGTTCAAAGCGGAACATTGCACGCAGTCCTCCAAAACAACGATCTCTTCAGGCGTGATGCGCGGGGCAGCCAGCGATGCCAGGCCCACTTCCAGGATCTTGCGTGCCTGGAACAAATCCATGAAGGTGGCATCGTTCACTTTGAAGATGAAATCCAAGTGCTCGACGAACAACTCCGGCTTCAGTGAGGTGACGAACGTTCCTGACCCCTGGCGGTTCTCGATGACGCGCATGATGGAGAGCGCCCGCAGTGCCTCACGCAGGGATGGCCGGCTGACGCCCATCATGATGGCCAGCTCGCGCTCGGGCGGCAGGCGGTCACCGGGACGCAATTGCTTCTCGCGGATCAGCGTGAGCAATTTGTCCACGATCTTTTCGGACAGTATGTCCTTTTGGAAGGTGCCGAAATTGACGTCTAAATCTTTAGATTCCATATTCACTCGATGATGCCTGGACGAAGTTGCACGGGTTTATTTGGCCACCCAGCCGCAATCCACCAGCCAGTCGGTGCCGGTGACGAACGAAGCGCCTTCACTGGCCAGGAAATAGATCGGCTCAGCGATTTCCGCCGGGTCGGCCCAGCGTTGGAAGGCTTGTTCCTTCTCGCGTTCCTTCTTGACTTCTTCGAAAGGCAATCCGGTGCGGCGGGATTCCAGGTCGATGTCGCTGCGCAGCATGGGGGTATCCACCGAGCCGGGGCTGATGGTGTTGACCCGGATCTGGTAAGGTGCCAGTTCCCAGGCCAGGGCGCGCGTCATGGCGATGATGGCGCCCTTGGTGGCGCCGTACATCACGTGCTCGGTCTGGCCGACGTGCCCCGAGACGGAGCCCATGTTGACGATGACGCCGCTCTTTTGCTGCTTCATCATCGGCAGGGCGTATTTGCACATCAAAAAGGTGCCGCCTAGGTTGATGTTAACCGTGCGAGAATACTCTTCCCAGGTGATCTGGTCGAAGGGTTTGACCAGCACCACGCCGGCAATGTTGAGCAGGGCATCGATGCGATGATATTTCGTCTCTACGGCTTTCATGCAGGCAGCAACCTGCTTTTCATCGGACACATCGCAGAGCATGAAAGTGCATTCCCCGCCGGCTTTGTTGACCTCGTCGGCGATTTTTTGCCCTTCAGGGAGAACGTCCAGAGCAATGACGGCGTAGCCCTCTTTGGCGAACTTGCGCACGGTGGCGGTGCCAATGCCATGCGCAGCACCGGTGACGACGGCGACTTTTTTATCGGCCATGGATCCTCCTTTTCTCATAATAGCAGCTTGCTGGTTACAGCCCGATCATCTTGCGCGCCTGCTGTGCGGTGGCGATGGGGCGGCCCAATGAATGGGCGATGTTTGCAGCCTCTTTTACCAATTCGTGGGTAGCGGCAAGCTTGCCGGCATGGTTGAAGGGATAATCCTCCGTGCCCACGCGCACGTGGTCACCCATTAGGATGGCCGCAGTGACGATCTCGAGCTGGTGCTCTTCCATGATGCTGACGTTGCACACGCAACCTTCCGGCATCATCTTGCGCCGGTACTGGTATTCTTCCAGGGTGGGCGGCGACCAGGTGCCGCCCGGCCAGCCGAAGAACAGCGTGGTTACATAGGGCGGCTGAAGCAGCTTCTTGCCGATCAGGTAGTTTAGGTTCCAGATAGAACCGGAATGCCACACCTCGAACTCCGGGATTACATGGTATTGCTTGCACAGGTTTGCATACTCTGCCAGCTCTTCTCGTGAGTGGAGCTGGAGACATTCGGTCTGGACAAAGGCTTCGTCGTGGTGGTTGAGGATGATCGAGATCATATCCGCCTTTTCCTCATACACTTCCATGCGGTCGGGGATGGGCAGGCTGGACATGCCGCACTGGATGACGATGTCGCAGCGGGTGCGCACGGCGTGCAGCACCTGGCGCCATTGTCCCTGGGCGTGGATGTGCAGGATGGCTGCGCCGGCCTGCTGGCAAAGTGCCGCTTCTTCGGCAATGGCTTCCGGCGTGCGTGGGTAATCTACTTCAGGATGCAGCCAACTGATGTTGGGTGTAGCAATAATGATCAATGGGTCCATTTTCACCTCTTGCTTTTTTAACTTCGATTGCATAATGACTTAGCCCACGTTCCCTGTTCAGAGCAATTTTTGCAGCTTCAGCAGGTCGTCCATGGTGCCTCTCGAGCGGAACTTGTGGGTGGAATAGGCAGTGATTGCATTGAGCTTCTTTTCCATGATCGCTGCCACCACGTCGGTGGTTGTGGTGATGGTCAAGTCGGCCGTCGAAAGGGTACCTTTTTCCAGGGTGGCAGATTCGCCGTTGGCGATGCGCAGCACATAGGATTCACCGCTATCGGTGAACTCGAACAGGAAATTGCGGTTGTAGCCTTTGAAACTCTCGCGGATGGCCGGGTCGCTGAAGCGATCTTTGACTTTTTCGAGGTAGGAAAGAATATTTGCCATGGTCTGCTCCCGTAAAAAAGATTCGGCCGCGAAAGGAAATCACGGCTTGGGATCTATTTTACACTCTTGATGGCGCGCGGGAGCTGCGTGATGCGTTCCGACCCTGTTGGCGTGACCACAAAAGTTTCCTCGTCACCGATCGGCTCGCCGGTTATGTGGGCTGTGTACACCTCGATGTTGACCACCATGCCTGGCTGGATTTCGACGTCGTTATCCTCGATGAGCCATACTTCTTCGGTTTGCAGGCCGATGGTGTGGCCGGCGTTCATGAAGAGCGGAGCCAGGTCTTCTTGGGTGAACCGCTCGTAAGCCATTTGGTAAATTTGCGGGAAGCGGACGCCCGGTTTGAGCGCTGCGCTCATCTGATCGATGATGGCACAAACTTTTTCGTGCGGCTGGCGGATCTCGTCGGTCACCTCACCACTATAAAGGATGCGACGATTGTCGGAGATGTAGCCCTGCACGCTGGCGCCCAGGTCGAGTTGCACCAGTTGGTTAGGCTCCAGTGTTTGCTCGATCTCCACCTCGAGGTTGGCGGTGCCAAAGCCAGCGGTCACGTGGTCGATGGCATCTGCACCATGGGCCATCATGCGCGTTTTGGCTTCCTGGATGAGCTGGCGGCGGGTCATGCCCACATGCACGATCTCTGACAGTTCGGCGACGGCTGCCTCGGCGACGGCCGTGGAGCGTTTGATCAACTCGATCTCAGCCGGAGATTTGATCAAGCGCAACTGGGTCATCAACGGGTCCACGTTGAAGAGGGCAGGGACATGCTCGTCGAGGGCAGCTTTCAAAGTGTCCAATACAACCATAGGGCAAGTAGATTCCACGCCCAGGGTGGCCTGGCCGCTCAGGTTCTCTTTGAGCACGTTGCTCAATTCTTCCATTGCGCTGGAATGGTTGAAAAAGAAACGGCTGTCGTCAGCGGCGAAGTCGATCCCATTCAATGCCCCCATCCAGCCCACCAGGGTTACCTTGCCCTCGGCACTGATGTAGACATAATAGGGAAATTGGTTCTGCAGGGCAAAAATGATGGGGTTGCCGCTGCCGGGCAGCGTGGGGTAACCGGTGGTGTAATAGACATTTTCCGGCGAAGTCAGCAGCACTCCGGCCAGGTGGTGTTCCTGCATGAGCTTGAGCAGCAATTCTTTCTTGAAACCGGGCGGGGTAATTTTCAGGTTTTCCATGAGCTTTCCTCCCAAAGTCGAAAAGGGTAGTTGACAGGTGGTGTATAATGATATTGGACAAATGGTAATACCATTAACCCAATGGTACGCTTTTTAGCAGACTTTGTCAAGTAGAACGACACGCAAGACCTGGAGAGGCAGATGAAACCTGTCGTCACGTTTGGGGAGATCATGCTGCGGCTGAAGACGCCTGAGTTCCAGCGTTTCCAACAGGCGCATTCGTTCGAAGTCGTTTTTGGTGGGGGAGAGGCCAACGTGGCCGCTTCGCTAGCGCAATTTGGCCTGCCGACCGAATTTGTCACGCGGCTCCCGCTCAACGACCTGGGCAACGCCTGCCTGGCGTTTGTACGCCAGCAAGGGGTTGGCACGCAGCACATCTTGCGTGGCGGTGAACGGTTGGGCATTTATTTTTTGGAAAGCGGTGCCGCCCAGCGCAGCAGCAAAGTGATCTACGACCGGACCAATTCTGCTTTTGCCACGCTGCAGCCCGGCATGGTGAAGTGGGAAGAGGTGTTCGAAGGGGCCGGCTGGTTCCATTGGACCGGCATTACGCCGGCGGTCTCTGAGGGTGCTGCCAATGCCTGCCGCGAAGCCGTCGAAACGGCGCATCGCATGGGACTAACCGTCTCCTGCGACTTGAATTACCGCGCCAAGCTGTGGCAATGGACGCGCGATCCCGGTGACGTGATGGCCGGGCTGGTCCAAACTTGCGATGTCGTTATCGCCAACGAGGAGGATGCGGAAAAGGTGTTCGGCATCAAGGCGCCGGAGGCGGACGTGCGCGCCAGCAAGGTCAGCGGCGAACAATATCGCTTTGTCTGTGAAGCTCTGGCAAAGCGTTTCCCCAATTTGAAAACCATTGCCATCACGCTGCGCGGCTCGCTTTCTGCCAGCCACAATACCTGGTCGGGCGTGTTATGGGAAGCCGGTGCTTTTCATCAGGCGCCGGTGTACGACATCCTGCCTATCGTCGACCGGGTGGGCGGCGGAGACGCGTTCGCGGCCGGGTTGATCTATGGCCTGCTGGCGCATCCCGGCGACGCGGCGTATGCGTTGAGCTTTGCCACGGCAGCTTCCTGTATGAAGCACAGCATCCCGGGTGACTTCAACCTGGTGAGTGTGGCAGAGGTGGAACAATTGATGGCCGGAGATGCTTCCGGCAGGGTGGCGCGTTGATTTTATCGAGCCGGCCGGGTGGCGTGGATGAACATCCGGTCGGGACGATGGAGGGCATATGACGAGGTTTTCACGCCTGGAAGTTTTCAACACCCTATTGGACAAAGGAGTCGTGCCCTTGTTCTTCAATTCGGACGTGGACAAGAGCAGCGAGGTCATCGCAGCCTGTACTCGCGGCGGGGCACAAGTTATCGAATTCACCAACCGTGGCGAAGGTGCCTACACGGTTTTTACCCAACTCGTCGAACACTTCGCTAAGGCCGAGCCATCCCTGATGCTGGGAGTGGGTTCGGTGATCGACGCGCCCACCGCGGCGATGTTCTTGGCGGCCGGGGCGGCCTTCGTGGTGAGCCCGATTTTGAGCCCGGAAATTGCGCACCTGTGCAACCTGCGCAAAGTAGCTTATCTGCCGGGTTGTGCCACGCCGACCGAGATCTCGCAAGCAGAAGAGCTGGGTGCGGAGATTGTCAAGATTTTCCCCGGCCAGGTGGTAGGCCCGGAATTCATCAAGGCAACCCTGGGCCCATGCCCCTGGCACCGCTTGATGCCCACCGGCGGCGTGGATACTACGGAAGAAAGTGTGAGCACCTGGATTAAGGCCGGCGCCTGTGCGGTGGGCTTGGGTTCAAACCTGATTTCGGCACAGGTGATCAAGGAGAAACAGTACGACACGTTGAGCGAGAAGGTGAGCCAGTCGCTGGCGTGGGTCAAAAAAGCCAGGGCAAAATAATTCCGATGGTTTTTTTGGCTGCCGGGAAGCCGCGATTGAATTGTCTCTGCCGTTTATTGCCCGGTTTATGGAAGACGAAATGAAGTTCTCGTGAGACAAAGGCTTGCAATTCGGACGGATATTTGTTATAGTTCAATTGTTTATCATATGTTCACATAATGTTCAAATGTTCATTTGATATTTTGAACTGGAAAAACCTACGGTAGAGCAGTACAAAATTTTTTCAAAGGAAAAGTATATGACAGGCAAAAAAATTCGGGTTGGCATGATCGGGTTGGGGGGGATTTCTTACGCACATGAGGCAGGCTATTCCGAAGTTACGGATAGCAGTGAGATCATTGCCATGTGCGACATCAACGAAGAAGAAGCGACAAACCGCGCGGGGATGTACGGCGCCAAAGTGTACACGCGCTATCAGGATGTGTTGGATAACCCTGACGTGGACATGGTGGATATTACCGTGCCACACATGCTCCATTATGAGATCACCATGGCAGCACTCGCCAAGGGCAAGCACGTGCTGGTGGAAAAGCCGATTGCGGTTAACTCGAAGCTGGGCAAGGAAATGGTTGAGAGCGCCCGCAAATCCGGCCTGAAGTTCAGCGTGGCGGAAAATACTCCTTTCATCACAGCCTACCAGGCGGTGGAAAAGCTCCTCAAGGCCGGCACGCTGGGTGATATCTGGACGGTGCGTTCGCTGATTGCCGGTAGTGAAGTCTATCGTCTCAAGAACCCCAACCTGTGGCACGGCAAGGCACCCTACGGCGGCGTGATCCTGGATTCAGCCGTGCATAATATTTATCTTTACAAATGGCTGTTTGGCGGTGTGAAAGACGTGATGGGCTTTGCCACCCGGATCGTCCCGGAAAGTGAGATGGAAGACAACGGACTGATCATCGGCCACCTGACCAACGGTGCCGAGTTCCAACTTTACACCACGTGCACTGCGGAGATCCCCTGGACGGAACGTCTGGAAGTTTACGGCAGCAAAGGCGGTGTGATCGTGGATCAGTTGAGCAATCCGGTGGTCAAATATTACTTTGGCTCCGAAGATATCGATGGGACCGTGGTCGAAGACGTGCCGTTCGACCCGCTGGCCTGGAAGTTCAATTCCATGGGAGGAGAGATCAAGGACTTTGTGGGTGCCATCATCGAGGATCGGCCTCCTCGCCTCGACCCGGCTGATGCGGCGTATGCGGTGGAGGTAGTGGAAGCGATTGACCGGTCTGTCCAATCCAAGCAGTGGGTTACCGTTTAGAGAACGTCAAGTGCGGTGCGTGTGAGGAGAATCAGTGAACTCCTTCACATTGGATTTTGGCTTGGAATGACCCTGGAGTGGATTTAACCTTCAACGTTGAAGGTCGAAACATATTCTAAGAAGAGGAGAAAAGAAAATGGCAGATATCCAACCCTATATTCAGAAAATGGCTGACCGGTTTGCGGATCCAGCCGTGCAGTCGGCTCTGAAAGGTTTTACCAAGACACTGTTGTTCAAGTTCACCGACACCAAAGAGGACTGGGTGTTGAAGGCAGTGGATGGCTCTTCTGCGACCATTACCAAAGAAACCCCTGCCTCGGCTGATGTGACCATTACCACCACCACCGATATCCTTTCAGGCATCATGGACAAGAAAGTCAACGGCACCACGGCTTACATGACGCGCAAGTTGCAGGTCAAAGGCGCCATGGAAGATATGATGAAATTGCAGAAATTGATGATGTAAGCAAGCTCGACTGCGCCGGCGGACTCCAAGCCGAATGCCGGTTGCTCAGCGGCATCGACGCCAGATCCGCGGCGCGAGTCGTGAAGCTTCAACATTCCAGGCCGGTGATCCAACATCTCCGGCTTGGAATGGCGGACAAAAAGGGTCCCGGTCTTTGAAATAAAGTTGAACATTACTTGAGCGTTGATAATATGGCGCCCGGGTTCCTTAACTATTGTTATTTCGAGGAGGGTAACCATGGCAACTGCAACCGGTACGTCTTCCAAACGTTCGGTCGGTTTTTTGCTGGGCATGGGGGCGGTGATGCTGGGGGCGAACTTCATCTGGACTTCATATAATAGTATCTTGCTGCCCACGATGGTTGAAAAAGTGGCAACGAACTACAGAGGGACGATCGTGGGGCTGATCGGCTTTTTTGGGACGCTGGTAGGCATCACCGTCAGCATTTTAGCCGGCATTATCAGTGATCATACGACCAGCCGCTGGGGCAAGCGAACGCCCAGCATCCTGGTCGGCACATTGCTGACACTGCCGCTTATGGCCTTGTTGGCAATTTTCTATCCACCGGCCATGCCATTGATTGTCATCGGCTTTATCGGCATGCAACTCTTGACAAACGTGGCCAACGGCGCCTGGTGGCCGCTGCTGGTGGACGTGGTGCCGGAGGAGCAGCGCGGCACGGCTTCCGGCCTCCAGGGTATGTTAACACTGATCGGCGCTGCGCTGGGCATTGAGCTTATCTCGTTTTTGAACTCCAACGGTCAGACCAGCCTGGCGTTATGGGTCATTGGCATCGTGTTCGCTGCAACCGGTATTGTCGCCGCTTGGGTGCTGCGTGGCAAAGATAAACCGGCCGTGGAGACCCAGAAGATCAGTATGCTCACCGTGTTTAAAAACATGTTCACCGTCCGTACGCGGGTGGTGGTGTTTTTCTGGGTGGTGCTCTGCGCCTTGCTGGCCAATATGGGTATGAACTCCCTGCAGTTCTTTGCCCGCTATTTCTTCGAGACCTATTTTCCGACCGTCAGCCCGGATTTTGGGTTCGGGGTCATGGGCGGCATCAGCCTGGTGTTTACCATGATTTCTGCCGTAGCATCAGGAATCCTCTCTGACAAGATCGGCAGGCGCAAGCTGATATTGGGTTCTCTGTATATTTGTGCCGTGATGACAATCCTCATGGGGTTCACCGGCAACTTTGTCCTATTTATGGTTTTTGCAGCCATTCGTTCAGCTGCCACCGGGCCGATTGTGGCGGTCATGCCGGCATTGGCCAGCGGGCTGGCACCTGAGGACGAGGCCGGTCAGTACATGGCTTACAACAACCTGTCCACCGGGCTTTCGGGTGCGATGGCGGCGCTAGTCTTTGGCGTTCTCTTAATTAATATGACCAAGACCACTTTTATCATTCTGTTCGTGATCTCGGCTGTGTTGTTCCTGGTGGGTGCCCTGGTGTTCCAGTTCAAAGTGTCGCAAAAGGAACTGGATGCGCGCATCAAGGTTGATGCGCCCAAGCAATAGAGGTAGAGTCGACCATGCGAAAATGGATCTTCATTTCCCCACATTTCGATGATGTGGTGCTCTCGGTGGGTGGCATGGTTTGGGAGCTGACCCAACGCGGCGATGTAGTTGAGGTGTGGACCATGTGTGCCGGCGATCCACAGTTCGACAAGCCTTTGACCGAATATGCGCAGCTGCTGCATACGTTCTGGGAACTGGAAGACGACGTGCCTTACAAGCGCAGCCTGGAAGATGCAGCCTGTAACCACGTGCTGGGCGTTTCGGCTTTCCGGCGCAATACGGTGCCTGATAACATCTATCGCTATTTCCCGGGCACCGAGGAAGCAGTGGTCAAGGTGCCGGAAGACAACCAGGGGCCGTTCGAGCCGGATGAGTCCTATCTCGTGCCGCAGGCGGCCGATTTCCTGCGCAAGAATATTCCGCTTGGCTGGGAAGTGGTCATCCCACTGGCTGTCGGTCATCACCGCGACCACGTGCTGACACGCAAAGCCGCCGAGAAATTGGGCATCCCGCTGTGGCACTTCATCGATTTCCCCTACGTGGTGACCAACGAGTTTAACCAGGACGATTTTATTCCTAAGGACGCAGAGACGTTCAAACTCGAGGTTTCGCCGGCGGGGTTGAAGGCCTGGATGGATGGCTTCGCCTGCCAGAAATCGCAGATCGTTTTCCTCTTCACGGACGAAGAAGAAATGCGCAAGGCGATCACCAAGTATCATGCGGCGGGGCATGGCGCCACGCTGTGGAAATTTTGATTGGATAAGGTAGATGAAAAAAAGTTGCCCGGCGCTTCGAAAGGCCGGGCAATTTGTTTATTAGGGTAAATCGCTCGTCAGGGCAGATCGCCGAATACTGCAGCCGGGGCGACGGCCATGCCTACCATGCCGGGGCCAGTGTGGGCACCCAGAACGGGTGCGATGGCGGTCAGCGGCTCGATAACCAGGCTGAAGAGCTGGCTCATCCGCTCCATCATGATCGCTGCACCTTCGGGGTTTCTGCCATGCAGCGGCTGCACGCGCAATTTGCTGCCTTCAGGATACCAGGTTGTGACCTTTTCAGCCATTTTGTGGATGGCCTTCTTGAAGGTAATCTCCTGGGCCAGCGAGACATACGTACCATGCTGCTTTTCCACCCCGATGACTGGCTTGATATTTAGCATGGCGGCGACCAGCCCTTTGATGTGACCGATGCGCCCGCCGTGGATCAGGTATTTCATCGTGGCGACCGTGAACATGCCCTCGGTGTTCTCTCGGATCTCTTTCAGTTTAGCCAAGATCCTTTCCAGCGGCCAGCCGGCATTGACGGCACGCGCCGCGGCTTCCACCTGCCAACCCATGGGACAAGAGAGAGTCAGCGTATCCACCAGGGTGACATGCGCTTCGGGCACCTGTTCGGCGCCCAGCCGGGCAGCGTTGTAAGTGCCGCTCAAGCCGGAAGAGATGTGAATGGAAAGGATCTCGGGGTCGTCCTTGGCCAGTATGCGATACAGGTCGGCAAATTCTCCGCTGGAAGGCGTGGAGGTGGTGGGGAAGCTATCGGTATTCGCGATCAATTCGTAGAACTCATCCGCGCTGATATCCACACCGCTTTGGTAGGTTTTGCCTTCCAAAGTAATGCGCAAGGAAGCGTAATGGAGCTTTAATCCAGCCAGTTGTTGGGGGGAGAGATCCATTGCCCGATCGGTAACAATTTGCATGACTTACTCCTTTAAGTTGGCCCGCGAGCCATTAATGTAGAACGAAAAATTACCAAGGCAGATGGATAAATGAAAAAAGCGCCGTAATTATACATGAAATAATGTGTTCGGCAATATGTCCTGGGACATATTTAAGGATAAAATTGTTGCGCATAGTCACTTTACTTAAAAAACTTGTTTTAGTAGAAATAGCCCATAGCGAAGGGTTTCACGATCCAGTTTGGCTAGTTGGTGCTGGTGCTCTCGGTTTGTGAGGCGGGTAGGGGTTGGCCGCACAGGGACCTTCACTGATGCCGAAATGTGCTGATCAATCACCGGACTTTTGGGTCAGGTGTCACCTTTTGCCTAACCCTCAAAGTAGCTATTGCATTTTTCTAAAAATACAATATAATTGAATTAGTTTATTCAATCATTAAACAAATAAAAACTTCCTATGCTAACTGGCGATCAAGAAAAAGTTCGCAAGATTAATAAGTCGGTCGTTCTAAATACGCTCCGGCTCAATGCTCCTATTTCCCGTGCCCGCCTTGCAAATCTTACCGGCCTAAATCGGGGTACAGTTTCGAATATTATCAATGACCTTCTTGATGAAGGTTTGGTTTCAGAAAATGAGCAAGAGGAATCTAAAATTGGCCGCCCTGGTGTCTCTCTGGGTCTCAGACCTGATGGAGGCTCGGTGATTGGCTTAGAAATTGGGGTGGATTTTATTTCCCTCCTCCTAACCAATTTTGTTGCCGGAACCTTGTGGGAAACCAGAGTTCAGACAAATCCATCCCAATCTCCAACCAGCATCATTAACCAGGCAGAACAACTCGTCGATCAGGCACTTTCCATTGCAAAGGAACAGCGGCTGAGGCCGTTAGGGCTGGGGATCGGTATGCCAGGTCTCATCAATATTCATCGGGGTGAATTGATCATTGCGCCTAACTTAAACTTAAAAAATGTTCCTCTCCGACTGATGTGGAACCAACGCTTCCACCTCCCTATTTATATCGAAAATGAAGCAAACCTGGCGGCGTTGGGAGAATACTACTTCGGCGTGGCCCGTGGGGTAGATAATTTCATTTATCTGAGCTCAGGGATAGGTCTTGGGGGCGGGATCATGATTGACGGCCATTTGTTTCGCGGCGGTCATGGATATGCGGGAGAAATTGGCCATATGCAACGCGATCCTCAAGGCGAGCGTTGCGCCTGCGGTCGCATTGGCTGTTGGGAGACCCAGGTGGGCCCTAGAGCAGTCCTGCGTCGCGTAAAAAAAGAACTTCAAGTGCATTCAGATCAATTTCTTCTGGATGCCTGTTCGGGTGATTTTAATAATCTTACTTTTGAAATGGTAGTGAAGTTTGCCTTAGAGGGAAATACTCTTTGTCGCCAAGCGATAGAAGCTATAGCAGCTTATTTAGGAGCGGGGATAGCAGATCTGGTTAATGTTTTCAACCCGGAATTAGTTGTCATCGGGGGAGCTCTTATCTTGGGAAAAGACATCCTGCAACCGATCATTGAAAAAACCATCTTTTCCAACGTACTACAACCTTCTGCTGATGGCCTGCGCATTGCGTTCTCCGAGCGCGGGGCAAATGCATGTGCGTTAGGTGCTGTCGCAATTGTGCTGGACGACATCTTACGCGAAATGACAATTGTCTAAGACCTATTCTTGATTATCGACATCTTGTTTGAATGGTTAAGTACTTAAGGAGGCTCTATGGTGAATTGACAAAAACATTTTGGTCGACCTAATTGATTCTTAGACAACAAATAGAGTAGAGGAGATAAGAAATGAAAGTCAATCGTACTTCCAGAATTCTCATTACGTTGGTAGTAGTTGCAGCGTTTCTTGCTGGTTGTAGCCAGGCAGGGACTACCCCGGCCGCGTCTTCATCGGCCTCGACTGGTAAAGTCAAAATCGGCCTTTCTTTCTCAGACTTCGCCACAGAACGCTGGCCAGTCGAAAATGCTCAAATGACCCAATTGCTTCAAAAGGATGGTTACGAAGTAATTTCACAGGAAGCCGATCATGATGTCAAGCTACAGAGTGACCAGATCGACAATATGGTGGCGCAAGGCGTGGCGGGCATCATTGTTATTGCTGAGGATGGCGATGCTGCAGTGACTCCTGTAGAGAAGGCTGTGGCAGCAGGCATTCCCGTGATTTCCTACGACCGCCTCATCAAGACCGATAAAATCTCTGCTTATCTGTCCTTCGATAACGTCGCGGTAGGCAAAGCTGAAGCCGATGGCGTCATGAAGGCCCTCGGATTACCCGGCAGCACGACATGGACAACGGCCAATCCGGCTAAGGTGGTTCTGTCTGGCGGATCCCCCACCGATAATAACGCCATTCTGGTTCGCTCGGGCCAGATGGCAGTTCTTCAGCCCTTCATCGATCAAGGTGTCATCAAGGTCGTTGCTGATCAATGGGTTGATAACTGGGATGCAACCAAGGCTGAGACCATGATGGAGAACATCCTCACTGCTCAGCAGAACAAGATCGACGCGGTTGTTGCCTCCAATGATGGTACGGCTCTGGGCGAACTGCAGGCAATGAAGGCACAGGGGCTATGGGGCAAAGTTCCGATCTCGGGCCAGGATGCCACGGCAGATGGCTGCAATAGCATCGTCTTGGGTGGCCAGACCGTAACCGTTTTCAAAGACACTCGTTTGCTGGCACCAATGGCTGTCAAATTAATCGAAGCCCTTGTTACCAAACAGGACCTCTCCACCTTCAAGTTGCAGACCTTCACTTTGGCTGCGCTGACAAACGACAAGACCAAGACTGGCAATGTCCAGGCCCTCTTCCTGCCGGTTGTCGAAGTCACCAAGGACAATGTTTATGACGTGGTCGTCAAGAGCGGCTTCCAAACATACGATGCTGTTTATCGCAATGTTCCTGCCGGTCAACTTCCGCCGACCTTGACTCCGGGTCAGTAGTTTCATTTTGTTTGATTTCCCGGCCCCCCTCACCGGGGGCCGGGATGTTGGCTGAGTGCAATCATTGGCGACATAATTCAAACTGGAGAATGACGCAGTGGAAGACGAAATTATCCTTGATTTTCAACATGTAACAAAGCAATTCCCCGGCGTAGTGGCTCTAAACGATGTTTCCTTCTCGATCCACCGAGGGGAGATTCACGGCATCTGTGGGGAAAATGGGGCGGGTAAATCTACATTGGTAAAAATCCTTTCGGGCGTTTATCCTCATGGGACTTATGATGGTGTTGTTTATTACGACGGTGAAGAACTAAAGCTGGGTCAAAGTTCCATACATGAGGCAGTTAAAAAGGGGATTGCGATTGTTTATCAGGAGTTGACTCTGGTTCCGACCAGGACGGTCGGCGAAAATGTTTATCTGGGTAAGGAACCCACCGATCACATAGGTATTAATTGGAACAAGGTATACGCCGACACTCAGGATATTCTAAAAAGATATCAATTGGATGTCGATCCACGCGCGGTTGTGAATTATCTGGGTGTTGGAAAAATGCAGATGGTCGAGATTGCCAAGGCCCTCTCTGAAAATGCCAGGGTCTTGATTCTGGATGAGCCAACCAGTGCTCTCAGTAAAGCCGAAGTTGAAAAACTGATGGAAATATTGAGGACACTTAAGCAACACGGCATTACCATTATTTATATTTCTCACCGGTTGGAAGAGTTTTTTCAGATAACAGATCGGGTGACGGTCATGCGGGATGGCAAAATTATTACCACCCAAGAGACGAAAGATGTGACCCAGAATGAATTGATCAAGTATATGGTCGGCCGTGAGATGAAGGAACGATTCCCGAAAGGAAATCGCAAGCCCGGCGATGTTATATTCGAGGTCGAAGATCTTGAAGCGGTTGATCCCAACAATTCCGAGCGTAAAGTCTTGAATGGGGTAAGCTTCAATGTACGCAAGGGTGAAATCCTCGGGATCGCTGGATTGATGGGTTCGGGTCGAACTGAATTGGTGACAACATTATTTGGTGAATATGGAGTAATCACCAAAGGTGAGATCCGGATCAATGGAAAACCAATCAAACCCCGAAGTGCTCGGAATGCGATTAATTCAGGGTTGAGCTTGGTGCCGGAGGATCGCAAGAAGATGGGGTTGGTTTTGATCCAGAACATTTTCAGGAACATTTCTCTACCCAATCTGGATCAGTTCGCCAAATTCTTCCGCATTGATGCCAATGCAGAACGGCAAGCCAGTACACAGCAAGCTAAAAGCCTGACGATCAAGGCACCCAGCCTGGAAGTGTTGGCTGAAACCTTGTCGGGCGGTAACCAGCAAAAAGTGGTCATTTCGAAATGGCTGCTATCCAAGCCGGAAGTCCTGATCATGGACGATCCAACCCGCGGCATTGATGTCGGGGCGAAATACGAGATCTATAAGCTTATGAATGATCTGGCTGAGAAGGGTGTGGCCATCATCATGATCTCGAGTGAGTTGGAAGAAGTGATGGGAATGAGCGACCGGATTATGGTGATGTGCCGCGGACATTCGACGATCACATTACCTGCTGCTGAAGCCGACAAGGAACGCATTATGGCATTGGCCACTGGCGTTGCGGTTGCATGAAAACCGAAAAAGACGAATAAACGAGGTATGCTGTGAATATTTCAAATCCTGCTGAAACCCAGAATGAATCATTATGGACCAAGACGCTTCAAAGTGTGAGGCGCAACATTCAATCGTATGTTCTCCTCTTTGCGGTGGTAATTATTTGGGGTATCTTTTTCTTCCTTACACACGGCAGTTATCTGGATCCTCAAAATATATCGAATCTTTTCCGCCAGATGGCCGTCACTTCCCTCATGGCCGTAGGTATGGTGCTGGTGATCTGTACCGGAGGCATCGACCTGTCGGTAGGTAAACTGGCTGGTTTTGTCTCTGTAGTAGTAGCCTATCTGCAATTCAACGTTTGGTTTGTGCTTCTCCCGGGTCAGACGGTTCTGCCGGCCATCCTTTCAGTCATCATTGGTATATTGGTTGGCCTGTTGGCCGGAGTAGTCCAGGGCTATATCATCGCCTATTTGGGGCTACCGGCATTCATTGTGACTTTGGGGGGCATGTGGCTATTCAATGGCCTCCTCCTGCTGGTTACCCAGGGAAAAACTATTGCAGCGAATCAGCCGGTATTTTCGGATATTGGCCAAGGCTATGTCCCACCACTCTGGGGTTGGGTGATATTTGCGCTCATTGTTGCGGTGCTGATTTGGAATGTGTTCAGCGGCCGGCGCAATAAACAAAAGTATGGTTTTACACCTCGCCCGTTATACTTGGATTTATTGTCTGTGGGAGTGATCATTGCATTGATCCTCGCCTACGTTTTTAGTGTCAATAATTACAAAGGTATTCCCGCACCGGTGTTATTACTTGGTGTTGTAGCGCTGGTAATCGCCTACGCATCAAATAACACCCGCTTTGGCCGATACGTTTATGCCATTGGTGGCAACAGGGAAGCTGCTCGCCTTTCCGGTATTAATATCAGTGGTGTGATCTTCAGAGTGTTTGTTTTGATGGGCGGCTTGTGCGGGGTGGCGGGAATAGTCCTGGCTTCCTATGTCGGCTATGGCACCATTGCAGCCGGCACGGGGTATGAATTGGATGTCATCGCCGCTTGCATTTTGGGCGGCACATCACCGCTGGGCGGCGTCGGCACCATTCCCGGCGCATTGATCGGTGCGTTGATCATTGCCAGCTTGACTACCGGGCTTCAAATGTTGAATGTGCAGCCCGCATGGCAATATGTTGTGAAAGCGATCATCCTGATTTCAGCAGTCTACATAGACGTTTACTTCAAGAAACATCGCTAATCCAAATACATTCTACTGATACAAATTCGTAAATGATGTGAATCGACGATCGTTATTTATAGCCTGTCAGTTTCGTGATATTTTCTATAAAGGGAATCGTTTTGCTGGAATAGTATCTACCATACAGAACAGGATAAAGATATGACCACTAGTTATGACCCTAAACCAGAAAACAAGTTTACATTTGGCCTGTGGACGGTCGGTAGTCGCGGCCGCGACCCATTTGGTATCGAAGTCCGTGACGTTAAATCACCGGTCGAGCTGGTTTACTTGCTGAGTGAGGTTGGCGCATACGGCGTCAACTTCCACGATAATGACCTGATCCCAATTGATGCCACTCCGTCAGAAGCCGACGTCATCAAGAAGAATTTTCGCAAAGCGCTGGATGATACCGGTCTTAAAGTTCCTATGGCAACCACCAACTTGTTCTTCGACCCGGTGTTCAAGGATGG
>JBEKEX010000002.1:0-72844 GCA_050013615.1 Anaerolineaceae bacterium
TCGGCAGTGGTGGTGCCGCTTCGCCGGGCGCTGAATTTCTTCGGCGTTCTGCTCTACGCCCATCCCGATCCCCATTTCTTCACCCCCGATCGGGTCGAGACGCTCGAGATCATCGGCAACCAAATGGTCATCGCCATCCAGAACGCCCGCCTGTACCAGGACCTGGAACACGAAAAAGAACAGATCATGGATACCCAGGACGAGGCGCGCAAGAAGCTGGCGCGTGACCTGCACGACGGCCCCACCCAAGGCGTCTCCGCCATCACCATGCGTATCGGCCTGGTGCGCAAGATGCTCCAAACCAGCCCCAACCAGGTGGATCAGCAATTGGCATTGATCGAAGACCTCGCCCGTCGAACTTCCACGGAAATCCGCCACATGCTCTTCACGCTACGCCCCCTGGTGCTGGAGACCGACGGCCTGGAAGCCGCCCTGCGAACCATGGCGCAAAAGATGCAGGAAACTTTCCAACAGAACGTCGCCGTCGAGGTAAACCAGGCAGTCGTCAAGCAGCTCGAGATCGGTCGCCAGACCGTCGTCTTCTACCTGGTGGAAGAAGCTCTTAACAACGCCCGCAAACACGCCAAGGCTGCTCAGATTTGGGTGCGCCTGAACAATTTTGCAGCCGACCCCGGCTTTGCCCTGCTGGAGATCGCCGATAACGGTGTGGGGTTCGATGTCAGCGCCATCAACAAGGAATACGAGAAACGCGGCAGCCTGGGGATGGTCAACCTGCGCGAGCGCACGGAACTGCTCAACGGCCTGCTGAACATCGACTCGGCGCCTGGCATGGGGACACGCGTGCAGATCTACATCCCGCTGACGGATGAAGCCGCTGACCGCATGGATAACGGCCAATTCAAGATATAGCCATTCTTACTTAGGGGAAACGAACCAAATTCCGGGATCTACAAATACTCTTTCAACTGCCGCGCCCGGCGCGGATGGCGCAGGCGACGCAAGGCCTTGCTTTCGATCTGGCGGATGCGCTCGCGCGTCAACCCAAACTTTTGTCCCACCTCTTCCAGCGTGTACGTGTGCCCGTTCTCCAACCCGAAGCGTAGTCGCAGGATGCGTGCCTCACGTGAAGGCAGCGTTTCCAATACTTCTTCGATCTTTTCACGCAGCAGCTTGCTGTAAGTGGTCTGCATGGGCGAGGGCGTCATCTGGTCTTCGACGAACATGCCTAGCTCCGAGTCTTCCTCATCGTCGTTGATCGGGCTTTCCAGCGATAGCGGCAGCCACGATACGCGCAGCATCCATTCCACTTTGGTCGACGTTACGCCGAGCTCGGTGGCCAATTCGTCCGAGGTGGGCACACGTCCCAGCTTCTGTTCCATCTCATGCGTCACCTTATAGAGCTGGCGGATACGATCCACCATGTGCACCGGCACGCGGATGGTGCGTCCCTGGTCGGCGATGGAACGGGTGATGGTCTGGCGGATCCACCAAGTGGCATAGGTGGAAAAGCGGAAGCCGCGCTGGTACTCATATTTCTCCACCGCCTTCATCAGTCCCAGGTTGCCTTCCTGGATCAAATCCAGGAACGGTACACCGCGGCCAATGTAGCGCTTGGCAATGCTCACCACCAGCCGTGTGTTGGCCTTGATCAAATGCTCGCGCGCCAGCAACCCCTCGTCCACTTTCTGATCCAGCTCCCTGCGCCGTGTTACCGGACAGCCGCCGTTCTTCTTCTCGATCTCCTTCTTTGCCAGGCGGCCGCTTTCGATGCGCTGTGCCAGGTTCAGTTCTTCCTCGACGTTAAGCAACGGCACACGCGACATTTCCTTCAAATACAGACTGATCGTGTCATCGCTGGAAATGGGTTCCAGGTTGGTATAAGGATCGAGGTCGGTCGTTTGAGAGGGATCTTCTTCCTCGAAACCGCTTTCGGGTTGATCGAGAATATCCACGCCGCGCCGGCGCAATGCCACCAAAATGGCTTCGAGGTGCTCGGAATCATTGCTGACATCTGGATAGACCTCCATCAGGTCTTCGGTCGTCAGGTAACCTTGCACATCTGCCTTCTCCAGCAGCATGCTCAAGATCTCCGTATTGTGCATCCGTCGCGATGTACTTGCCACCGGCACTCCTTGAATGTGATTGACCCCGCTCGCAACCCCATCTCTATTGGTTAAGAAGAAAGATCAGAAACCAGTTTAGCCTTCAACTGGCTGTTTTTGGTGCTCGCAGGTTCTCAGGTTTAAATTCTCTCCACACACCACACATAGCCCTTTGCAATCCAGCCGGCAAAGGGATTTGATCGGCACTTCAAGCAGCAGACAATCACGCGCCAGGGGTGTAAAATCCACGTTGCCATCCTCTGGCACGATCAACCCGGCTTCAGCCGTAGGTTGGTCTTTATAGGTGTAGAGCTCAGTAAATTGAGCATGCAGCGCTTGCTGGAAATCTTCCAGACAGCGCACGCAGGTAGCCGTGATACTGGCATACAGATCGCCCAGCGCAACGATGCCCTGCGGCGTGCGATTGATGCGAACGACACCCTTTAAAGTGAGCGGTGTAAAGTCGGGGGATAATTGATAGTCCGTCAGATCAAAATGAAGGTCACGGACTGTCCCAACAGGCTGGTTTAGTAAAAAACCAACGTTTATAAGTAACGGGTTGTGTAAAGTAGACACAAGTGAGACGTTGGCAAATAGGATATAATTTCGATAGGAAGATTATAGCACGCGCCCTTAATCTCGTCAAGTTATTATGATTATTATCATAATTATTAACATATGAAACCATTATTACTTGCAACAAACAATCAGGGGAAGGTCAAAGAGATGCAGGCAATACTCGCTGCGCTACCCGCGCGGCTGGTTTTACCGTCTGATCTCGGCTTGAAACTTGAGGTTGTCGAAGACGGACAAACGTATGCCGAGAACGCCACTCTCAAAGCCAGGGCCTTCAGCCAGGCTTCCGGCTTGGTCACTCTGGCAGATGACAGCGGCCTGGAAGTGGACGCCCTGGATGGGCTGCCGGGGTTGCACTCACACCGGCTGCTCGCGGACCCGAATGCCAGTGACGCCGACCGGCGGGCGCGCCTTTTGGAGCTGCTGTCCGGCAAGCCAGTTCCCTGGAAAGCGCACTTTCACTGCACGGTGGCGATCATCGTCCCACAGGATAAAGTCTATTATGCGGAAGGCGACTGCCCTGGTGAGATCATCCCCCAGGAACGCGGCAGCAACGGCTTCGGCTATGACCCTATTTTTCTGTTGGCATGGATAGGCAAGACAATGGCCGAGCTGACCATGGAAGAGAAAAATCACCTCAGCCATCGGGCACTGGCCGTGCAGGCCGCCATCCCCCTGCTGGAGCGGCTGCTCGCCGATTAATCCACCCCTTTAGCGCGGCTTTGAAAATTTCAATCCACTCGGCGGGCAATTGAAAGCCGCCAGGTGAGCAGCCTCCTTGCCCAACACCAGCACGGTGACCGAAACCAAGTCCACCCGCAGTTGGTGAAAACCGGAAAGCGGCATATGCAGGTAATGTGTCACCGCCAGTCGGATCGAATCGCTGTGAGAGACACAGGCGATAAGATCTCTTTCAGAATGCTGTGAATCGATCGCATCCAGCGCGGCGGCCACGCGCTGCTGGGCAGCCGCAATCGATTCGCCCCCCGGGAAGCAGAAAGTATCCGTCTGTTTATAGAGATTCTTCCAATCAGGTAGTCGGCGCAGGTAGCTAAAGGTCAGTCCCTGCCAGCGCCCGAAGTTTACTTCCAACAGGCCGTCGTGAAGTTGCAGCGGCAGCCCGCACCGTTCTGCCAATGGCTGCGCCGTCTCGACGGCCCTTTCCAAAGGGCTGCTGTAAACAGCGGTGAAAGGTATCTCCGCCAGATAATCGGCTAATTGCTGTGCCTGGGCTTTCCCGTTGGCATTCAGATGGACACCCGGTTGGCAGCCGGCCAGGCGCTTGCCGGTAAAATCGTTTTCGCCGTGACGGATGAGATACAAGATGGACATGTTACCTCTGCGAAGCGATTTGCCGCGTTAAGCCAATAAGCTGGCTTCGAACACGGTGACTGCCTGTCCGCGGATCAATACCCGCTCACCGGCCAATTCCACCTGCAGCTCGCCGCCGCGTTCCGAAGCCTGGAAGGCCTTGAGCTCTTTTTTGTTCAACCGGCTGCCCCAAAAAGGCGTCAGGTAGCAATGCGCTGACCCTGTGACAGGGTCTTCATTGATCCCCACTTGCGGCGCGAAAAAGCGAGACATGAAATCATGGCCGGGCGTACCGGCCCGGCAGGTCACCGTCACGCCGCGTGCCGGCAGGGCTTTGAGCAGTCCAAAATCCGGCTTCAAGCCGCGCAGCGTCACTTCATCTTCCACTTCGACCAAATAATCTTCCGCTGCCTTGCCAACGAACAGCGGCCGTGCCCCCAGGGCCACGACCAGTTCAGAAGGGATGGGGATCCGTTCCACGGGACTGGCCGGGAAGTTCAACTCAATCCAATCGCTTCGGCGCGTGGCGGTCAATAACCCGCTGCGCGTCTGGAATGATACCGTCGCGGTCGCTTCCAACCGTCCGGTCTCATAGAGCACGTGCGTGCTGGCCAGCGTGGCGTGTCCGCACAAGTTGACCTCCACGGCCGGCGTAAACCAGCGCAAGCGATACCCTTCGCCTTCCGGCAGTAGGAACGCCGTCTCAGAAAGGTTCATCTCTTTGGCCACCGATTGCATCCAGGCATCCGGCTTTGCCGCATCCAGCAAACACACGCCTGCCGGGTTGCCATGGAAAGGCTCGGCGGTGAAAGCATCCACCTGATATAAAGGAATAGAACTCATCTTCAATCTCCCATCCTGTTATGAAATCCAACTGTGAAGTACACGGGCGATCAAGCAGCCGGTTTCTTGTTCTTAGCTTTGGCTGCGTTCTTTTCCTCGTTCTTTGCAGCCTCGAAAGCCTTTTTAGTCTGTTCGCGCCATGCTGCCAGGCGTTCGGTGATCTTTGCCTCATACCCCTGATCGGAGGGCTCGAAGAATACCGTACCAAGCAGTTTAGTGGGTAAATACTGTTGGGGAATAAAATGGCCCGGGAACTGGTGCGGGTATTGATAGCCCTCGCCATGGCCGAAACCGCGCGCGTCACGGCTCGAGTCCATCAGATGGATGGGAACGGCACCGGTGCCTTCGGCCTCGATCGATTCGCGCACTTTAGCAAAGGCGCCAACCGAGTTGGACTTGGGAGCCGTCGCCAGGTAAAGCGTTGCTTCGGCGATGGGATAGATACCTTCCGGCATGCCCACGTATTCATAAGCATAGGCCGCGGCCGACGCCACCATGATCCCCTGCGGGTCTGCCAGACCAATATCCTCACCCGCCAAAATAAGCAGCCGCCGCAAGATAAAGCGTGGGTCTTCCCCTGCCACGATCATCTTCATCATCCAATAAAGCGCCGCATCCGGGTCGGAGCCGCGCACCGATTTGATGAATGCCGAGATGGTATCGTAGTGGGCATCGCCCATGCGGTCGTACAGCACGGCCCGCTTTTGGATGGATTCCTGCGCCACGTCGAGATCGATGTGGATGACACCATCCGCGGCCGGAGGTGTGCTTTCGATTGCCAGCTCGATGGCATTCAACAAGTTGCGTGCATCACCATTCGAAAGGTGGATGAGGTGCTGGCGCGCTTCATCCGTTACAGCAATCTTCTTCTGCCCATAACCGCGGGTCTCATCGCTGAGCGCCCGGTCGAAAAGGATGCCGAGCTGTTCTTCCTGCAGCGGTTCGAGCTGGAAAATACGGCTGCGCGAGACGAGCGCCGGGATGACGTCGAAATAGGGGTTTTCGGTGGTAGCCCCGATCAGCGTGAGCATGCCGCTTTCCACTTGGGGCAGCAGCGCATCCTGCTGGGCCTTGTTCCAGCGGTGTACCTCGTCCACAAACAAAATGGTGCGCCGGTGGTACAGCCTGCGCCGCTCCTGGGCCTCGGCAATGACTTGGCGCAGCTCCCCCACGCCGGCTAATACGGCCGAAATGCTCTCGAAATGCGCCTGCGTGGAAGCGGCAACGATCTGTGCCAGGGTGGTCTTGCCGGTGCCGGGTGGCCCGGTAAAGATGATCGAGGAGAACAAACGGTCTGTCTCGATGGCGCGCCGCAGCAGCTTGCCTGGAGCGATGATGTGCTCCTGCCCGACGAATTCGTCCAGCGTGCGCGGCCGCATGCGCGCCGCCAGCGGCGCTTCATCTTTCATTTGTTCGTTCATGGCATGGTCGAACAAATCGGTCATGGGATGATTATAAACCTAACATGTCCGGTGGAAATGGAGTCGTGTTACACGATCAAAAAATGCGGCGGTCTTGCGACCGCCGCATCCCTCGTCATTTGATACTCACCAGCACCGCCCTGACCACAAGCCGTTGCTGGTAGCTATTGGTCTTCTGGTCATACCCTTGGCAGGTCACCAGGGTCAGCCAGGATTGGTCTTTATGATCCAGAATGGAGAGGTCATCCGGTGCCACTTCCTTGATCGCGCGCACTTCGTAGGTGTAATCCTGCCCCCAGGAGGTATGCACGATGATCTGATCTCCCCATTGCAATTGGTTCAGATCGACGAACGGTCCGGGTTTCCCATTTGCCAGGTAGACGTGCCCGGTGATCACCGAATTGCCGCTCCAGGTGGGGAAGGCCGTGCCGTCCAGGTAGCCGGCTTCGTTACCCAGCCAGGTGAGGTCCCAGCCATGATCGGTCAGCGGCACTCCCGTAATGGGAACATCCACTTTTAGATTCGGGATATCCAGCGTCAATCCAATCTCCTGGGTATCCGCCTGGGTCGATGATTGCACCGGCAAAACAGTTTGAACACCCGGTGCGAATCCTGTCGACGGTAACTCGGGCTGCAATAGCTCAAACCAGGAGAAATGTGTCACCTCGCCACAAATGAGGCTATCACCGGCATCCACCGTGCTTTGAATAATTTGCCAACCCGTGCTTCCACTTTCGTAGGTACCGATCCTCAAATTATAGGGGTTCCCACCAACCTTGGCCAGGAAATCACTGGTGTAGTGATAGCATACTTGCACCCCATACGGTACGGAAGTGAGTTCGGTTTCGCCTTGCATCAGGGTTATTTTGATTCCCTGATTCAGACGGTTGATCCCTGCCACCGGATCGGGCTCAGCGGTTTGGTCGTTTTCACACAACACCTGGGTGGCCGTCGGGAACACACCTTGATCGATGAGCACCGACCACGGCGTACAACTGATCGAGCCTCCATTGGAGGACGCCGTCCCGCCGACATGGTTCGCCGCCACCGAGATGACAAAGTTCTGGGTAGCAGTCGCTCCATGCGAATCCGTGACCACCAGCGATACCGGATTCTTGCCTATATTGGCATCCTCAGGTTTGCCGCTCAAAACACCCGTGCCATTACCGTTATCCACAAACTGTAGCCACACCGGCAGTGTTGGCGCAGTCAGGGTCAAGATATCTCCAAAATCTTCGTCTCTGGCGACAATCGAGTATTCATACGGGATATCTTTGTAACCGACGGTTGCCGCTTTGCTGGTGAACTTGGGTGCATCGTTCACATCCGTCACCGTGATGGTGAAGGGCTTTTGATAGGTGAGACCATCTTTGTCCGTCACCTGCACTCTGATCTGATAACTGTTCTTGACCTCGTAGTCGAAGCTCATGCCGGTGCGCAATTGATCACCGGAAATATTGAAATCACCATTGTCCGTGCTGCCCGTCCCACTCACCAGACTATAAGTGAAAGTCTCGCCAGCATCGGGGTCAGAAGCACTTAAGGTACCCACCACAGTATCGGTCGGCTGGTTCTCTGCCACCACCGTGCTGCTCAGGTTGATATCGGTAGGTGCCTCTCCCACGTCGATCAAATTCACCGTCACGGTATTGCTGCCCGGCAAGCCGTGCGAGTCAGTTGCCGTCACGGTCAAATGGAAAGTGGGATTGGCCTCGTAGTTCAAATTGGTATTATCGGCCACTGTGATCATACCCGTCGCCGGGTCGATGGCAAAAACTCCCAATTCGTTCCCGGCGGTCAAGCCGAACGTGAAGCTGTCGCCCGTATCCTGATCATTGGCTGTTGCTGTGCCCACAAACGTTCCGTTCGCACTGTTCTCGGCCACACTGAACGTATGGGCATCCACTTCCGGCGCCTCATTGACATCATTCACCGTAATGGTAAAGGCCTGTTCCGTCCATAGCCCTCCCGAGTCCGTCGAGCGCACTCGGACAGTGTAGCTGTTCTGGGTCTCGTAATCGAAACTGTCGGAAGTGTGTAAAGAGCTGTCGGAAATATTGAACGAGTCATTGTCAGCGCTGCCACTGCCGGACACCAAGGTATAAGTGAACGTGTCGCCAGCGTCCGGGTCGATTGTGCTCAAATCACCCACCACGGTATTGGCTGGCTTGTTCTCATCCACACTGGCATTGGAAAGATTGATCGCAGTGGGCGTTTCATTGACATCAATCACTGTAATTGTGAATTCTTTGTCAAAATACAATCCATCCTGGTCCGTCGACCGCACCCGGATGCTGTAGTTATTCTTGGTCTCGTAATCGAAGCTGGCAGAGGTTAACAACGAACCACCTGAAATGTTGAATGACCCATTATCGCCACTGCTGGTGCCCGCTACCAGCGTATATGTGAACGTATTGCCCGCATCGGGATCGGCACTGCTCAAATTGCCGACGAACGTATTCGCCGGTAAGTTTTCTGCCACGCTGTTATTGTCGAGATCGATGTCAGTCGGCGCTTCATTGACATCATTCACGATGATCGTAAAGGCTTTCTCCGTGTAAAGCCCTCCCGAGTCTGTTGAACGTACCCGAATGGTGTAGCTGTTCCTGGTCTCATAATCGAAGCTAGCCGAGGTGCGCAACGAGTCACTAGAAATGTTGAATGACCCGTTGTCATCACTCCCCGTCCCTGATACCAGCGTATAAGTGAACGTATCGCCCGCATCGGGGTCGGCTGTGCCCAAGCTTCCGATCACGGTGTTTCCCGGTTGGTTTTCATCCACATTGGAATTGGAAAGGCTGATATCGGTAGGGGTCTCATTGACGTCGGTTACAGAGACGGTAAAGACCTTCTCGGTGTAAAGCCCGCCCTGATCCGTCGAGCGCACCCGAACGGTGTAGCTGTTTTTAGTCTCATAGTCAAAGCTCGCCGAAGTGCGCAGGGAGCTACCCGAAATATTGAATGACCCGTTATCGTCACTGCCTGTACCCGATACCAGTGCATAAGTGAATGTATTGCCCGAATCAGGGTCGATACTGCTCAAGCTCCCCACCGTAGTATTCACTGCCGAGTTCTCTGCTACAGAATTGTTGGACAGGTTAATGTCGGTGGGTGCCTCATTAACATCGGCTATAGAGATGGTAAAGGCTTTCTCAGTGTAAAGTCCACCCTGGTCTGTTGACCGTACGCGGATGGAATAGCTGCTCTTGGTCTCATAGTCGAAGCTGGCCGAGGTCAATAGGGAGCCGCCCGAAATATTGAATGAGCCATTATCATCGCTTCCTGTCCCGGTGACCAACGTATAGGTGAACGTGTTGCCCGTATCCGGGTCTGTAGTACTAAAGCTACCCACCGTGGTATTGGCAGGTCGATTCTCTGTCACGCTGGAATTCGAAAGACTGATATTGGTGGGAGTCTCGTTGACGTCAGTTACCATGATCGTGAACACTTTTTCGTAATACAACCCGCCCTGATCGGTTGACCGTATGCGGATACTGTAACTGCTCTTGGTCTCATAATCGAAACTAGCCGAAGTCCGCAGTGAGCCGCCCGAAATGTTGAAAGAGGCATTGTCCGTGCTGCCAGTCCCAATGACCAAAGTATAGGTGAAGGTATTGCCCGAATCGGGATCCGTTGTCGTTAAGGCACCTACCGTCGTACCGCTTGGCTGATTCTCTGCTACGCTGGAATTGGAGAGGTTGATATCCGTGGGCGTCTCATTGACATTGGTCACTGTGACCGTAAGCGCTTTTTCGAAATACAACCCACCGCTATCCGTCGACCGCACCCGGACGCTATAGCTGTTCTTGGTTTCGTAATCGAAACTGGTCGACGTGCGCAATGAGCTGCCGGAAATATTGAAAGAGGCGTTATCCGTGCTGCCGGTCCCCGAGACCAGCGTATACGTGAAGGTGTCCCCCGCGTCCGGATCGGTTGTCGTGAGCGCGCCGACCGTCGTATTGGCAGGTTGGTTCTCGGCCACGCTGCTGGGACTCAACGAAATATCGGTGGGCGCCCGGTTGGTGCTCGACGCCGTGATCGTGAAGGCTTTCTCATAATACAGCCCGCCCTGGTCTGTCGAGCGCACCCTGACGGTATAACTGCCTGCTGCTAAGACTGCATTGGTCAGTAATTGGTTACTGGAGATTTGGAAACTGCCATTGTTCGTGCTGCCCGGCCCGCTTACCAGGGTGTAGGTGAACGTATTACCCACATCGGGGTCAGACGTCGAGAGTGTACCTACGGTGGTCCCTGAAGGCTGACCGGCAGCGATTGTGCTGGAACTTAAAGAAATATCATTCGGCGCAGAATTCCCGGGCTGCGTCTGGAATTGCCAGGACTCTGACCAGGAATCACCCGCCGAATTGTGTGCCACTACCGCCCAATAATAGGTCCCCGAAGACAAACTGGTTGTATAAGAAGTGCCGGTTATTCCCGACACATCGACTGTGGGGCTGTTAAGGTTGGAGTTAACCGAAACGATCAAGCGATACGATGTCGCATTGGAAGCAGCATTCCATTGGAACGTCGGAGAAGTACCCACGCCAGCCGCACCATCTGATGGGGCCACCAAAGTAGGAATGGCTGGTGGCGGCGTACCAATATACAAATAGACACCTTCATAACTCGCCAGGGCATTGTAACTATAATTGCTGCCGCCCCAGGTCCATAGAATGGACTGTCCTTCTGTCAATGAAGAGGTATCATACGAATATTGCGTACCCACTGTGCCGGTGGAATTTTCCACGCCAATGGTGGCGGAGTTACCGAATGAACGCGGATCGGTGAGCAATTGTCGATATTGCGTCCGGATGGCATTACTACCTTCATATAAGATGGCCTGAAAGGTCCCCATCGGCAAGCTACTGTTAAAGTATCCATAGTTCGTCCACTGCACGATCAATTCACGGTTGGGTGCAGTGCCAATGGTCAAGTATAAGATCGGTTGAGTGGTTACATTGTAAGACTCTAAATCGTCCCAAAATGGATAAATGCAGTTGTTCGGCGTGGCGGTGGTTGGAATGGGATTTTCAGTCCACTGGTTGGTCGCCTGTCCATTGAAACATAACAGGCCGTTGGTGGTAACCTGAAATTGGGAATAGGTATTCCCATAATAAGTGAAGTTGAAACCGATGTTGAAATTCCCGCTGACGTTATCATCGCCGGTCAGGTTCGTGTTGTAAGCTGCATACTGAGTTTCAGGTGGCAACGCCTGGACATTGGATACGGGCACTGCAACTAGAATAATGGATAATACAAAAAGAGATGAAATGAAGATCCGAATACCCCGCCCAGTTACAATGCAACCTACATGCCAGCTTTTCCAAAGCTGAGAGTCTATTATATTTTTAAATAAATCTAATCATAAACTATTGTGATATTTGCCCATAAACACTGTATCGATGTAACTATTTTTAAACCCCAGATCAAAGACTTCATCTATAACTGGCATACAACTTGCTAGGATTAACTTACTCGTTTTGCAAACTCTGAAGGGCATCACAGAAGGCACGATGAAGAACCTCATCTTTCGCTTGTTCGTGACGGTTGGCATATTGGTGGTTGCGGCTGTCTTGATTCTTAGGGCCACGCCCCTGGACGGGCGCCTGGACGGCTTTGGCGTTAACCTCCCCACCCGGCCGCAGCCCAGCTTGTACCCGGCGGCATTGGACGAGCTTTCGAAATTGAACGTACGCTGGGTGCGGGTCGAGTTTCCCTGGGACGAGATCGAACCATCTCCCAACGCCTATCAATGGACTTTTACAACGGATTCGACCTTCCGCGACCTGGATGCGTTGGTCAGCCAGGCGCAACAGCGCAGTCTTAACATGGTCGCAGTGCTGGATGGCGGCCCGGTCTATTTGTCCCACCAAATGCCCAACTCGCCGGTCAACTCCGACGACCTGCTGACCCGCTGGCGCTTGTACGTGCAGGCCGTGGTGCAGCGTTATGGCAGCCAGATCCATGTCTGGCAGATCGGCAATGACGTTAATACGTATCAAGGTTGGGGCAGTGTGGTCTTCCCAACAGCTTCCGACGCTTCGGCCACTCCTGATCCAACTCTTTATGCCAAGCTACTCCAGGCAGCCTATGAGATCATCAAAGCCGCCAACCCCGGCGACACGGTCGTTTTGAGCGGCCTCTCGTTCACCGGCAACGGCGATTGCATCACCAGCCCTTATGCCTACCTGGGCCAACTCGACGCCGCCGGCGCTTGGGACAATTTCGACGTGGCAGCCATGAACCTGTGGTGGGGGTCTGGCTCCCCTGAACAGATCACCAACCGCGGCTCGGCTTTCAATCCACAGACCGGAGCCTGTTTGCAGGGACAATCGATGCAGACCGATCTCATCAACGAAGTGCGCTCTTTCAAGCAATTGATCCTGCAGTTTGGGGATAAGCCGTTGTGGGTCACGGCCACGGGTTGGCAGCAAAGTGACCTGCAAGCCCAGGCAACCCAAGCTGGCATCGACGTTGGCGTGGCCGAAGCTAATGACGTAATTCGCACGCTCGTGCCGATCCTTTCGGAACCGGGGGTGCAAAAGGTGTTCTGGCAAAGCCTGCCGGACATCCCGCAAAACCCGGGATATCCAACAACGGCCGCGGGACAGCAAGCGCTTTCCAACCTGGGTTCCCTGCTGACCGGCAGCCAACCACTCGGCCAACGCCAGGGGCAGCAGGCAGGCAGCGCTGTCTATGAATACCGCTTCCAAAAGGACGGCCGCTTGATCTCTTTCATCTGGCGGTCGACCGGCGGTGTAGCTGCCCAGCCCGTCATTGTGACCAGCCTGAATGATGAATCTGTCACCACCTATCCGGCAAGCGCAGCCGGTCTGAGCGGCAGCACCGGCACTTCGCAATCCCCCGCCAGTGACGGGACACTGGCGCTCAATGTCAACGAAGACCCGATCGTTTTGGTGGCGCAATCTCCCGACCTGATCCAACGCGGCGAGGCAGCGGTCGAAGACCGCATTGCTGCCTGGCGCGACGGCCTGACCGCCATGGGCAACCATTGGCTGGACGAATTGCGCATCTCTGCCACCAATGCCGTCAGTGCCTGGCTGCGCAACCTGGGGCAGCAGATCGTCGAATCGGTGGTCAACCAATTCTCACAATGGTTCAACAAAGCACTGGGGCAGATCGGCACCTCCAAATGAACGAGCGCTTCGAAATTCGTACCTTCTTTGAGGTAAAATCTTTTTAGCCAATTAATCTATCTGTATTGGTCTATTATGGGTGTAAAAAGGTGAATCCCATGAAACTCAACCGCTACTTACCTGCCATTATCATTGCTGCCGTGGTGATCGTCACGGCCGTCATGTTCACCGTGGTGGCGCTTGCCGGTCATCACCCCACCGTCGCCCCCACTGAAACGGCTGTGCTAGGCACACCAACAGCCGGCTCCACTGCAACGCCGCTCGCCACTGCGACCAACACCCCCGCCCCCACACCGCAAGCCATCGGCCCAACGAACGCGGCAGCGATCAAGCAGGTTGCCCAGCTCGCCCTCACCAACAGCGGGCGCATCATCTGGGCGCTGGACGGCAAGACGTTCACCGTGACCACGACCGACGGCTACGTGCAATACGACGCCCGCTCCCTGCAGGTGCTGCACACGGTGCAGTTTCAGTCGCCGGTTCAATTGCTGGATGTCTCGCCGGATGGCAGCACCATCGCCATCTCGCCCGATATGGTCAACGTGGAACTGCGCGACATCACTGGCACCCAGGTAAAACTGGACATCAAGCCGGGTTACAGCCAAAACTACGGTGCCAGCTTCTCACCGGATGGGAAGACCCTGCTCACGCCCGCCTTCGATACCTGGCAGTCGGACCTTTGGAACGTGGTGACCGGGCAAAAAATCAATTCCTTGACCGGCTTCACCACCAATTCCTCGAATTACACTGCCCGCATCCTTAATAACAAGTTGATCGTGTGGACTGCGGATGCCACCGCACAGCTCCAGGAGATCAACAGCAGTCTGATGGGGCCAAGCTTCATCCACGAGGATGCCATCAAAGACGTGGCACTCTCACCGGATGGGAAGATCCTGGCTACCACTGCTGCCGGTTCCCTCAACGGCCAACTGGTTCCACTCGTCTATTTGTGGGATGCCAAGAGCGGAAATAACATTGCCAAACTACCGCCGACCACCAGCTCCGGCCAGATCGCTTTTTCGCCGGATGGCAGCCTGTTGGCGGCCGCCGACGGGAAAACAATCGACATCTGGAATATCAGCACAAAGCAACTGGCCGCCCAATTAACAGGGTCAACCGATTCCGTGTATGATGTCGCTTTTTCACCCGATGGCAGCACGCTCGTCTCGACCGGTTACGACAACATGGTACGCGTCTGGCAATTAGCACCATGATTTGATCATACTCAAGCCGATCAGCAGGAATCGGCGCTCCAAGAAACAGAGCTTTTTCCTGCCATTAATCAAACAATTTACATTCACCCTCCCTGGGTTTCCTTTGAAATTATTTCAGGAAAAATCCAGGGAGGGATGATTTTAATCTCCGTTCCACCCATTTTAGTCAGGCTCATGACAGTACAAAACCAGCGCCAGGGCTTGCAGTGCGTGCTATACTGGGGAAAACGATAGCTGGATATGTAAGGTAATTTATATCCTATTAGAAAACTCGATAGCTCATTATTGGTGTTATTAACCACAGGAGAGGTATATGAAAAATACAATGTCAACATCCGTTGAGCAGGTCGTCGAGCCAGCTGTCGAACAGGCCACAGCACTGTTGGAACGCATTTTCCCCCAACCGCGTGATTTCAGCATCCGCTTGTGGGACCAAACCGAGCTGCCGGCTCAAGCCAAACCGATCTTCACGCTGATATTGACCCACCCGGGGGCGTTGCGCCGCATGTTCACCCCACCCCTCGAACTGAGCTTCGGGGAAGCATATATCTACGGCGACATCGACGTGGAAGGCGATATTTTTGCCATGTTCGATCTGGCAATGATGCTTGGCAACCGGCATTTCTCCGCCACCGAAGTGGCAAACTTATTGCGAGAGATCCAGCGCCTGCCCAATACCGGCCCGCGGCGCACAATCACACGCCGCCCCATCGAGCTGCACGGAGAAGTGCATTCCCGCCAGCGCGATCAGGCAGCCGTCCGCTTCCACTATGACGTGGGCAACGAATTCTATTCTCTGTGGCTGGACCACAACATGCAATATTCCTGTGCCTATTTCCCGGAAGGCACGGAAAGCCTGGATGTTGCCCAAGAGAAAAAGATGCGACACATCTATCGCAAGCTTCGGCTGAAGCCCGGTGAGTGCCTGCTCGACATCGGCTGCGGTTGGGGCGGCCTGGCGATCAATGCCGCGCAGCAATACGGTGTGGAGGTGTTGGGGGTGACGTTGAGCGAGAAGCAAGCCAATTATGCACAAGCCTGGATCAAGAAGCTTGGACTGGAAGACCGCGTCCATGTGGAAATGCGCGACTACCGCGACCTGGAGAATGCCTCCTTTGATAAGGTCGTCAGCGTCGGCATGTTCGAGCACGTCGGCCGCACCCACTTGCCCGAATATTTCACCCAAGTCTCACGGTTGCTCAAGCCGGGCGGATTGTTCCTCAACCATGGCATTGCCCGCAGCGGTCAACCCGACGATCTTGGCCTTCTGAAAGGGCTTGGCGGTCATCCTTCTGCGCTTGCCGCGGGCCAGGATTATTTCGAACGCAAAGTGTTGGGCAGCGGATCGTTCTCACAGCACTACATCTTCCCGGATGGCGAATTGGAGCCGGTTAGCGAAGTCAATCTGATCGCCGAAGCGGCCGGTTTCGAGGTGCGTGATGTGGAGAACCTCCGCGAGCATTATGCGCTGACCCTGCACCAGTGGGTGCGCCGTCTGGACGAACATCACGCCGAGGCCGCCAAACTGGTCGACGAAACGGTCTATCGCACCTGGCGGTTGTACATGAGCTTTAGTGCCCGTCAGTTCGAAACAGTGCAGATATGCATCAATCAATCGCTGTTGGCCAAGCCGCGCACCGGCGGCAAGGTGGACTTGCCGATGAGCCGGGCGGATCTTTACCAATAAAAATACTCTGAATGTGAACCCGATCAACCTTCAAACCCTCGTCATCCATCAAGGGACATGATTTCTTGATGGATGGTTGTTTTTGCCCTAATATAGCCCAAATTGCTTGCATTTCCCCAAGGAAATTCGTTCCGGTGCCACAGGACGGTTGTCACTATCTGTTTTTTGCCAAAGTGCATCATAATCATTAATGTTCCGTAATATTCCTGTAATTGCCTAAATTCTCAACATTCAACCAAGGAGGAAAGTATGCCCGTCAAGGGTACTATCGTCGTCGACGAACGCCTCTGCAAGGGCTGCGAGCTATGTGTGGGCGCCTGCCCTCAGCAAGTCATAGCCCTGGCAATGGATCGTCTGACCCCCAAAGGGTATCACCCCGCTTTCTTGATCGCTGAAGGCTGCACCGGCTGCGCGGTCTGTGCACTTGTCTGCCCTGAAGCTGCCATCACAGTTTACCGTGAGGGCGCCAGAGTCAAAGCCGCGGTGTAGGAGGAAAAGCATGGCGAAACAGTTGTGGAAAGGCAATGAAGCAGTAGCTGAAGCAGCGGTGCGCGCCGGGTTGCAAGCCTATTTCGGTTACCCTATCACCCCGCAGACTGAAACCTTGGAATATCTCTCCAAACGCATGCCCGAACTGGGGCGTGCCTTTGTCCAGGCTGAAAGTGAGCTGGGCGCCATTAACATGGTGTATGGTGCGGCTTGCACCGGCGCCCGCGTGATGACCTCCTCTTCCAGCCCCGGCATCAGCTTGATGATGGAAGGACTGTCCTATATCGCCGGTACCGAGATTCCCATGGTGATCGTGGACGTGATGCGCGGTGGTCCTGGCTTGGGCAACATCGCCCCCTCCCAGGGCGATTACAACCAGATCGTCCACGGCGGCGGGCACGGCGATTATTTTCCCATCGTCCTCGCACCTGCCAGCGTACAGGAATCGGTCGACCTGATGGCCTTAGCCTTCGACCTGGCAGAAAAATATCGTGCCATTTGCGCCGTGCTCACCGACGGCAGCATCGGTCAAATGATGGAACCGGCTGAATTGCCTCCGATGATGCCGGTGCGCACCACCTACGCCGATTGGGCTGCCACCGGCGCAAAAGGGCGCGAGCGGAATATCCTTACCTCCATCCAGTTGGAGCCTCCTCTGGAAGAGGTGGTCAATTTCCGCCTGGCCCGCCGTCAACAGGAGATCCAGGCCAAGGAAGTGCGCTTCAAAGAGTATTATTTGGAGGACGCCGAATTCGCTGTGGTCGGTTTTGGCTCGGCCGGGCGCGTGGCAATGACCGCCGTGCGGGCTGCCCGAGCCGAAGGCATCAAGGTTGGCCTGCTGCGCCCGATTACGCTCAGTCCCTTCCCGGTCAAAGAACTGGAAGAGCTGGGCAAGCGCCTCAAAGGCATGTTAGTGGTTGAAATGAACTCCGGCCAGATGCTGGAAGACGTGCTACTGGCAACCCAATTCCGCCTGCCGGTGGAGTTTTACGGCCGCATGGGCGGTATGATGCCGCTGCCGGATGAAGTGCTGGCGGAGATCCACGAATTGGCAAAAGGCCCCAAGAAGCAGGACGGCCATCCGCGCGACCGCTGGCTGAAACGCATGGAAGCGATTGTCTAGGAGATGATAGATATGGCTATTGCTCAACTGGATATGGAAGTGGTTTACGAGCGCCCCGAAGCGCTGACGGACACCGCCACGCATTACTGCCCCGGCTGCACTCATGGCATTGCGCACCGCCTGGTGGCAGAAGTGATCGACGAGATGGGCGTACGCGAGCGCACCATCGGCGTGGCTTCGGTCGGCTGCTCGGTGTTCGCCTACAATTATTTCGATTTCGATTGGGTGCAAGCGCCCCATGGGCGTGCACCGGCCATGGCAACCGGCGTCAAACGCGTTCTGCCCGACCGGGTGGTCTTCACCTACCAGGGTGATGGCGATCTGGCATCCATCGGCATGGCCGAGATCGTGCACGCCGCCGCCCGCGGTGAGAACATCACCGTCATTTTCATCAACAACGCCAACTACGGCATGACCGGCGGCCAAATGGCGCCGACCACCTTACCGGGCATGAAGACCACCACATCTCCCAACGGGCGTGATGTGGAACAGATGGGTTACCCCATCCGCGCCTCCGAATTACTGGCCACCCTGGATGGGGCCAGCTACGTTGTCCGGCGAAGCCTGCACGACCCCAAGAACATCCGTCTGGCCAAAAAAGCCATCCGCACCGCCTTCGAGACGCAGGTGCGCGGCCTGGGATTTTCCATGGTCGAACTGCTTTCCACCTGCCCCACCAACTGGGGCATGACACCGCAGGAAGCGCTCAAGTGGATGGAAGAGAAAATGGTGCCGTATTTCCCGCTAAAAGACTTCAAAGTCCACCCCATGCTAGCCGAGATCAAGGTCTAGGGAGGAAACCCATGCAAACTGAGATCATCATCGCTGGATTTGGCGGTCAAGGTGTGCTTTTTGCCGGGCAGCTTTTATCCTATGCTGCATTGGATGAAAAAAAAGAAGTGACCTGGATCCCCTCTTACGGCCCTGAAATGCGCGGCGGCACGGCCAATTGCACTGTGATCATCGCCGACGAAGAGATCGGCTCGCCGCTGGTGCGCAACCCACAGGCAGTTATTGCCATGAACCTGCCCTCTTTGGACAAGTACGAACCGCTTGTCAAACCGGGCGGGGTATTGGTCGTAAACGCCTCCATGGTGGATCGAGATGTCGCACGCGAAGACATCAAGGTGGTCACCATCGCCGGCAATGAGATCGCCGAGAAGATCGGCGATAAGCGCATGACCAACATGGTGCTGCTGGGCGGACTATTGGTCAATCAACCCGTGCTGCCGCTCGAAGCCATCGAAAAAGCCCTGAAAGACCACCTCCCCGAACGCCATCACAAGCTGTTGCCGCTCAATTACCAGGCGCTGCGCGAAGGCGCAAAGTTTGTGGTCAATTAACCATCCAAAGCGTGATCGAAAAGCTTAAAATAAACAACTTGGCCGGCAATCAATGCCGGCCATTTTTTGTGTGTAAGTGCTCGCGAGACCGTCAGGAAGACGACCAGTCCTGATCGACCAGCACCCAGCCCAATGAATCGGCTGCCTTCTGCTTCTGGAAATGCCCACCGCTGTCGACGCTTCCGGTGAAAACGTCATTGGCCATATCGAGCACTTCCCCCTGCCGCTCGATTTGAAGAGAAATACTGATGTTACCCGGGGCAATGGGAAATTTAGTGATCTTACACGTCACAGAACCTGTTCGGGACTTCAATTTCAACGACCCGGCGGTTGTTCTCGTGGAAAGATTCGAGATGACGTCCCCGTTCAGCGTCTTCAGCAAGATCGAAAAATTGACGTCCGTCACAGGCGTGGGATAGCTCGTCTCGTACTCGATCACAAAGCTCGTGGGCGAACCGCTCGTCAGCGTATCCACGACCGCCCCATGCTCGCCGCGGATGGTAAACCCGGTGATCTTTATCGGCCCGGCCGGCAGCCCCTGGCGGCTTTCTTCGAGCTCATACTTGCTTTCCGACACGACAGAAGAGAGGTAGTACTCGACTGCATCCGACACGCGGCCAAGCGGGAACGCTACATTTCCGTGTTCGAGTACCATCGCCTGGTTGCATAGGGAAGCCACCGTGGTCATATTATGGCTGATAAAAAGGATCGTCCCGCCATTCAAAGAGACTTCCTTGATCTTGGCTATACTTTTCTGTTGGAAAGCCGCGTCCCCCACCGACAAGACCTCATCGACCAACAAAACCTGCGGGTGCAGGTGAGCTGCCACTGAAAAAGCCAAGCGCACTTCCATGCCTGAGGAGAAGCGCTTGACCGGTGTATCGAGGAATTGCTCGACGCCCGAGAACGCCACGATCTCGTCGAATTTCTTCTTGATCTCGGCTCGCGACATCCCTATGATCGATCCGCTGATAAAAATATTTTCCCTGCCGGTCAACTCGGAGTGGAAACCGGTGCCTACTTCGAGCAGTGAGCCCACTCTGCCATAGATGGTGACCCTGCCGGTCGTGGGTTGCGTGACGCGGCTCAAGATTTTGAGCAGAGTGCTCTTCCCTGCCCCGTTCCTGCCGATGATACCGATGATATCACCTTCATTGGCTTCGAAGGAAACATCCTGGAGCGCCCAAAAAGTGGTGTACTTGCCTTGGCCTGTCCCATTGCGGAGTCGATTCGCAAAGTTCATTACATCATCGACCAGTACGCGCTGATTCTGGCGCCAGCCTATCCCAGTGTTAGGGCGGAGCCTGTAGCGTTTAGAGATGCTCTCTGTTCGGAGAATAAAATCAGACATCAGATATAATCCGCAAAACTTCGCTCTAAGCGACTAAAGATGAACAGGCCGATGATAAAAATGATGCAGGAGGCGATAGCCGAATAAACGAGGGACTGCAAAGGAAAGTCGATGGTGGTAAAGAATGCCCAACGGAAGCCATTGATCAAGCCAACGATTGGGTTCAAATCGTAGATCCAGCTCCAACTTGCCGGGATCAACTTGGCCGAATACGCCAGCGGTGAGGCAAACATCCACACCTGGATGATGAACGGCAGAGCATAGGAAAAATCACGATAATAAACATTGAGAGCAGCAAAAATGGTCCCCACCCCGATCGCAAGCATCAGAACAAAAACAACCAGCACGGGGATGATGAGCAAATTCAGTGAGAATGGCATCCGGTACACCAATAACAAAATGACCAAAACGGCCAGCGATACCAAGAAATCGACCAGCGTGGAAAGGGCTTCTGAAATCGGAAGGATGATGCGGGGAAAAAATATCTTGGTGATAAGCCGCAAATCCTTGGTCAGGCTGTCGCTGGAACGTTGGAGCGATTGTGCGAAAATATTCCACGGCAATAGACCCGAAAAAGCGTACAAAGAATAATTGATATTCTCCGAAGGTGCTTTCATCAATTGGCCGAAGATGAGGGTAAAGATGACCGTGGTCAACAACGGTTGAAGAATGACCCAGGTGACGCCTAGAAATGTTTGGCGGTAGCGGAGCTGCACTTCGCGCATCGCCAGCATCCAGAGCAGTTCACGATGTTCCCATAATTCTTTGAGATTGAGGTTGAACCACTTTTCGGACGGCTCGATGACCATTTTTTTTAGCTTTGGGGGGTCCGGCATTTTCTCAACCGACATCATTTTTTCCTTTATCGGGAATTCGATTCAGCAAAAAGCAAAATTCTGATTTTTCTATATTATTGCGAATGATTGGCTCCCAATTAAATAACCCGAATTTCCCTTCCACGCTTGCATTTTCTTGTTAGCGAGCCTGCGCATTATTATACCGTAAGCTATACGCTTCGGCAAAATCGACCAAGCTCAATCAAATCTTTTACTCATGAAACGAGCTTATAAAATGATTGACTTAGGATAGCAAATCTCTATAATGGTCTTATAAAATTGGCAATCTCAATACTTGCCAGTAACAACCTGATGCGGTGACCCTCAACAGGGGTTATTATATTCTTTGCCAATCGAATTCGAAAACCTGAATAATGGGATGAATATGGAAACTTTGCAAGAACGTGCCAACAAGATTAAAGCAGAAGGGATCTTCCTCGGTGGTGTTCCTCAACGATTTGAGATTGCCGGCCGAACACTTTTAATCACCCTGTTGAGTGAGGGTTTACATCCTTATTCCAAAGTCCTGGACATTGGCTGCGGATGCCTGCGTGGGGGATATTGGCTTATTCACTTCCTTGATAAAAACCGCTATTTTGGCATAGAGCCCAACAAGAAAATGCTCGATGCAGGGCTCCAATATCTTTTGGAGCCGGGGTTATACGAGGAAAAGAATCCGCACTTCGATAATAATTCGGATTTTAACTTTGATGTCTTCAAGGAAAAGTTCGATTTTCTCGTGGCGCTTTCGATATGGACCCACGCTTCGAAGCCCCAAATTCAAAGCATGCTGGATGGTTTTGTCAGTACCACCGACACAAAAGGGGTATTTATCACCTCGTACTATCCCGCGACGATATTCAAACCTGATTACAAGGGCGCAAACTGGATCGGGGCTGGGAATCCTGCACAACCGCACGGGATGATCCATCACAGTCTTGGATGGATCAAAGCCGAATGTGAAAAAAGAGGGTTGGTTGCCCAAGAGGTTCCGGAAAAGGCGTACCAATACTGGAATCAAACCTGGCTGAAGATTAGCCATAAAGCGGCCTGAATCCTTCAGTAAGTTTGACCTTTTATCAAGCGATGAATAACTCTATCATGAAATTTCTTCGATATATCGCTGAATGATCTCAGCCACTTGACTCACTGCCGGCTCGAACAAGATACTCCCATGATAGCAATCCAAAGGATGAATGACCAATTCACCTAAGGAAACCCGATTCCAGCCATTGGTTGGATTCTTTGAAGCCGGCCCGCGAATGGCCTTGAAAAGGATCACCCGTCCCGGGTAAGGGAGCACCTGGTATTCCCGCGTCGCCTGACGGTTAACCTTTTCCATCTGGAGGATGCTTACCGGAAGCGCAATCTGCCTGGTTTTTTTCGATTTTCCACGGTGACTTTCCAAAAACCGCTCAACCCTTTGCTGACCAATCTCCCGGTAGAACCGCAGATAATCCATTTTCCCTTGCCAATTAGATTTTAACAGAATGGTGAAGTGCTTCTTGATCAACATTTCATAATAAGGCACACTCTTCTTTTCGCGATAACCATCGCTTATTGACTCTTCCATATTATATGTGTCCAGCATCACTAGCACGGGAACTTGTTTGTCGGTTTTCAACAACTGTTGGGCCATTTCGTAGGCAATCTTGCCACCTGATGATTCGCCAATGAGCACGTAGGGGCCATGCGAATAGAGCTTTTTGATCTCGGCCAGGTAATAAGCAGCCATGGTTTCGATCGAGCGCGAAATCTGCTCCCGGTTGTCGTTGCTCAAATCCTGCAAAGCGAACACCGGTGTCTGAGGATCGATCTTTTTAGCCAGGTGACGGATCCGGGTAGGATAACCGCCTTTGCCCGGAATAAAGAACAAAGGGGCATGGTCACCCTCGGTATTGATGGGAATAATGGGTGAATAATTTTGTGCCTCATCCTCGTTTCGGATCAGTTCCGCTTGCTTGCGGATGGTGGGGGCAATCAGAAGTGTCGAGACCGGCAAATTCTTGCCCAAGGCTTCTTCGATGGCGGCAAAAATGAGCGCACCGATAAGCGAATCGCCACCCACTTCGAAGAAATCGTCTGTGACACCAACCCCGTTGACGCCGATTTGTTCTTCCCAGATCGCCATCAATTGCTTTTCCAGCTCATCGGCAGGGGGTACGTAATCATTGGAAAGCGGCGGCCGAACCATTTTTGGAAGCGGAAATTGGTTGATGGCCACTTTACCGCTCATGGTTAATGGAAATTCATCGAGCTCGATTAAATAATGAGGCAGCACAGCCGCTGGCAACCGTTCGGCCAAATATTTGCGGAGATCCGAGACAGGAATTTGAATGCCTTTTTCCGCAACAAAATATAAAGCCAGTCTCTTGTTCCCATTGTGATCCTCAAAAGTTCGAGAGGCAACCTGGACAATGCCAGGGTAGGAAAGTATATAATTCTCGATGCTCTCCAGTTCGATTCGGATCCCGCGAATCTTGACCATGTTGTCGATCCTGCCTAGGTGTACCAATTGACCATCGGATCGCAGCGTCCCCAGATCGCCCGTTTTGAAATATTGCCATCCCGGATGATCAGGGTCGGGAATAAACCTCTCCTGGGTCAGTTTCGAATTATTGATATATCCTCTCGCCAAGACATCCCCATAGACAACGATCTCGCCCTCCTGGTCGGGCGGCAAGGGGCACCCCTGCTCATCCCAAATATAAACTTTTATATCCTCATAAGGCTCCCCGCAGGGAAGATTATCCTGCCCAAAGTTAAAATCGATCGGAAAGAATGTAGAAGAAACAGCCTGCGTTTCCGTGGAAGCAAAACCAAGCTGGATTCGCTTCACACCAGGAAAATATTTCTTGATATCCTGAATATCCTTAGGAAGCCTCTTCTCTGATCCCACATGAACAGTGTTGACACACGGAAATTTATCATTTGGGCCTAATATACTGACCATGCTTCGGAATAGCGTAGAAGTAGATCGATAAACAGTAATCTGTTGCTGGCGAATCCAATTGGGCAAGTCAGCAAAGCCATCTTCTTTGACATCGTAATAACAAATCGTAAAGCCGGACACCAGTGCGTTAAAAACAAGAAGATGTAAACCGGAATAAGCAAATGTAGCTAATTGCAAAACACGGTCACTCGGTTCAAGGCTATGAGTTGATACTTTAAGAAACGCGGCCCGGCCTAAATAACGATAGTCTTCGATGGCACCTTTCGGCTGACCAGTCGAGCCTGATGTGAATAGAATTTGCACAATATCACCCGAAGAATAATTCACCTCCGGTTCGCTAATTTCTTGCTCAAAATCCACTTCATCGAGGTTAAGGATCATGACTTTATCCCCCACCAGGGAGCGGATCTGATCTAAATAAGAACTGACAGTCAAAATGACTCTAATCTCAGCATTATCGAGCATATAACGAAGCGTCGATTCTGGATAGTTCATGCTCAGCGGGACAAAGTAATTTCTGGATTTCAAGATCCCTATCATGGACGGGATGATCTTGGAGTGATCATTCATAAACAAGCCAACCCCCAAGCCCGTTTTGCCTTTTTCAAGTTCCTGGATACGCGCAAAGATAACATTGGCCCGTTGGTTAATTTCGGCATAGGTCAATGATCCATTTTTAGTGACCAAAAATTCTTTATCCGCGTATTCACGGACAGTCTGCTTAGCCAATTTCCAATAATTATTAATGTAATCATCTCGCGTGAATTCACTACGCATCATCAATGTCCTTTTGATAATAAGAGGCGGGAATAAACTTGTTCTTCCCGCCCCGCTATTTCAATCTACTGGTGAAGTAACTCCATTCACTTGAGCGCTCGTATCTCCTGGTCGGTCAAAATCACCCTCCAAACCAGTTCCTACAAAAGGTGAAAAACAATTTGGAGGTCAAAAAAAAAGAATCTATAGTAAAGCCTCTACCATATTTATGGGTTGAGCAACTTTTGCCCTGCGGCAAGGAAGCTCGGATCCCAGAATTGATCCTCGGTAATGGGTTGTGCCAATTGACCTTGTGCGATTGACCATTTCTGGAAATTGTCCACTCCCGAAAAATTAATCGAACCATCTACGCTGATTGGTATCCAGCAGGAGGTTTTCAGATCTGGAATGCTGACTTTCGTCGCATCAGACACGATCTGCAAATTCCGGTCGGTCTTTCCCAGGTTGTATTGTTGAACACCCTTCAAGTAAGCAGCCATGAAGCGTGCGCCGACATCCGGGTGGTCCACCAGCAGATTCTTACCAAAGGCCAGGATCGCGAGTTGTGTTGTTCCCACAACATCTTGCGCTCCGGTTAAAACAACCGCATTTCCAGTAGCCATCAACTTTGTTACCCACAGCTCTGGCGCAACAATTGCAGCCACCGATTTATTATTGAGTGCATCAACGTAACCGGCTGTGGGAACATTATTTAATACTACATCATTTAAAGTTAAGCCAGCCTGCGCCAAATATGCGCTTAAAAAATATCCGCTTGTCCCGGAATTCGTGGATACGATGATCTGGCCTTTCAAATCCGCCGCTTTGGTAATCTTTCCACTATCATACAAATCTTTGCGCACCATAATGCCCACGTAAGTGCAGCTATCGCCAGGAGCTATGTGTCCCCGGTCTGCTACCACTTTGACATTTTTCTCCTGACCCAAGACATTTAAAAGTCCAGCATCAATGGAACTGGCGTAGGCATCCAGGTCACCAGAAACTAGCAAAGGAAGTGCTTCGTTCGACTTATTGACGGTGACATAATCAACTTTGATGCCATATTCCGTAAAATACCCCTCTGCTTCTGCGATGAAAATTGGCGCAAAACTGGGAACTGAAGAACTGTTAATTTTCACTGTGACCATCTCGTACGTGGCAGTTTGTGCCGATGTTGCCATGACCGGCTGTGTGGTTGATACAACGGTGTCAACTGCCGTGGAGCTTTGGCTGGCCCCAGTAGTTGTTGCGCCGCTGCAGCTACTTAATAGAACCGCGATAAATACAAGCAAAGTAGGTAACAAATTCCTCTTCATCACTTCTCCTCCGTTTGAGAACATAATTTACCTAGCCTAGACACACATTATACTAAATTCGCAAAAACTAATAAAGCATTACCTCCTACAACCGCCAAAAATCAACTACAAGTGAACATTCGATGTATGATATGTCCTTGCAAGTTCACTATCACCTATCGAGCCATAATTTTTCAAAACGATATCCGTTTTATTGCATATCCATGATTATTTAATATATAATTAACCCCATCAGGTAATTATTACAATTTTTCATGTTTGGAGGAGTCATGCGAGCAAAATTTCTTGTATTAATTATTGTTTTCACATTTCTAGTCAGCTCTTGCAGTAGTACCACGTCACCAGTGAGCGTGGTAAATATCCCTACAACTGCCAATACTCAAGTTGCATCAAGCACCACAGCACCATCAACGGTGGCTTATACACCAATCACTTTGAAAATGTCGATGACAAAACACACCAGCTTCGCCCCAATATTTATTGCACAAGCTGAGGGTTATTTCAAGGATTATGGCATCGATCTGCAAATTGTGCCGGCCAGTGGAGCTACACAGACCGTGGCGTTATTTGTTGCCGGTACCGTCGATATCTATGGCGGGACTTTGAATTCCGGTTTGATAAACATGATAGCCAAAGACTCAAATATAAAAGTAGTAGCCGATCGAGGACATTTTGGGTCCGGAGAATGCACATATGAAGCTATTGTGGTTCGAAAAGATCTTTATGATAGCGGCAAAATTACATCCGCTAAAGACCTCGCCGGTCAGACAATTGCTTCCACTGCCACAGGGCCAGATGCCTATATCCTGGCCACTTACCTGGCACAAGCCGGATTGACATTGAAAGATGTTTCTCTTAATGACGTTCCCAACACGAGTTATATCGACGCATTTAACAACAAAACCATCGCTGCCGTTGTGACCCCAGAGCTCAACCTCTCAAAATTAATGGCTGCCGGAAATGCTGTAATCCTGGCCAGTGCCCAAGACATCATCGGCAATTATCAGGTTAGTGTACTGGCCTTTAGTAAGAGTATAACTGTGGACAACCCTGACGCAGGTGCCCGATTCCTGGCAGCCTACTTAAAAGGCGTTCAACAATACAACCTCGGTAAAACAGATAGTAATCTGCAGATTCTTTCTACCGCCACTGGAGAAGCGACAGATACGCTGAAGAATTCATGCTGGTTACCCATCAACGAAAACGCATCGATCGATTTCTCAGGCGTGAATGGTTTTCAGCAATGGGCTTTGTCGCAAGGACTAATAGATAGTGCCGTCTCCGAAAATCAATTTATGGATATGAGTTTTCTGGCTGCAGCACAAAAGCTGATCAATAAATAGGCTAATTCTTCATTAAGTGCGCTTAAGTTTAAAGCATAAGGGGTAGGAGTGACGGAGTCATACTTACCCCTTATTAATGGCTCTTCAAATCCGCGGAACTATAATGTTGCCAAAAGAAATAAACCAATTAACCAAAGAAGAACTCCTAGGAAACTTCTGGGATTATGTAAAACGCTCCATAGAACTCAATGGTGAGAAAATATTTATTGCTACCAAAACGGGCTCTACCACCTATAAAGAAGCAAATCAACGAGCCAATGCCATTTATCAGGTAATTAAAGAGAATATAGAAACGACTGGGATAGGAATTGGACTATTTATGAAAGACCCCCATCAAATCATTCCGGCTATGATGGGCGTTTTAAAATCCGGAAATTATTTCATCCCATTGGATGTAACCTTCCCCCAATCCACGTTGCTAGACATGATCAAAGTTGCTGAGATCAAAGTTGTCTTGACCGTCAGTGAATTAAAAAACCAGATTCGTTCTCACCTAGGAGAAAATATCCCGATCCTCAACATCGATACATATCCTAACATAGATGAAATCGAAGATCCCGTCGTCCATTACACGCCGGAAGACATTGTTCAAATATTGTTTACCTCTGGATCAACGGGAAAACCTAAAGGAGCAATCGAGGATTACCGTTATTTAACTCGCGCCGTTTTTATAAAACTTTCTTCTTACGAATATGCGCAGGACGAACGACTTTTACAAACATCCAAGTTCACTTTCGCCGGGCCGCATTGCATCGCCTTCACTGCACTCATTAACGGGATCACCTTATGTTATTACAGTGTTTCAGAAGAGGGAATTGCCGGATTGCCGGATTGGATCCGGCAACAGCAAATTACTTCCTACTCAACGACCCCAACAGTATTTCGAAGTCTCGTCAGCATTTTGAAGCCTGATGACATTTTTCCCTCCATCCGATATACCAGTTTTGGGGGCGAGAAGAGATTTGGCAACGACATCAAGGCGATTAAAAAATATTTCCCCAACGTAGAAAAGATACGTTTGGGGTTCAATTCCACTGAAACCCAAGCGGTTGCTGCGACCATCTACCCGGCCAATTATGGTTTTGATCAGAATCAACTTCCTAGCGGCAAACCCTACAAAGATCTCCACGTTTTCATCTGGGATAAGGAAGGCCATGCTTTGCCCAAAGGACAAGAAGGAGAAATCGTGGTCCACGGAGACTTCATGGCGCGTGGGTATATCAATAATCCCAATTTGACCATGGAAAAGTTTATTCCTGATGCCAGTCATCCCGGCTGGCAATTCTACAAAACCGGCGACCTGGGGAAATTGCTGCCAGATGGTCAACTGGTGCACCTGGGCCGGATGGATAATATGGTCAAGATTAGGGGAATGCGCGTCGAACTTGACAGCATCGAAAACCACTTGCTATCATACCCTGGCATCAGCGAGGTTGCCTCGAAGGCAATTGAGGATTTAAAGGGCAATAAAAGGTTGGTCACTTATTTTGTGTCGAAAGAAGATACTCAAATCCCCATCCCGGATTTACGCAGATACCTGGCAGGACGATTACCGGCGCATTCGCTCCCCCACTACTTAATCAACCTGAAAATATTTCCCCGTACCGGCAATAATAAAATCGCCTACGACCAATTGCCGCCGCCTGAAATGATCCGTCCCAACCTGGCCAATGAGCTTGTCCCTCCCGCCGATGAACTGGAAGATAAATTACTGGAACTTTGGGAAGATCAATTGGGGATTAAAGGAATCGGCGTCACCGATGATTTTTTTGAGGTCGGCGGCGACTCACTGATGGGCGCTCTTTTGTTCGCCGCGGTCGAAGAAACCTTGGGAAGAAATTTGCCGGTCACCGTCTTGCTAAAGGCCCCTACCATTCGCGAGCAAGCAGCCTGGATCCGAAACAAAGATTCAGCCCAAGATACCCCCTCGATCATACCCGTCAGAACAAGCGGAGATCGTCCGCCCCTGTTTTTTATTCCTGGAAAAGGTGGCTATCCCACGCGCATACGTCATCTGGCCAAGAAACTGGACGAACGAATACCGATCTATGCCTGTCAGGATTTGATGGAAAATGAGAATGGCAATTCTTTTCACTCGGTAGAATCTATGGCAGCCCGTTATTTGAGAGAAATGGAAGAGCTATATCTTCATGGCCCATACATCCTGGTTGGCGAGTCTGTGGGAGGGAAAATTGCTTACGAAGTTGCTCAAAACTTGCTCAGCAGAGGCGAACAAGCACCCATCTTAATCTTGTTGGACACCTATAATTTTGACGATTCAGCCATAGAAGATTTTCGTAACGATCAAAACAGCTATTACAGGATGCTGGTTAATAAACACCTTTCCATTTTGCTCCGATCGAATTGGCAAGGAAAGCTGGACTACCTACAGTTCTATAGAAAAACATTCATCCAAAAAGCCAGGCGCTTTATAGGCCGTCGTATAAACAGAAAACGACAAAGCACAAGCACTGCACTACCAGAAAACATCCGTAGAATCGAAAAGGCAAACCGCATAGCCGCACAAGTTTACGAGACAAAACCCTATCCAGGGAAGATAGTCTTGATCAAAGCGCTGCGAGGACCCAAAGCGAACGAGACGTCGAATGGGTGGGATAAAGTTCAATTGGGTGAACTGGTTGTCCACAAAATAGATTGTTACCATGGAAGTATACTATTCGAACCCGCCGTCAGCCAGGTTGCAGGTATAATTCAAGGACTCCTCGAATAAAGTATCAACGAGAACAATAGATCAATGACGATTATCTTCAACAATATCAGCAAAAAGTTTGCCAAAAATACAGACCACGAAGTTGAAGCCCTTGATAAGGTCGATTTTACAATCGAGGAGCATGAATTTGTTGCTATTGTAGGCCCCAGCGGTTGTGGAAAGACCACCTTGCTGCGAATTGCAGCAGGGTTGATCAAGCAGGATACAGGCCAAATCATCTACCGTGGTATCAAAAACCCCAAAGCGATCCTGGTATTCCAGGATAAGGGGTTGCTCCCCTGGCTGACCGTATTGGATAACATTTGTCTTGGCCTGGAACTGCAAGGGGTCCCCAAGGCCATTCGTGAAAAACGCGCACTTGATTTTATGAAACTGGTCAAGCTGGGCGGTTTCGAAAAAAACTATCCTCATGAACTATCAGGGGGCATGCAGCAACGAGTAGCCCTGGCGCGCGCTTTCCTCACCAATCCAGACGTATTGCTCATGGATGAGCCCTTTGGAGCGCTGGATGCCCAAACGCGGACCATTCTTCAAGAAGAATTGTTGAACCTCTGGTTTAGGGAACGCAAAACGGTCCTGTTCGTAACGCATGACATCGACGAAGCCATTCTATTGAGCGACCGTATCATCGTGCTCAGTGACCGGCCCGGTAAGATACAACAAACGATCGTCGTACCCATGAGTCGCCCCCGCGACCTGAAATCAAAGGACGACCCAAGGTTCCTTGAGATACGTTCGCAGATATGGAGTTTGCTGGAGCAAGAAGTACGCAAAGAATTGGAATTGATTTGAGATTCGTATGCAAAAGAATACCAAGTATACCCGCGAACATCTGATCACTTTTGGTTTGGTTTTTGGGTTTCTTGCGATTTGGGAAATTTGTGCCCGGACCGGTAAGATTTCTGCACTCATTTTCCCACCCCCCACGGTGATCATCCAATCATTTTTTATTGATCTGGTACATGGCGTATATACGAAGGATACGCTTATCTCCTTATCCAGGATGTTCATCGGCATTATCATCGGCGGCGGAATTGGCCTGATCTTGGGATTGATCATGGGATGGTCAAAGCCCATACGAGCAACCCTTGATCCCATTATCTCTGCATTGCTCCCCATTCCCAAGCTAACCCTCCTGCCCATGGCTCTGATCATCTTCGGGCTGGGAGAGACATCGCGCACCGTAATGGTCAGCATCAGCGCATTTTTTCCAATGCTCATTAATGCCATGGTTGGGGTAGCGCAAATCAACCCGAACTATTATGAAGTCATTGAAAACTACGGTGCATCTCCCTTTGATATATTTCGAAAAGTCGTCCTTCCAGGAAGTATGCCGTTCGTTTTGAGTGGATTCCGTTTATCCTTCCAGGCTGCATTAATGATCACCGTTGGAGTCGAGATGATGTGGGGTAACGATGGCCTGGGATCTGTTTTGTGGCTGGCATGGGAAACCATGCGAATGACAAATTTGTACGCAGTTTTAATTATCATCTCAATCATTGGCGTTGGGTTCAATTGGCTGTTGGAATACTTGCAAGCCGTTCTACTCCCTTGGCATCACGAAAACCGCCCCTCCTGAGGGGCGGTTTGTTTTTTTAACCCATCGAATTCTTTCTGATCTTATGGGTGCATACGCCCATTATTGGGGGCTCAAGCTTCCCCATTTCCACAAATAGACTTTGCCCACAAGTCTATATCGATTTCAATCTTGGCCTGCAATAACTTCACGAAAAACGAACTCGTAGCTATCTACTACCGCTTTTATATCAAACCGACTGGCGTGTTCCAGGCTGTTCTTGCGGGCCTTTAGGAGAGTCTGGTGGTCAGACAGAAATCGGCGTAATGCGCCAGAAAGTGCATTTCGATCACCCGGTTCTGCAAGATAGCCGTTAAAGTTTTGTTCCACCAGGTCCGAAAACCCTCCCACATTGTTTGCCACGATAGCCAATCCGCAAGCCAGCGCTTGAATCCCGACCATTGGCAATCCTTCGGACAAAGAAGGCATGAAAAGGATATCGCTCTGTTCTAAATAGTGTTGCGCTTCGTCCTGTGTGGCCCAACCAGTCAATGTGAATCGATCTTTCAAGCTCAATTCATCGATGCGACCCTGAATCTCCCTGCGAAGCGGCCCATCTCCTACCAACATGCAACGCCATGGCACATCGCGCACCAAATTCAAAACCTCTACCAGTTCCATGAGATTCTTTTGCTGCACAAACCGTCCAACAAATATGACAGCCGGCGGCTCATGGATTGATAATTGCCCGGTCCCAATGGCCTTGATATCCAAACCGTTGGGGATTATCTGGGGAGTTATCCCATACTGCTTATAGGTCAGTGAAGCCGTGAATGAACTGACCGCCGTACTGCGGGCAGCGTGTTTCCAAATAGACGCCGTCAACAGATAGACCCAACGAAACCACCTATCGGTCTTTTCGGGCACCCCACCGGGCACATCGCCCAGGTGTGCGGTGAGCACGTATGGTATTCCGGTCATTCGATGGAGAACCCAGGCAACCGCCCCACCTGGAACAGCAAAGTGCACATGGATCAGGTCGGGACGCCAATCACGGACGATCTTATAGCCCGCGTTAATGGCAGAAATGACGAACAAACCCATCGTCAGGAAGCCAGCTTTATAGGGTTGTTTCCTAAAAGAAGGCAGGCGGATCAGCCGAACATTGTTAATGAGCTCTTCTCTGGGGAGCCCCTTCAAATGCGCGGTGAGAACGGTGATTTCATGCCCCCTGCGTGCCAGTTCATTTACAATTGCCTGGCACGACTGCCCCCCTCCACCACCTATGGGAGGATATTCATGGTTGATAACCAGGATGCGCATGTGTTGTTATTTCTTGGTTTTATCGTTGACCACGGTGCGAACCGTATAAATGGATTTTCCTTGCGCTTCATGATAAGTACGGATCAGCAACTCGGCTATCAAGCCCATCAGCAGGGATTGAAAGCCAAGGATGAAAACGACAATGCTGATCTGGAAAAGGGGTGATTCCAAGATCGATGTAAAAAGCAGGAATTTTCGCACCACCAGAAATGCGAACACGACCAGGCTAGACGCCATTAATCCCAATCCCACACCGCCAAACAGCCGCATCGGTTTCGCAGAATAGCTCATCAGAAATTTGACCGTGAACAAATCAAGGACAACTTTAACCGCCCGGTCGAGACCATAATTGCTTTTCCCATGTTTTCGGGGATTGTGGTGGACCACCACCTCGGTTACTTTAGCGCCGGCAGCTTCAGCATAGACCGGGATGAAGCGATGCATTTCCCCATAAAGATGGAACGAGCCCAAGAACTCACGACGATAAGCCTTAAGGGTACAGCCATAATCATGTAAATGAAGGCCCGTCACCCATGAAATGAGCCCGTTGGCGAGATTGGAGGGAAGCGTACGTGTCAGATAGTTATCTTTGCGGTCCTTGCGCCATCCGCTGACGACATCGTAGCCTTCATCCAACTTTGCCAGGAGAAGTGGAATATCCGCCGGGTCATTCTGCAGATCGGCATCCAATAAGATGACGATATCACCTTGGGCGCGATCGATCCCAGCAGCGATGGCTGCAGTCTGTCCATAATTACGCCTTAGCTCTACCACCCGGATATGGGCTTGATCTTCCTGTTCGAAGCCTTTCAATATTTCCACGCTATGATCGATGCTACCATCATCGACAAATATGATCTCCCAATCGAGTTTCAACGGTTCGATAGACTTCCTTACCGCATCGCTCAAAGGGACCAAATTCTGCTCTTCGTTATAGACGGGAATAATTAGGGTTAAGTCCATTGAACCGTTCACCGATATTGAGCAATCGGCCTTTCTGGATAAAATGAAATAATGTCATTGCTTTGAGACCCAGCCGCAATACCAAACTCAATCATCATTATATACAATATTACTGATCATGTGCGTTTACTTACTGGTTTTCTTCGAAAAATTGCGAATATCAACAAATTCAGGCACAACCAAATACCTGCGATCGTTTTGTGTTGGTGATCACGGTTTCTTGTAATATACGTCCACGTAATCAGGCACCGGGCACGAGAACTCATCAGGCGGGAACTGCAACAGGTCGTATTTTTCAGGAGAGAAGAAACCATTCCACGAATCGATCCGATTCCCACTGATGATAAAAACGTCAGCCTGGTCACGCCAGGTGAACGCAATTTCATCGCTCCAAAGGCCGCGTTCCAGCAGACTATTTGCGTCGCCACTTGATTTACGAGAATATGATCCATTCACTTGCGGGGGAAGGATCACATAATTGTTTGCATATAACAGCGGGATGGCAGTGATCGTGCCATCCAGATAGACTTTCCCTCCACTGGGAATGATCTGGGAGACTTGCGTGCCGATCTGTTGGAAGGAATCGACCACGTTGCTATTACATAAGGGATCAGAAATTGGCCAAGACATCAGCGGGGTCAATAAAAATCCAATGGCAAGGAATACCATTGCCGAAAAATAAGCAAAACTGAAATTCTTCTTATGAAGATATTTCTGAAACACCAAAAACAAAACCAAAAACAACAGTACACCGACCAATAGCCCCACAACGGCAGGGACGTATTGGCGTGCATCCGCATAAACCACATGATACTTATTATTGATCAGGTGCCAAAGCGTAGTCCAACCAGGTGCTAGCCAACCGTTTTGGACGCGAGGAACAGGCAAATTCAATAGCCAGGCGCCAATTTGTTCGGACCATGAATAGAATACTGCAGAACTGACCATGATCAGTCCGGTAATGATTGCAAGTCTCGAAAACCACGAAGGGGTTTTATTTAAAGCTCCCAACGTGATCACCACCAAAAGCAACCCAACATCACCCCAAAACGCGAAATAGTTTGTAAAACAATAAACGCAATATACATCCCCCAGTGATGCCCATGCATGGGTGATCAGTAAAATAAAAAATGATACGGCCAAGAATACGGCAGCACGGAAAAGGGAGCGTGAAGGCCAGGCTTCTTTTTTGGGCCAGAGGAAGAGGACAAGAATACTGCCAATGAAAGGCACAAAATGGTTGCGGATCGTCAACGCCAGGCTGTTGATGCGCGAGGAAAGGGATATTGTGGAATTTCCAGCCCCGGCCGCAGTCGCGGTGGTTTGTTGCAAGCCCAAAATTGAATTGAAAGGCAGCCACTTAAGCCATAATTGCATGATATCCGGCCAATAAATAAGATGCCCGATGATCAGAACAATGCTGAAAGCGGCCAATGCAAAAAAACCTTTCCGTTTTCCATGTTCCCAGAATATATACAAGATCAATAACGGGGGAACGAATATCATATTCTCCCGCGTCAATACAATGATCCCCGCCAGTAGAGAACCCAGGATAATTTGCCATAGCGGTCGATCCGAACCCAGGGTCAACACAAGTATCCAAACGAGCATGACGATGACCAAAACTTGGGAATTGGCGATACTGTAAGTGCTGTTCAGGGAAGGATTGAGTGCCAACACCCAGACCGCCAGAGCAGCCAGCCAACAATTGCTCAACCGCCGGGCAATGATCCATGTTCCGATCACAGAGAGAATGCTGAATAACACTGCGAAAAAACGCGGCGCTTGCAAGCCGGCCCCGAACAGTACCTGTATCCATCCCCAAATTAAGAAGGACAGATACATCTTGTTCATCCAAAAACCATATGACTGGAAAGGAACGTAAACCCCCTTGGCAAAGAGCAGACCCTTCAGCAGGTAAGACCCTTCGTCAATATTGGGCATCCGAATATGCGAAAAAATAACCGCTTGCACCGCATAAAGGACCAGCCCGGCTAAAGCAATTATTTCTGGAATTGGAAGGCGTTGAATTATCCCCGACCGCTTATTAACGTGAGTTTCGACCATGCCCCACCTGTAAAACGAAAAAAGAAAGCATCTGAAGAGTCATGTGGAATAAACCTCATCACTGGTTTGGCTGTTTGCAAACACATTTATATCAACAACGGGGATTAACTGCAAGGAATCTCGTAATAGGTGTTGTTATTGACCAAAAGATAGCTTTCTGCCCATTGTTTTCAAATTCTATCGATTTCCTTAGTTTCCCTATACTTTAAATTAGATTAATATTTACCGTTTGGGAAAGATGAATTATTATTTGACAAACCTCACTTCCGGAAGTAAAAGACGCTGCCGCTCAACTACCAGGCGCTGCGCGAAGGCGCAAAGTTTGTGGTCAACTAGCCAATCGCTTCTTTGCCTGGAAGCTTACATTAAAAACTTGGCTGGCAATAAATGCCGGCCATTTTTGTGTGTAAGTGCTCGCGAAGCTATCAGGAAGATGACCATTCCTGATCGATCAGTACCCAGCCCGACGAATCGGCCACCTTCCGCTTCTGAAAATGCCCGCCGCTATCGACGCTCCTTGTGAATACGTCATTGGCCATATCGAGCACTTCCCCCTGCCGCTCGAAGTGACTTCTACTTTGATCTCGGCCAAAGATAAAATCCATTATTTAACAATTCAAGCCACTAATAACAACCTGGCTGAATTAATAAATTTCTGATTTTTTACTTGCCAAGTTGTTTTTCATCATCCAAAGCCAGCAATGCCCGAGCAGCGCCAGAATCAGTCACCAGAACATTAATGAACCGACCTCGGATGGCCCCCAACATCGCTTCGGCTTTTTGGGCGCTAGCCACAACACCTACGACAATTGGAATTTCACGCAAACAACGAATATCAACACTGATCGTGCAACGGTTAAAATGCACATCCAACACATTTCCATTAATGTCAAAATATTTGCCACAGATCTCGCCAACTGCCCCTTGCTGCTGTATTTCGTGAAGTTCTTCTAGAGAAATTAATTCATTTCGCAAAATTGTAGAAAATGTCGGATTCATAGAACCAATGCCCACTAAAGCCACATCCGCTTTTTCAGCCACCTCAATAGATTCACGGATTGCCGGCTCCTGGAGGAGCACTGCACAAATTCCCGGATCTTTTAATTTCCAAGGAGAAGGAATGATTTTAAATTCACCACCGAAGGAAGATGCTAGTGTCTGCACCAGATCAGTACCTTCGCGCAATTCATTATCCGTTGCTCCTTGCAAACGCGCCACCCGCACATGGATCGGGTTGGTAGCACGCATGGCATGCACGGTGGACGCCACAGCCATACCTAGTGAAATACTGAGTGTTTGGCCATCTTTCAAATAGGATTCGAGCGTCCGCGCGGCTAACTGAGCAACATCTCTGACAAGTCCCTGATAAGAATCCTCAGAAGCTGACAGTACTCGCGCTTGCTTGAGTCCAAATTTTTCCTCAAGCTCTTTTTCAAGCGTTGGGATGGTAGATACTGGATTGCGAATAACGATTTCAATCAGACCAGTTTCGCGTGCTTCTTTCAATAAGCGTGAAACAGTAGAATGGGAAATATTTAGCATCTTCCCAATTTCAATCTGATTGCGGCGTTCGTTATAGTACAGAAGCGCAACACGCGCCATCAATTCAATCTTTTTAATATCAGACATAAAGAATTCTTCTAAACATAAACCTTCAAGAGATTCCTCTTGAAGAAGAGGTGTGGAAGTATTTAATTTTAAAATTCTACTAAACCTATACAGAATTCGATTAAGTTAATTAATCGAATTCTATAACACAATTAACGAGCCTAGATGAATTTGGCGTAAGACAAAATATTACCAGGGTTAAATATACTATTTACTTGCCTCGTTTGCTAATATTTTTTGCGCAGTTTCAATAATTTGTTTGTTTATTTCTTCTTCACCAAAACCAGTCAGTAGTCCAACACCCTTAATCAAGGGCACATTGATCGGACCAGGAACAGGGCTGGTAGCAATAACGAAGTCAACACCGCCGCGATCAACATATTCTTTCACTGATTGTGGCAGTAGACCGGTTACATCTGCTTTAATTCCATATGGCTCAAGCATTTCTTTTACTTTCTGCCCTATCATTGAGCAACTTACAACACCAGAACCACAAACAGCCAAAATATGAAGTTTTCTACTCATCTGCGTTTTCCTCCAACAGCTTATCGAATTTATTCAATAAACACTTATTCAAATTATATCAGTAATTTTGCTCATTAGTTGCAAATTATCCCAATAAGTAACTAGTTTAAGACTGATTTCATGAAAGTAGCCAGCGCTTCTGCTGAGGGTGCATCTTTTATTGTTTTTAACGCGGTTTCATCTTTAAAAATTAAGGCCATTTTTTTCAACCAGGGCACCTGTTCTTTCGGATCATTTAAAGCAAGCAAAAAAACGATCTCGGCATTTACAAGACCTTCTGGGTTTCCCATTTCATGAAATTCCACAGGATGCATAAGTGATGCTGCACACATGGAACTTCGCTTCACATATTGCGCCTCAGTATGGCACAACGCCAGTGGAATACTCGCCAGTAACCCAGTTGGGAAGGATTCTTCACGTTCTAATAAATGCTTTTGAAAGTCTTCTGTAACTAAATCGAGTGCACGCAACTTTTCGCTCAAAGCACCCAACACTTCTTCTTTTGTTTTACAGTTAAGCTTCACTACCATTAATCGTTTATCGATCAGAATATTTGCCATTACAATGCTCCAAATGAGAATAAGCGATATTTAATAGGGCATTTCTGGCTATCTCAAATATTTTTGCCCATCAATAGTTTTCTTTGTATTTCCCACTTACCAAATATTCTTTGGGGGTATCCATCAGCCACATGGTTGGGACACCCCCAAAGAAAAGTGTTACTTAAGCTTTACGCTTCGGTTTCTACGTCCAGAGCGGCCTGTTCTTCCATGAAATTCTGGATTTTTACCTTATTCTTTTTGAAAAGAATGTAAATCGGCACATACACGACGAGCAAAACAGCAATTGCTGTCCAGCCCCAATTCAGAACCGGCATGAAAATTAAGCCACCGACAATTGGCTTATTTAAGATCATGCCTGCTGTTACTAGAGCTCCTGGTGCTAACTTCGTTGTAGCGAATTGTGAATAAACTTGGGTGAAAAGGGGAGCTGTCCAGGTGCAGATATAAAGACCGATTGAGAACTCAATCGTCGCGAGGACAACGGTCTTAAAGATATTGCCATTAGTGGCAGCAACAAATGGTTGAATAATGAACGGGATGGCGATTAAGTCAACCAATAGCAAAGTTTGGTTGCCGGGCAAAATGGCGCACATCAAAAGCATAACCGGAATCAGGATGATACCAGAGATTAACGTCGCAGGTTCACCATAACCAGTGGCATCATTGACACCGATGTAAAACTCATCGCCGACTTTAACATTCGTCGTTCGCTTGCGGGCTGCTTCGGTAATAGGCATAAATGCTGATGCAAAGATGTTAGCAACACGCGGGAAAATGGCCATCACAGCAGAGGTCGAAACGCCGATAATCAGGATGTTGGCCCAGGAGGCCATTAGATTCAGATTATTCAGATGGCCAAGAAAACCGATCAAAACACCCAGGATCAAGCCTAACACAATCGGCTCGCCAAAGATACCCAATCGTTTTTGCAGGGCATCTGGACGTACACGGATCTTATAAGCGCCCAATTTATTAAGCAGCCAATTGCCAACAACTGCAAGAGGAGTTCCGGGACAAATGTGCAAAGCGGGGATACTGGCGTTAGGATAACCGTAATAGGTTGACCAACGTTTTTGGTTCATCTCAATGAAAATTACGTTGTAGAGCACCATGATCAGCATCAGTGCTAAAGACAGCCAGATATCCTTGGTGACAACGTAAATCAATGACCCCCATGCCATGTAGGAATAGTTATTCCACAAGTCACCGGGTATGAACAAATTAGTGAATTTAACGAGGAAAAGAATGATCTGGAACAGAAGCCCAACGCCCAAGAATATCATACCGGCTTGTGTTGCGTAGGCGATCACTGAAGTTGCCTGCCAGCCAATATCAACCACTGGCAAATTAAGACCGGTGGTTTTTACCAAGTTCTGGACAGCAGGGACAATGATCGGAATGTATTGACTGGTTAACCAGCCAAAGCCGGTTAAACCGATACCGGCATATAGAGCTGAGAACATTGCCTTTTTTGCAGTAACGCCCAGAATCAAGCAAATGGCAAAAATAATCAGGGGCACAAAAATAGTTGATCCAAATGTGTTGAAAACGTCACTTAGCCATTGCAGGAAAGATAACCACATAGCAAAATCCTCCTTCTAAATTTGGGCTTACAGAAAGTTGGTACTTGCAATTTTTTGATTAGTTTACATGGGTTTAATCACAATTCTGGGATTTCGCCTCCTTTCGTAGAAAATCACTGTTTGCTTTGATTTCATTACTATCACTGGTATCAACTTCATAATTATTAATATTTTCTACCTGTAAGGATAATTTCATTGATCGGGAAGATCGGCAAATAATTATTGATTGCACAATTTCTTTATATGCGCAATATTGTTCATACTGTAGCTCGAAAAAAAATGTTTGTCAATACTTTTTGTGGTTATTTGTGAATAAGTTGCAAAGTTGTTCAAATAAGCCAAATTTTGGGCTTCTTAATTCAGTCTCAACTACGTCGGATTCAATATGATCGGGCTCAATTTCAACCCCCACAAGCACGATTTTATTGTTGGCGAGAAAAAGGCCAACGACCTCAGGCAAGAATCTGATACGATTTTTTACATAATTCGGGCTGGCGGGCATCGGCCATAGTTCAGTCTTATGAGGAATAAATAAAGCCGTTGACTTAAGCATTTGGCACCACTTTGGATAGATAAATTTGTAAAAACCTTCGATCGTCAAGGACGGGTCTTTTTTGAGTTCCACCTTGGCTTCTGAGAGCACCAACTCGACGGTACGCTCTTTGACCTTTTTTAACTGGTACCGGCCTGCTGCCAGAACAATCAACCAGATGGCAGCTAGAACTACAAATAATGTTGTTGAAATATCAGTTGTTTGAACAGTCATCTAATCACCTCTTTCACTGTATATCCAGATTCTGTCAGCTGAAAATTCTTGGCTCTTTTTGTTTCAAAAGCAGGTGCTTGAACAGAGCTTTTGAATGACTTTGTTCAGCTATAAGATAATCCAAAAAATTTCAAGGTCGTCTCTGTAAGTTTTTGATTTGCACATAAGCAGATCAAATTCTACTAGCCATTTGCTTCAAATGAGTAATTGACACTAAAAGTTTTTATTGCTATAATGTTTATGCACATTATTGCACATAATAAGCATTTGTTCAAGGCTTAATAATACAGGTTTTCAGCAATATTTAGGCTTTAAGAAAAAGGTCTTTTTGACCTTATGCTAAGTTCTATATTTGTAAAATACTGAGAATACAGGAGGAAACAATGTCCATTGAAGGTTACATTGATTACCAACGTCGGGAATTTTGCAATGATATCCACTGCCCGGTGCAAATTTTATTAAACAAGGATCAGCCCAATACCGAAAGCTATAATTCATTGAAGTCGATTTGCCAGACAGGTTGTTTGCATAGTTGTCACGAGTTTCACCTATGGCTGATCAGCAAAGGTTATTTGGTCATTCGTCCAGCCTAGAAAAATTGTCACATTTTTAATAATTAAGGAGGCATGACATGGATTGGGGTTTTAATAACCGTTTATCGAAACTGATTCTAGAAGATGGCCATTGCTTTTATCTTGCAATGGACCATGGTTACTTTCAGGGCCCGACACATGGACTAGAACAGGTAGAGCGAGCATTTGAGCCTCTACAAGAATTTGTGGATGCGGTATTTGTTCCACGCGGCTCATTACGCCACTCAATTAAGCCTAACACTAAAACACCTATTATTCTGCGAGTATCGGGTGGAAATAGCATTATCAGCAAAGACTTGTCAAACGAAGAGGTTTCAGTTGGAATTGACGAAATCCTGCGCCTTAACGTATCTGCAGTGGGTTATTCGGTCTATATCGGGAGCGAATACGAGCACCAAACTTTAATGGGCCTCAACAAGCTAGTGGATGCGTGTGCGCCTTATGGCATTCCAGTCATGGCTGTGACAGCAGTTGGCCGCGAAATGGATCAGAAAAAAGAGGCGCGTTTCTTGTCTATGGCCTGTCGGGTTTGCGCTGAAGCAGGTGCGGATGTAGTTAAAACCTATTTCTGCAACGATTTCGAAAAAGTGGTCAATGGTTGTCCGGTGCCAGTGGTCATCGCAGGTGGTCCAAAGACTGATTCAGAACTTGAAGTGCTAAAATTTGTTTATGACGGCATGCAGAAAGGTGCCATTGGTGTAAATTTAGGACGCAATATCTGGCAAAATGTCTGCCCACGAGGCATGGCCAGAGCGCTCAAAGCCGTTATCCATGAAAAAGCAACTCCAAAAGAAGCCTTTGAGTTGTTCGAGCATATGAAAAACGCTATCAGCTAAGTTCTTTATTGTGATGGGGGGGAGCCGACGGCTCCCCTCCTAGTGTACATGTTCAGGAAAGGGATACAATATGAAAAATCAAGAAAATATTTCGACACAATACAGTCGGCTAGTCATCGCAGAATTACGCAAAGCCATTTCAGCGGCTGCTGGTAGGCCCATGATCCTTGCCTGCCACAATGACCCTGACAGTCTCAAAATTGCGCATGATCATTCAATTGCACAACTTTTTGAATGCTCCGCTTTAACAAAAAATACGTTCAATCGCTTCGGTATCCTGCCCTTGACAGGCAGAAATGTCACTTCGTATTCTGCAAAATTACAAAATATATTTTCCAATGTAGATGTTACAGATCTCGCTCCGCGCCTTATCTTAGATAAAGACTTGGGCATCTGCACATCAGGTCGCACAGCTGCCGAGGCGCAGTTGGTTTTTGAAACAAGTGTAAACGTTTTAGCAACTGCTAAATCTGCGATTAAACAAACTAAATCTGCACAACAAATTACTTTGGAAGACGAAATTAAAAACCGGCAGTTAAAATTGGCTGCAAAAGGAAACAACCTTTTCGCAGGAGAAGTAGCACTGATTACTGGTGCAGCCTCAGGGATCGGAAAAGCCTGTGTGGAATCTCTTTTAGAACGCGGCGCCGCCGTTGTAGGACTGGATATCAATCCGGCGATCACTAATTTAAATAAAAATCCTGCATTTCTGGGTATCATCTGTGATTTATCGAATGAAGCAGAGATCATCAATGCATTGGAAACAACGGTTCAGACTTTTGGCGGTCTGGATATGCTTGTATTGAATGCCGGCATCTTCCCGGCGAGTTGCAAGATTGAAGCATTACAATTAGCCGAATGGCACAAATCGTTCAACATAAATGTTGATGCCAATCTAATCCTGCTTCGAGAGTCATACCCGTTATTCAAACTAGCTGCCCGGCATGGACGTGTGGCCGTGAACTCTTCGCGTAACGTTCCGGCGCCCGGCCCCGCCGCGGCATCTTACTCAGCCTCAAAAGCAGCCTTGACACAACTGGCAAGAGTAGCTGCGCTTGAATGGGGCAAGGATCATATTAATGTCAATATTGTCAATCCACATGCCGTATTCGATACAGGACTTTGGACTGACGAGGTACTCAAAAACCGAGCTGCCAATTACAACATGACCATCGCACAATATAAAACGAATAATGTTCTGCACGTCGAGCTTACCAGCCGGGATGTTGCAGAAATGCTCACTGAAATGTGCGGGCCGCTTTTTGAAAAAACCACCGGCGCACAGGTGCCAATGGATGGTGGCAGTGATCGTGTGATCTGAGCTTTTTGCGTCATCAAACAGCGTGTGACAATTAATGAATAAATCGGAAAGGCAAATAATCTAAATGCTTATTCAACCACCTTATCCAAAATTGGAAGAATATTTTACAGAAATTGGTGAAGTTGGCGCCCGGCTTTCTGAGCTAAATTGCTGTGAAGGCTCTTCTGGGAATATATCGGTGTGTTTTAATTGGCCCTGCGAACCCGATAAATTGTTAAGTGAACAAATCCAGGTCAAATTGCCAGTATTTATACCCAAACTGGCTGGATTCACCTTAATTGTTACCGGTTCGGGCTGCCGCCTTCCTGAAATCTACCGCAATCCAGCTCGATATCTATGCATTGTACAGATCCATGCCGATGGTAAAACCGGTTCACTTTTCCGTTCACCTCAACGCTGTTTCGAGAAACCGACCAGTGAGTTTAACTCTCATCTAGCCAGCCATTGCCAGCAAATCGTTGCCACCGGGGCTAATTTTCATGCCCTGGTCCATACCCACCCGCCGTATCTAACTTTTCTCTCAAACATTCCCACCTATCAAAACGCGCACATGCTTACTCGCCGTGTGCTGTGCTGGCAGCCAGAGATGATCACACATATCCCGGAAGGATTGGGGTGGGTACCATTCTGTGTCCCGGGCAGTGATGACTTAATGAATGCCTCGCTTAACGCGCTGAAAACCAATCGGGTGATTGTTTGGGCGAAACATGGTATTGTTGCCAGGTCAGAGATTGGTCTGAAGAATGCGCTGGACCTAATTGAATTTACTGAAGCCGGGGCGCGGTATGAATTTTTCAATCTAGCCTCTGGTGGGCAAGGTGAGGGGTTGCTGCCAAACGAAATCGGCGCTATCTGCGATTTCTATCATTTTGAACAAAATATCATCTAACCCACTCAATGCAGATAATCCTCCAAGAGATCTGCTAGGAAAAAGCAAGTCCCAGAGGTATGCTTTCTGGGACTTGCCGCATATAAATGATCAATTGAAATATTCAGGGTAACCCATCATCCGAAAAGACAGATTGGGGCGTTCATATTGGCTTTGGAAATAAGAAGTTGTCCACATGTTATCAAAGAATAGTGTAACTAAGAATATCCCGCGCAATTCACCGATGCAGACTTTAACAAGTTTTACAGCACAAATTTTAGCCTTGGTGGATGATGGTCATTTCGTCATAGCCGATTCTTTAATGACGGTTTTGCCATTCTTTCCTAGCATCTTATATATAACTTTGTGATTCTTGGTGATAAAAACCGGATAAACTGCAAGGGATTATTTAATGAATTATAATTTTTAAATAATAAAACTATGACTTATTCGTTGGCTAATAAATAACTTTCTATGGATAACCGAATCAAAATTACCATTTTGGGCGGAAGTGCTCTGGCGACCCCAAAGTTATTCGAGGCATTCGGCAAAAACGATGCGCGCTCTGCTTACGATGTCGTACTCCTGGGACACGACCGTGAAAAGCTGGCTGCCGTCCAGCAATTGTCCCAGGCTATCATTTCAAGCTTCAAGAATCTCGACGTCCAAGTCCACACCAGCACCAATGAGCAAGAGGCACTCACCAATGCCAACCTTATTTTAAATCAGATCCGGGTGGGCGGGTTGCAAAGCCGGGTGTTCGATGAAACTTTTCCACTGCAATTCAACATCCCTGGCGAGGAATCGGTCGGACCCGGCGGATTCAATAGCGCCATACGCAACGTGCCGGTCGTTCTGGAATATTGCCGTAAGATCGAAAAGCTTGCCCCTCAAACAACCTTCATTAACTTAACCAATCCCAGCAGCATCGTCCAATACGCCATCCAACACTACACTTCTTTGAAGGTCGTGGGCATTTGCGACATGCCGGTCACCTTGACGATGGGCGTAGCCCAGGCGCTGGAGCTCCCCATCGCCGAACTGGAGTTCGATTGGATGGGCATGAACCATTTCGGTTGGCTTACCGGCTTGCGTTACCATGGCGAAAATTACATGCCACAGGCATTAGCCAACCTGGAAAAGATCCCTAATTTGGGGACTGACCCCGAGATTGTCCGCGCCCTGGGTGTCATTCCTGCCAATTACCTAAAGTTTTACTTTCATCCAGACCGGTTCATCGCAAAAGCAAAAGGCCATCCGGTCAGGGGAGAAGAACTGATCCAAATCAATGACGACATGCTCAAGAAGATGAAAGCTTGGAAAGCCGGCGATTCCATCGCCTTCCTTGAAGAGCGCGGGGCAGTGTGGTACGAAAAGATCATCGCCCCCACTCTACTGGCTTTGGGCGAAAAACGGACGGGAGAATTGATATTAAGCATCACCAATGGCCAAGCCATCCGCTGGCTGCCGGAGGACGCCATCATCGAGGTGTCCGTTCCCCTTAAAAATGGTGTGCTCCAAAACCCGCGGATAACCGAAGTCCCACTAGACGTCCAGTCGATGATCCTCCGCAACAGTGCATTCGAGATGCTAACGGCGCAAGCTGTGGTCGAAAAAGACAAAAACAAAGCCAGCCGTGCTCTGCTGGCCAACCTACTGGTAGATGATTACGCCCAGGTGAAGGGCATCCTGGATAAAATTTGGGAGAAACATTAAAGTCTCCGGTTCTCTCAATCAGTCATTCGCTTGGAATTTTTCAATTCAGACTAAAACTTCTAATCATTTCCTAGTGCCAAGGCTTCCTTCGTAATAGTGACGCCCGCACTGGTGCCAAAGCGGGTAGCCCCCGCCTCCCAAAGTTTTAATAAATCCTGATAGGTGCGAATGCCGCCGGCGGCTTTGACGCCCATGTCAGGCCCAACCACACGCCGCATCAGCCGGACATCATCAACCGTCGCACCGCCGGTCGATAACCCGGTTGATGTCTTCACAAAATCGAGCTGCTCTTCCTTGGCAATCTTACAGGCAGTTTCTTTCTCGACATTCGTGAGGAGGCAATTTTCTAATATGACCTTTACGACGACGTTGCGATCATGGCAAGCTTTGGTGATCTCACGCATGTCGGCAGTCACAGTAGAGAAATCGCCACATTTTAGCGCATTGACATTCATGACAAAATCGACCTCACCGGCGCCATTCTTGATCGAATCGATGGCTTCAAAAACTTTTGTGGCTGTGGTATTAGCGCCCAGAGGGAAACCGACTGAAGCACTAATCTTGCTCGACGTGTCTTTCAATAATTCTCGGCAAAATGGAACCCAATAAGGGTTGATTGCCAATACACAAAAATGATAACTTTTTACTTCTTCACAGACCCGCATCATCTGTTCTTTTGTAGCCGTGGTCTTAAGAAATGTCTGGTCAATCATCCCTGCGATTTCAGAAGCAGGCAATTTCCCAGAAATGCGGGATTCTTTCGCAGTCTTATCCTTATCATTCATTTTGTAATTCCTTCATAAACAGAAATAGCCAGGGCCAAATTCCCTTTCCGTGACCGCCAGACAAGAAGTTCACTTAAAATAACCTATTGGATTTTCCAGTACAGTCAGCACTTCTACAAACTACTCCTCATATTCCTTATGCTCTTTCGTTTCACTGACTAAAGGTACCGTCTCACCTAGAGTCTTACCCATCAATAGACAATAAGCATTTGTATCAATACGCTCGGTGACATCAAATGCATCATACAAGTTCTGCGCCAACACAAACAGACCATGACGGGGCGCCATACATGCTGCTGCCTTGACAGTCTTCACTCCACCTATTTCACGGATCTTATCAGCGACAAACCGGGCCAGATCATCTGTGCCACTGCTGGCATCTTTGCATTGTTCGATAACTCCAAATGGCGATGTGGCATATAAAACTGGCGGGATGGGTTTCTCAGCCGCGCAAAAGACCAACACATTGCGCGCATGCGAATGCACCACAGCTGTTCCCTCCGGATAAAACTCATTCAGGAGCGCTAGATGAACTTTTACTTCGCGCGAGACTTCTCCCTCGCCTTCCAATTTGTTCCCCTTTAGATCTAAAATCAAAACCTGTTGGGGGCGTAGTTTCCAATGCCAGACCGAACCGGCTTTCTTAGGGGTCATGACGATCTTATCGTCTACTCGCACACTGATATTTCCGCCGGAAGCATCGGTTAGATGCCGATCATAAATCTCTGCTCCGTAACTTGCAATCATTTCACGAAATCCCTGGATTTGATCCATGGCTCATCTACCTCCTTAAAGTTAATAATACATTCACGATCATGGCAATGGAAGCTGTATTACTTCCACATTTGGTAACAACGATTCCACCAGGCCCAGATTAATGAAACCGGCGCCGGTTACCTGCGTGTTTGCCGTCCCACAAGCCACTCCCCAGCGCGCGAGCTCACTCAGTGACTTATTTTCCAATAATGATTTGGCTATGCCGGCCAGCAGCGAATCGCCACAGCCAACAACATTGACAACTTTCGCCATTTGCAGCCGGGCTTTCCAAATTTCTTTCCCATCCGTGACAATGAGACCCTCCGGCCCGCGGCTCACTGCCACCAGTGGGATGCCTTTTTTGTGAAGCTGCAAAAGCGCTGCCACCTGTTCTGCTTCGGTCCCCAGCTTCCGGTCGATGAGGCCGGATAACTCTTCAGTGTTAACCTTTAACATAAAGGGGCAGGCTTCCAATGCTTTTTCGAGCGCAACTCCCGAGCTATCTACCAAACAACGGACGTCTTTTCCTTTGGCAAGCTTGATCATTCTAGGATAAACCCGGGATAATTCTTCAGACTGACCCGATCCACACAACAAACAGATGGAGGTTTTTTCCAAAAGCCCTATGAATTTGTCTATCAATGCATCGATTTCCTGCTGTTCGACCTGCTGGCCTGGTTCATAAACAGCAAATGTGCGGCCAGTGTCACGTTCCTGGATGAGCGTTGAAGTACGAATGCTGGATTTGCAAACGACAAAATCCGTCTCAATCCCTTCCGCCTTTAAAGACTGCTCGATCAAAGTCCCTGTATAACCGCCCTGGAACCCAGTGGCAATGACTGGCGCTCCCATCCGTGTTAATGCTCTGGCGACATTGTTGCCTTTTCCACCGGCATAGATGGAGACAATTTCCACACGGCTGATCCCATCCGGCACCAATTTGGAAGTGCGAACGAATTTATCAACTGCAGGATGCAATGTTACAGTCAGGATTGACATTTTTCACTCTTAATTGCGCTACCTGTTTGAAACAGCCACCAAACAGTATTTCTTTTCAAACGATCACAATTACGCGCCTATAGAATAAATTTTTGCCCAGATTATTTAATAACTTTTACAAATTTATCCATATTTTTACGTTTTTTAACTTTCTACTTGTCTACTAATAACTATCTATTTTATCTCTCAAAGTCGCCTTTTCTCAAGGCTATTTCCTCTTCATGCTACAAAATTGTTCACAGCGAATTAATCACAGACAATCACTTCTCCCAATCAGCTCTTTTCCTGAGACACTTAATGCAAAATAAAGGCGTTATCAATAAATGTAACTTCGGAATATACCTTAAATCACTCCCGAAATCCATCATGTCCTTTATAATTCCTTATGCAATAAACTATAATGAATGTGAGAAAATATGGCTCATTCTATTGCCTTGGTGACAGACAGCACGTGCGATATCCCCTCTGAATGGATCGAGAAATACAAGATCATTGTCGTCCCCCTGACAATTGTCTTTGGGAACCAGCAATACCTGGATGGGGTCGAACTATCCGCCGAACAATTCTACGAGCGTCTGCAAAAAGAAGCACAGCACCCCACCACTTCACAACCCACGCCCAAGGCTTTCTTAGACGCTTTTGGCAGGGCGGCCGCCAGCGGTGCAGATGAAATTTTGGTGATCGTCATTAGCAGTGCCATGAGCGGTACCATCGAATCGGCCCGCCAGGCCGCGAAGGAATCCGCTATCCCGGTACACATCGTGGATAGCAAGAGCAATTCAATGGGCCTGGGATGGCAGGTCATCGCCGCTGCCCGCGCACAGGAAGATGGTGGAGGATTGGATGCCATGCTGGCGGCTGCCGAGCAAGCGCGTAAAACGATGGCTTACTACATCTCGCTGGATACCATCGAATATCTAAGCAGAGGCGGCCGCATCAGCGAGGCCGCGAAATTTCTGGATTCCATCTTGCACATCAAACCTTTGATCTACGTCAATCACGAGAGCGGCACAGTAGGAGCCTCTATTCCTTCCCGGTCACGTAAAACCGCAATCGAAGAACTGTTTAAAGAGTTCTTCTCGCACATCAATGCCGACCGCCCCTTACATCTGACCGTGTTGCATAACAATGCGCTTCAAGAGGCCGAGGCACTTGCCGAGCGCATCCGGAGCGAGTTTTCTCCCAAAGAATTGTTTATAACGATTGTCTCACCCGTGTTAGGCGTGCACACCGGTCCCCTGGCAATCGCTTTATGTGGCTACACCGAAAGCTAAGGTCGGCAACTTCTATACAAGAGCGTTCTCCTAAAATAGAGAACGTTCTTTTCGATTTCGCCTAAGGTATGACTCTGACCACTTACACCCAGGGCAGGATGTTGGTTTTAACAGCATTCACTTTCAACTTTATGTAACACATTGCGAGAGCCCCTTGACAAAGTGTAGAGTTTGATTGATAATCTATTCAAATGATATTGAATTCAATATAGTTGAAACAGATGATATTTAGAAAGGGATTTTAAAAATGCTTGAAAGATCACCAAAAAGCTTCCGGTGAGCACTCTTTTGACGAAGATTTCTGACAACGCTTCGTACAACCTGTCCATAAAACACCTTGACAAAGCAAACAAATACGGATATATTCAAGGCCGCTTAACTAATTAGGAGTGTTGATTATAATGTCTTCTAAACAATTATCAGATGCGGTCCGTGAATGGTCAGAAGTTTTCATGCGTCGTTCAGGGCACGATTTCAAGCGTTTTATGGACGACACAGGGCTGTCTTTCACTCAAATCAATATCTTGATGCGCTTGCTTCATGGAGAGATATGCAGTATCTCTGATATTGGCGGGCAATTGGGTGTAACCAATGCTGCGGCCAGCCAAACCGTGGATCAAATGGTGCAAATGGGTCTGATCAAACGCACTGAGGATCCCAACGATCGGCGCGCCAAACAACTGACACTGACCCCCAAGGGCCGCACTTTACTTGAGAAAGGCATCAAGGCACGCGGTGAATGGATCGAGTCAGTAACAGACGCTTTGAGTCTAGAACAACAAAATATGATCATCTTAGCGATTACCCTTCTCACCGAAGCCGCAAATAAAATCACGGATTAACTCCCGAAATCAATACCATGTTCAAAAATTTGATCACTGCTCCAAGATGGAGCGCTAGTTTATTTTTTTAGAGGAGCCTTTACTATTATGTTGCGTTTACTCAAATACTTAAAGCCCTACCTGCTTTTGATCTTGCTCGCGATTGCGCTGTTGTTCGTACAAGCAAACGCCGACCTTGCACTACCGGATTACATGTCACAAATCGTCAATACCGGAATCCAGCAGGGAGGTATAGAAAACGCTGTGCCCGTCGCCATCCGTCAGAACGAGATGAATAAGCTCGCCATCTTTATGAGCTCGGATGATAAGACGATGGTGCTGAATGACTATACCCTGATAACCAATGGTTCGACGGATTATAACAAGTACGTCACAATATACCCTGACCTCGCCAACGAACCCATCTATGTTTTGAATAGTGTCAGTTCGACGGAAAGCGATAAGCTAAACCCAGTAATGGGCAAAGCGCTATTGGCGGTTACGGCTATTAATCAGATGCTGACGAACCCGACACAGGCCGCAGCAATGGCCCAAGGTTTGGGCGTCAACCTATCCCAAATTCCACCCGGCACCGATGTTTTTAGCCTGCTGGCCAAGCTTCCGCCGACCATCCTATCAAAGATCACTTCCAGCATCGATCAGAAATTCAGCACCTTGAGCGATAGCATGGTCACGCAATCAGCAGTCGCTCCAATTAAGGCAGAATATCAAGCCCTTGGAATGGATACCGGAACGCTCCAAACGAATTACATTATCCGCATAGGCTTCCTGATGCTGCTGGTGACGCTGCTTTCTGTGACCTGTACGGTTATCGTCGGCTTTCTGGGAGCAAGGACGGGGTCCGGCATGGCGCGCGATCTCCGCAGAAATGTTTTCAAAAAAGTGGAGAGCTTCTCCAGTACTGAGTTCGATAGATTCTCTACGGCTTCGCTGATCACGAGATCAACCAACGACGTCACTCAGATCCAAATGGTGGTCATCATGATGCTGCGCATGGTCATCTACGCCCCCATCATCGGGGTCGGCGGCGTGATACGTGCATTGGCAAAAAGTACATCAATGTGGTGGATCATCGCACTGGCAGTTATCGTACTCCTGGGCTTGATCCTCACTGTCTTCTCGATTTCTCTGCCCAAATTCAAGAGTATGCAGGGCTTGATCGACCGGCTCAACCTGGTAACCCGCGAAAATCTGTCCGGCATGATGGTCATCCGGGCGTTCAATATGCAACCTTTTGAGGAAAAACGCTTCGACAAAGCCAACAAGGACCTTACCAACACCACCTTATTCGTCAATCGTATCATGGTGATTATGATGCCGATGATGATGCTCATCATGAATGGCTTGAGCTTATTGATCATCTGGGTGGGCGCGCACCAGGTTGCTCAATCGAATATGCAGGTTGGCGATATGTTGGCTTTTATGCAATATGCCATGCAGATCGTTTTTGCTTTCCTGATGATGTCGATTATGTTCATCCTGCTGCCAAGAGCCTCGGTATCCGCCGACCGCATCGCCGACGTTTTGGATACCGAACCGGTCATCAAGGACTCTGCAAGCCCAAGGCAATTCTCCGAACCGTTCAAAGGTGTGATCGAGTTCCGCGATGTGAACTTCCGCTACCCAGCGGCTGAAGCAGATGTGCTTCACAATATCAGCTTTACTGCTATGCCGGGGCAAACGACGGCCTTCCTTGGTACCACCGGTTCAGGCAAATCCACCATCGTCAGCCTGATCCCACGTTTTTATGAAGTGACCGGCGGTGCCATCTATATAGACGGCGTCGATATCCGTGAGGTCACGCAACATGACTTGCGGGAAAAGATCGGCTTCGTTCCGCAAAAGAGCAGCTTATTCTCCGGCACGATCGAAAGCAACCTGCTTTATGCCGATGAGAATGCCAGCCAGGAGACTTTGGAACTAGCCACAGAAATTGCCCAGGCAACCGAGTTCATTTCCGAAAAACCTGAGGGAATGCAGGATGAAATTGCACAAGGTGGAATGAACGTATCCGGCGGGCAGAAACAGCGTCTGGCAATTGCCCGTGCGCTGGTCAAGAAAGCGCCCATCTATGTCTTCGACGACAGTTTTTCGGCGCTTGATTTCAAAACCGATGCAGCTTTACGCAGGGCGCTCAAAGAACACACAGGTTCCAGCACGGTGCTCATCGTGACCCAGCGTATTTCAACCGTCAAAAATGCCGAACAGATCATTGTGCTCGACGAAGGTAACATCGTAGGTAAAGGAACCCATCAATATCTTATGCAAAATTGCAGCGTTTATAAAGAAATTGCCTTATCGCAGCTTAACGAGGAGGAATTGGCATGAGCACGCAAACCGGTAATACCCCCCCCGCTCCTCGACAAATGCGCGGAATGATGCCCATGGGAGGCGGCGGTGGCCCCAGGGCGATGATGAAAGGTGAAAAGCCTCGTGATTTTAAAGGGACCATGATCAAGCTGATCAAATACCTTGGTTCATACAAGGTAGCCATCGTGGCTGTGATGCTCATTGCCATGGCATCTACGGTCTTTTCCATCCTTGGCCCCAAAATTTTAGGCAATGCCACGACCAAGCTATTCGAGGGTGTGCTAGCCCAGATCGCCGGCACCGGTTCGATCGACTTTGGATATATCGGTAACATCATTCTTGAAGTGTTGGGGCTGTATCTTTTATCAGCCATTCTCAGCTACATCCAGGGTTGGGTGATGACCAACGTTGCCATCAACATCACCTACCGCTTCCGCAGGGATATTGCAGCCAAGATCAATCGCATACCGCTCAGGTACTTCGACGGTACAAATCATGGCGAGGTGCTCTCACGGGTCACCAACGATGTGGATACGATCAGCCAGTCGCTTAACCAGAGCTTGACACAAATCATCACTTCCGTAACAACCGTGATCGGCGTATTGGTGATGATGTTAACGATCAGTTGGCAGATGACACTGGTGGCTTTGATTATGGTGCCGGTTTCGTTCGTCATCATTACCGTGATCATCAACCTGTCACAGGTTTATTTCAAACGCCAGCAGGATTATCTCGGCCACGTCAGCGGTCATGTGGAAGAAATGTACGGCGGCCATGTGGTGATGAAAGCCTTCAACGGCGAGGAAAAAAGCGTCGAGCAATTTGACCAGATCAACAACACGCTTTTCGACTCTGCCTGGAAATCTCAATTCCTGTCCGGGATGATGTTCCCCATCATAAACTTTGTTGGGAACCTGGGTTATGTGGCCATCTGTATCCTGGGTGGCTACCTGGCCATCAAAAACGCCATCACCATCGGCGATATTCAGGCGTTTATCCAGTACGTGCGCTCATTCACGCAGCCAATTACACAGATTGCAAACATCTCGAACATCTTCCAGCAAACTGCAGCAGCCGCCGAGCGCGTGTTCCAGTTCCTGGCCGAGCCTGAGGAACTGCCCGAAACCACCAATCCCATCAAGTTAAGTTCTGTGCAGGGCCGCGTGGACTTCAAAGACGTCCACTTCGGCTACAACCCAGACAAGATCATCATCAACGACTTCTCCTTCTATGCAGAACCAGGGCAGAAGATCGCTATTGTCGGTCCGACCGGCGCCGGTAAGACCACCATGGTCAAACTGTTGATGCGTTTCTACGACGTTACCAGCGGTTCTATCATGATCGATGGCCACGACATCAAAGATTTCACCCGGGAAGATCTGCGCTGCATGTTCGGCATGGTCTTGCAAGATACCTGGCTTTACAACGGCACCATCATGGAGAATATCCGCTATGGCCGTCCCGATGCGACCGACGACGAAGTTATTGCCGCTGCCAAGGCAGCCCACATCGACCATTTTGTCCGTACGCTGCCGGATGGTTATAACATGGTGATCAATGAGGAATCAACCAACCTGTCACAGGGCCAAATGCAGCTCTTGACGATCGCCCGCGCCATCCTGGCCGACCCCAGCATCCTCATTCTGGACGAGGCCACCAGTTCGGTCGATACTCATACCGAGGTGCTGATCCAAAAAGCAACCGACGAACTTATGAAGAACCGCACCAGCTTTATCATTGCCCATCGCCTCTCCACCATTCGCGATGCGGACTGGATCCTGGTGATGAACAACGGCGACATCGTTGAGCAGGGCAAGCATGCAAAGCTGTTGGCTAAGAACGGTTTCTACGCCGAGCTCTACAACAGCCAGTTCGAAGGGAAAGAAATTTAGCCCGAGAAGCATCTCCCTTACGAATCACTAATCTAGTAGCTCCTTCCGTTTCCAAGATGGAAACGGAAGGAGCTTTTTGTTCACGCTAATGATGGAAAACCAGGCATAGATAATCCCTTGCCGGTCGGGGATAACATCCAGAGGGCAAGACTATTGACAAGGTTGCTAAACTGTTCTAAAGTAATATTTCAGAGGGTTAATATTCAGCTATGGACAGCAATCGATCACGACGGTTTTGGGATGGAAACATTTAGGATGATCGAGATTCTCTTCCAGAATACCGCTGCTCTCAATTCTGTTTTCACCAGCAGCGCTTAGCCGATTTCAAGTATGCCAGGACGCCGTTGATGGAAGATACTAAACACTCCAACAGCAGCCGTTTACGCGATTGGTTGAACCCAGCCCGGCGCTCCGCGTTGCTGGTCAGCCTGGCAACTTTGATCGTCCTCATCCTTGCCATCCAATGGACATTCAATGTAATGCCCCCAACCAGTTGGGGTCACAACGTTTTCAACAACGATGCATTAGTATATGCAGCAAGCCTCGTCGCAGCCTTTTTGCTTGCCGCCTTACTATACGTCATGGTTTACCGGCAGCTTTCTCTCCAAAATACCCTCCAACGACATACGCTTGAATTGACACAAGCCAACCATTCTCTGAATATACTCCGCAGTTGCAATGAGATCCTTGTGCGTGCACAATCTGAACAAGAGCTTCTCGACGAAGTATGTAAAACAATTGCAGAGCATGGCGTTTTCCCCCTGGCCTGGGTTGGAATCGTCGAAGATCAACGTCCCAACGAAATAAAGCCCATGGCATGTTGCGGTGTAATCGTCGATGCTGCTGAATTGCCTCCCCTCACATTGTCCAGGGAAGCTGCTTCACAAGAACAAAACGCCGCAGAAAATTTCTACGCCGGCCGGGCTTGGTTAATACCCAACACCGCCAAAGACAATTTTTTTTATGACTGGCATGACAAGGTGAACACCACTAAATTTGGTGCCGCCTTGGCATTGCCCATGATGCAAAACGGCCGTCCGCTGGGCTTGATGACCATTCACAGTACCGATGTTAAACAATTCAATCCTGAAATAACACGGCTTCTGACCAGCTTGGCTGACGACATGGCGTTCGGCATTTCCAACTTGCGCACTCACACTGCGCAACAGGTTGCAGAAGCCGCCCTCGAACGTGAGCACGATCTATTCAGCCGCGTGATGGAGACTAACCCAGCCGGCGTACTGGTGATCGACCCCAAAGCCCAAGTCCTTTACATCAACAATCGCGCCCGGGAAATCTTGAACGTCCAAACCGAAGTGAATTTCAACCTGGAAGGATTGATCAAAGCCAATCAATGGAACTTTACCGACGAAAGCGGTCATGTCCTTCAGGCCAATGACTTGCCGCACAAGCTTATTCTCATCAATCGGCAACCGATCTATAACCTCCACATCCGTCTGGAGGATAGGCAGCGCCCATCGTCGCCCTGGCTCATGGTCAATGGCGCCCCGATGCTGGACTCAATCGGTGATGTGGAAGCGATCGTCTTGACGATCGAAGATATTACCACCACCAAGGAAGCCGGAGAGGCATTGGTTCGCAGTGAAAAACGCTACCGGCAGTTGTTCGAAACCGTACAGGAAGGTATCTGGTCCTTCGATGAATCCAATGTAACCACTTACGTCAATGAAACGATGGCTAGTATGTTGGGCTACACCATCGAGGATATCATCGGCCGGTCTCTCCTCAGCTTCCTGGATGACGAGAATCGCAAAACGGCGATCAAACAATTCGAGAAACTCAGCCAGGGAAGTAGTGAGCAATACGATTGCGAGTTCATCCACCGCGATGGCCACCACGTGTACGCCCAGCTCCACGCCACCGCATTACACAATGAAGAAGGCCACTACACCGGCGCGCTAGCTCTTGTCAATGATGTCACTGTTCGCAGGATGCGCGAGCGTGAATTGGAAGCCATTGCCCGCATGGCCAATGCTTTACGTGAAACCTCATCACAACAAGAAATTGCCCGTGCTTTCCTGGATCAAATGCTCTACATTTTTCGCGGCAAAGGTGCGGCGCTCGCTGAGCGTGAGCCTTCCGGAGAAGTCCGTTTCGTCTATGGCGCTGGGGCGTGGAAGAATTGGCCAGGCTCACAGAATCCATCACTGTTGGAGGTCACAGCGAGTGTCATGGACAGTGGCAGGCCGTTGGTCAGCCAAAATACCACCGTTGATCTGAGCCTGGCTTTCCCTGACCTTTTAGGGTATTTGAACACCGTCATCTGCCTCCCGCTCATCATCCACAAACAAACCATCGGCGCATTCTGGTTGGGCAAACCACGCCTCATCACCACCAACCCGCAGACCATTTCCCAGGATGAAGTGAAATTGCTGAGCGCCGCTGCCGATATCGGCGCCAGTGCCTTGCAGCGTGCTCTATTGCTGGAACAAACCGAGCTGCGCTTGCGCCGCATGAGTGCTTTGCGCGACATCACCCTCACCATCAGCACCAGCCTGAACGTGCATAATACGCTCGAACAATTGCTCAAACATGTGGTCAGTAAGCTGGGCGTCTCAGCGGCGAGCGTGCTGCTTTATAACGCCGAAGAAAAACGCTTGGACTTTGCAGCTGGTCAGAATTTGAAACCTATGCCACGGGTGGGCGCCTTTGTCATGTTGAAGAGCGATTATGCCAGCCAGGCCGTGCAGACCGGGCACGTCATTACGGCTTCACACCAACCGGAAGTGATGCAGGGTTTCGACCGGAGCTGGACGCAATCGCTTGAAGGCTATCAGCATTATGAGGCTATTCCCCTGATCGCCAAGGGTCAACCAAAAGGTGTTTTGGAACTTTTTTATCACACCGCGCCTACGATCGATGCTGAATGGCTCGATTTTCTCTCCAGCATTTCAACCCAGGTGGCCATCACACTCGATAACGCCGAGCTGTTCGAGCGCTTGCATATCTCCAACCAAGACCTGATCATGGCTTACGACGCCACCATCGAAGGCTGGTCGCACGCCATGGAGTTGCGCGATCGTGAAATGGAGGGCCACGCCGAGCGTGTGGCCGAGATCACATTGATGCTGGCCAAGAAATTTGGCCTCGACCAGGAACAATTGATCCACATCCGCCGTGGTGCCTTGCTGCACGACATCGGCAAAATGGCCATTTCGGACAACGTCCTCTACAAAGTGGGCTCATTCACACCCCACGAGTGGGAGATCATGCGCCGTCATCCCGAATACGCCTACCAATTGCTGTATCCCATCGCCTACCTGCGCCCCGCCATTGACATTCCTTATTGTCATCACGAACGCTGGGATGGCAAAGGCTACCCGCGCGGGCTTAAAGGGGAAGAAATACCGTTGGCAGCACGCATCTTCACCATCGTCGACGTTTGGGATGCGCTACGCTCTGACCGGCCATATCGCAAGGGTTGGAGCGCAGAAAAGGTCAGCGAGTATATCCGCATGGGCTCCGGGACGATGTTCGATCCAAACGTTGTCAAGGTCTTCTTTGAGCAGGTTTTACCGGAAATGTAAGGCGAATCATCCGGTTAGCCCATTGCATCATTCAAATTTCCTGTCCGACACACAAATCGAAAGAATTTCGCTCTCGTGGTATGATTATTCTACAAATTGCAACGGTTAGAAGGTCATGGACGTATTTACGATCTTGATTGCTGGTGGTACCGGCGTGGGACTGTGGCGGATAACCCAAAATGTTGCCTCTCCCCAGGTCGTCCGGCGAGTGATCTCCGGCCTACTGGTGCTAACAGGCAGCCTGCTGGGAGCCCGCACCGGCTATACTGTGGAACATTGGCAATACCTCTCCACACACCTCCTCGAAATCCCTCAGCTTTGGCTGGGAGGGCTATCCTGGCCCGGAGCAATCATTGGGGCACTCCTGGTCATCGCCCTTTTATCGTGGGAGGCCAACATCCCCTATTTGCGCATGGCCGACCAGTTTGCCCCATTGGTCCAACCGCTGGCCATTACCGCCTGGATTGGCTGCTGGCTGGTGGGCAGCGGCTACGGCGCAACACTGCCGCAAAACACCTGGTGGGGCATCGCCGCACTGGACGAGACCGGGGCTATGGCCCTGCGCTTCCCCGTGCAACCGCTGGCTGCCATCAGCTTGATCGCGTATTACGGGCTGCTGGAGTATAAAATACCCCGTCGCATCCCCACCGGCGCCTACAGCAGCCTATGCGGCCTCGGCCTGGCGGTCAATTTGCTCTTGTTCTCATTGATCATGGTCGATACCCAGCCAATCTGGATGGGACTGCATATGGATAGCTGGAACGCATTATTGTTCCTGGTTTTGTGCTCCATCACTTTTGCCTACGTGGAGTGGGGTTGGAAATTTCGAAAGCGGATTCGCCTGCCGCTGCTTTTCAACACCCTTCACCTACGAAAAAACAGTTGAAACCGGATATTTGAAATCTAAGCAAACCTTATGAAAATAGCACTCTCGCAAATCAACACTCAACTGGGCAACGTCCCCGCCAACCTGGAAAGGCACCTGTCCATTGCACAGGAAGCCGAAAAGGCCGGCGCCGACCTGCTCATCTTCCCGGAACTTTCGCTCACCGGCTACGTGCTGCAAGACCTGGCATCCACGGTTGCACACCACCCCACCCCGGAAGACCCGGTGTTCAAGCCGCTCCTTAAAGCCAGCCAAAAACTGGATATGGTGGTCGGCTTTGTGGAAGAAGATATACGCAACCGTTTCTTCATCGCCCAGGCTTACTTATCAGGCGGGAAAGTGCTGCACGTCCATCGCAAGGTCTACCTGCCGACTTATGGCCTCTTCGACGAAGGGCGTTTCTTCGCCTGGGGTGATTCGATCCAGGCCTTCGATACCCGCTTCGGGCGGGTGGGCATGCTCATCTGCGAAGACTTCTGGCACGCTTCTCCGCCCTACCTGTTATGGTTGGATGGCGCCGACATGTTCATCCACACCTCGGCCTCACCCGGCCGCGGCCTGAACAGCGGTGAGATGCTCGAATCTTCCCGCTGGGTGGACCATATCAACCGTGCCTATGCCAGTTTGTTCACCGTCTTTGTTGCTCATTCCAACCGCGTCGGTTTCGAGGACGGACTCAATTTCTGGGGCGGCGCGGCCATCTTCGATCCCAATGGCGACGAAGTGGTTCACGGCCCCTTCCATGAAGAAGCCTTGGTGCTGGCCGACGTAGACCTGAACCAACTCCATCGCACACGGGCACGGCTGCCCCTGCTGCGCGACGAGCGTACCGGCCTGGTGATGCACGAATTGGAAAGGATCCTCGGCAAGTCATAAAGCGTTGACCGCTGATTTGCCAGAGCTGAAGAAAGGCAAAAGATGCACGATCTGATCATTAATACCGATCTGGCACGCCAGATCCTTACCGGGTTCATCCACACCGAGATCACTCGCACCGGGCTGTCGAAAGCCGTCATCGGACTTTCCGGCGGTATCGATTCGGCGTTATCCTGCTTTTTGGCTGCCGAAGCGCTGGGACCCCAAAACGTGCTGGCCGTGCGTATGCCCTATAAAACCTCTTCGCAAGATTCGCTCGACGATGCCCAAAGCGTGGTCGACGCCACGGGCGTCCAGTCGACGACAATCCCGATTTCCGAGATGGTCGATCCGCTGCTGCAGCACTTTCCGGAAATGGATCCGATGCGCAAGGGCAACATCATGGCACGCATGCGCATGATCGTGCTTTACGACCAATCTGTCGCCTTCAAAGGGCTGGTGGTGGGCACCAGCAACAAGACCGAGATCCTGCTGGGTTATTCCACGCTTTGGGGTGATTCGGCTTCTGCCCTCAACCCCCTGGGCGACCTTTACAAGACGCAGGTGCGTCAACTCGCGCAGGCCATGAACATTCCCGATACGATCATCCAGAAGCCGCCCACCGCCGACTTGTGGAAAGGCCAGACCGACGAAGGCGAACTAGGCTTTACCTACGAAGAGGCTGATAAACTACTCTACCTGCTGGTGGACCAGCGCTATACGCCGGCCGAGTGCATCGCCAGCGGTTATGCCGAAGCCTTCGTCACCACCGTAGTCGATCGCATCCGGCGCAACCAATTCAAGCGCATCCTGCCGCCCATCGCCAAACTCAGCAACCGTACTGTGGGATATGACTTCCTGTACCTGCGCGACTGGGGCACGTAGAGACTTAATCCAATCGACGCACTTATTTCATCCGATTGTCACTAGGCGTTCCGAGCAATTTGCATCAAGATTGAGGCATCCTTAAAGGTTTTGTGCGTCGTCTCTGAATGGATAAACCGGGTTTCAAAATTCCGCCGGCTTTACGCAGCCGGCCATTTCTACTCTATTGGGGTGGACAGCTCATCTCCATCGCCGGCTCACAAATGCAACTGTGGGCACTCTATTGGCATATCCGCACGCTGACCTCCGAGCCGATTGCGTTGGGCGGCATCGGCGTGGTGCGCTTTTTGCCGGTGCTGATCTTTTCATTACTGGGGGGATTGGTCGCAGATCAATTCAACCGCCGTACCATCGTGTTGATCACCCAGACCACATTGATGTTGATCGCCGCCATCTTGGGCCTGCTCACCTGGCTGGGGACCATCCAGCTCTGGCATATTTACCTGTTGGTGGGTATCCAGGCTTTTGCCACCTCCTTCGACGGCCCGGCACGCGCCGCCCTGGTGCCCAACCTGGTGCCACGAAAAGACCTCCCCAACGCTTTCAGTATGACCTCCATGGCCCAAAATGTCGGCGCAATCATTGGACCGCTGTTCAGCGGCGTCGTCATCGCTACACTGGGCCAGCAATGGGCCTACTGGATTAATTCGGTGTCCTTCCTGGCAGTGATCATATCCTTGTTGCTGATCGGCGCGATCCCCCAATCACAGACCATCCATATCGGCAATAATTGGCTGCAATGGTCGACCATCAAAGAGGGCATCCAATACATACTCGCCCAGCCCATCATCCTCTCCAGCATGATCCTGGACTTCTTCGCCACCTTCTTCTCCTCGGCCAACACCCTGCTGCCCTTCGTCGCCCGCGATGTCTTGAACGTCGGCGCCGTCGAGTATGGCTGGCTTTCGGCGGCCCAATCCGTAGGCTCTGTAGCAGTGGCGCTATACATCTCACAAAATACCCGCATCCGCCGCCAGGGCGTGGTATTGCTATCGGCAGTGGGGATGTTCGGCGTTGGCACCATTCTGTTCGGCGCCTCTACATCGTTCTGGCTGACCATGCTGTCCCTGATTGTTGTCGGCGGGTCGGATACCATCAGCACCATCCTGCGCAATACCATTCGCCAGTTGATCACCCCTGACGAGATGCGTGGCCGCATGACCAGCATCAACCAGATCTTCTTTATGGGCGGCCCGCAACTGGGTGAGATAGAATCCGGCCTGGTGGCACAGGCATTCGGTGTGCCGGCTGCCATCGTCAGCGGTGGCATCGGCTGCATCCTGGCTGTGTCCGTCATCGCCTGGCGCTGGCCGCAGCTCCGCCAATATGACAGCGTCACTCATTAATTTCTTCGGCACCCTGGCACATTCTCAACAGCTCTGATAGACGAGCGCATCGGTCGACAGCGATATAATAATCATATTGCCATCGGGACGCGTAATTTCTGGAACAAGAAATGAAATCGACTACTAAAACGCTGATCATCCTGTGCTTCATTGCGGTGCTATATTTTGTACTCTTCATCGCCCCCAATAACACCGGTGCCAAAGATGTGAACATGATCGCGGTGTTCAATATCGACGAGTACGCCCAATACCCGTACGCTATCGGCAGGCTCATCCCGGGCGATACCCTGATCAAGACCCTGCGTAATTTCTTCATCTATGGGCATTATTTTTACGGTTACCCATTCTATTTCTGGTCATCCATTGCCCTGCTGCCATCGCTGATCTTCGCCGGCGCAAACTGGTCATCGCAGACGGCACTGAACATGGTGCTGTTGCGCCAGATCGTCAACGTGCTGCCGATGATCCTGGCGGCGGCATTGCTGGTGTGGCTCCAAACGCGCTATAAACGCTGGTGGCTTTCTGCCGGATTATTCGTGCTGCTACTTTCCATCCCGGTGGTCGTCAGCAATGACTTATGGTGGCACCCCGATAGCCTGGCCATGCTTTCGGTGGTGGTGACGCTGCTTTTCCTCGACCTGGACCGGCAGCGCTTCGGCCGCTATTTCTTCATCGCTGCGGCAGCCTGCGGCGTGGCCATCGGCATCAAATACGAAGGGGTGTTCTTCGGACTGGCCATCCCGATCTATCTATTGTGGGGTAAGTTCACGCACAAGATCTCTTGGAAGCGCTTATTCGGCATGGCCGCAGCCTTCGTGGGCATCATGCTGGCAGCCCTGGTGATCTCCAACCCGTTGCTGTTGCTGCCCCAGGAACGTGCCGAGATCATCCACTACCAGATCTGGCAGTACCAGCAAACGACCGGCGGCATCATCGTCGCCAGCAAGCAAGCTTTCTTCCGCCTCGGTGTTTACCCGGATTCGTTCCGCACCGGGTACGGTGAGCTGGCTTTCATGCTGCTGGGCATGTCCGGCATGGTCATCGGCCTGCTGCGCCCGCAGCGCCGGGTCACAACCGTGATGATGCTGGCCTTCATGGTACCGTCATTTATTACCACCAACAACGCTGCCAGCCTGCGCCTTTATTACTTCATCCCGGTGGTCATGCTGCTGCTCAGCAACCTGGCGAACTTCTTCCCGGAGCCGAACGAGACCATCGACTGGCCGGCGTGGAGCCGCAAGATTCTCCCCTGGGTGAGTATCCTGGTAGGCATTGCCGCCGTGGTGCAATTCGGCGTTTTCGCTGTCAACGATGCCAAACAAATCTCCACGCAAATCCACCGCGAGGAAACATCCACTTCCATCAGCCTTTTCGAGCAGATCGACCCATCGATTTTGGAACGCATCGTGCTGAACCGCAAGCTGGTGATCCTGCGCGATTGGCAAATGTATATCCCAGAGAGGCCAGCCTGGCGGATCGAGATCGATTGGAATAACATCACCAACGACACGGTCGCTTCCGTCAAGCCGGATGTGATTGTGCTCGACCAGGCCAACGTCACATTGTTTACCGGGCCGGACGCGCTACAGCAAGCCGCCGATGTGAGCAAGATGCGCCAGTGGCAGGCCTTTTACGGCGCGGCCGCTAGCGATCAACTGACTGGATATAAGATGGTGCTCAACAACAAGACCGGGGTAGTGCTCGTCAAAGACGAGCTATACCAACAATTCTTGCAGCCTTAACCAAACCGGCGCCATCTCTGGCGCCGGTTTGTTATTTATCGTTCAACTCCGCAGCTTCGCACCCAATTCCTGTTCCAACCGTTTCACGATCTTATTGCGGATCTGGGCAACCTCGGCATCCGTCAACGTGCGGTCGAGCGCCTGATAAGTCAAATTGTAAGCCATACTCTTCTTCCCAGCGCCAATCTGAATGCCGCGGAAAATGTCGAACAAGCGCACGTCGGCCAGCATCTTGCCGCCCGTCTGCCGGATCAACCCCTCGATGTGCTCGTTGGGGAGCGACTCATCGACCACCACGGCGATATCCTCTTTGACCGGCGGGAAAGTGGGTACACTTTCAGTAGGATAAGCCTTTGGCACCAATGCCAACAGCGCTTCCAGGTCAAAGTCGGCTGCCAGGATGGGCGCCGGGCCAAAATCGAAGCGCTCCTTCACCTGCGGATGGAGTTCTCCGAAGACACCGACCACCTGCTCTCCTACCAACACCTGGGCACTTTTACCGGGATGGAAGACGATGCCCTCGACCGATTGGTAATGCACATCGGGAACATGCAGTGCATCCAGCAGGGCTTCCACCACCCCTTTCAAATCGAAGAAATCCATAGTCTTCGTCTCGTGCACGTCCCAGGCCGGCAATTCCCGCACACCGCTCAACGCCAACACCAGGCGGTTCTGCTCGACAGGCAAGTCCTGACCATCAACCGGCAGGAAGACCGGGCCGATCTCGAAGAACGCCAGCCGGTCGCACAGGCGGATGTTCTTTTCCAGCACTTCCAGCACCGAGGAAAGCAGGCTGCGGCGCATGACACTGCGCTCCGGTGTCAGCGGGTTCTGCAACATGACGTAAGGCTGCGCGACCGCAGTCTGGCCGGGTGGCGTTAAACGGGCCTCGCGTTCCACAGCCGTAAGTCGGTAAGTGATGACCTCGGTCAAGCCTAACTGCGCCAGCAGGTCGCTCAAGCGGTCCTTCAATTCCGTTGCTGCATTGGGATGGGCGGGAGGCAAGCTGTCGGCCAGGCGCGTGGTGGGAATGTTGTCATAGCCATACAGGCGGGCGACTTCCTCCAAAAGGTCGGCTTTGCCGATGACACCCTCGCCGATATCGGTGCGGTGGGCGGGCGCGGTAACCTCGACTGAATCACCTTTTACCTTGCAAACGAACTCCAGCTTGCCGAGCAGGTCGGCAATCTGCTGTGCCGAAAGCTCGATCCCCAAGGAACGGTGCACATCGACCGGGTTCAGCTCGACTGTCGGTTCATGATAGGGTTTGGGATAATTGTCCACCATCCCTTTGGCGATCTTCCCGCCGCTCCAGGCGGCCAGGCGATCCATCCCCAGCTCGATCCCTTCCATCGCCTGGGCAGGATGTAAGTTGCGGGCAAAGCGGTAAGCCGCTTCGGAATTCAGGCGCTGAGCCGAAGTCGTGCGGCGGATGTTGACGAAGTTCCAGGTTGCGCCTTCAAGCAGCACATTGTGCGTGTTTTCAGTGACCTCGCTCTCCATGCCGCCCATCACACCTGCCAGCGATAGGGCCCCCGCCGTGTCGCACACTAAAATCGTAAAGTCATCCAGGCGGCGGTCGACGCCATCCAGGGTGGTCAGTTGCTCACCCGGCTTGGCAGCGCGGGTGATGATGGTGGGAGCCTTGCCCTTGGCGCGCCGCACCAACACATCGTAATCGAAGGCGTGCAGCGGCTCGCCGAGTTCCAGCATCACATAGTTGGTAGCATCCACGATACTGTTAATCGGGCGCATGCCGGCCAGGCGCAGCCGACGCTGGATCTTATACGGGCTGGGCTGTGGCTTGGCGTCCCGCACCAGGCCCACGGCAAAGCGCGGGTTCAGGTCAGGGTCAGTGATCTTAATGGACACCTGCCCCTCGATACTGGGCCCATCGACTGGCATGGTCCGCTCCGGCCGGTGCAAGGCTTTGCCGGTGACAGCCGCCAGCTCGCGTGCCACCCCCACCACGCAAGCATTGCGGATCATGTTGGGCAGGATGGCAATCTCGAACACTGCATCGCCCATGTAATCCACCAACGGCATGCCGGTGGGCGCATCGTCATCCAGGATGATGACACCTTCGTGCTCTTCCGAGATGCCTAGCTCTTTTTCAGAGCAGACCATCGAGAAAGAATCCACGCCGCGGATCTTGGCCGGCTTGAGCGTGGTCAACACCTGTCCGGGTTGGTGGCCGTCATATAATTTGGCACCTTCGCGTGCATAAGCCACCTTGATCGGTTTGGGCAGCGGCCCCTTACCCTTATATTCAAAAAGATTGGGGGCGCCGGTGAGCACGATAAGCTCGCCCGTGCCATCCTGCAGACGGCACAGCACCAGCCGGTCGGCATTGGGATGAGGCATCACCTCGTCGATTTGGGCCACCACGAACTTATCCCGAGCCCATTCCAACCCGGTGAACTTGAACTCCTGCGGCCCATCGGATTTCGGCATCGGCAGGCCGACCAGTCGGACTTCTTCGACCTCCAACCCCGCCATAGTCAATACACTCGCCAGTTTGTCCAGCGGCAGGTCGATATCCACATAATCTTTTAACCAGGAAAGTGGTAATTTCATAGTTCCTCAAATACCATCTCTAAAAAGCACTCAGAACTGTTCCAAAAATCGCACGTCGTTGCCCCAGAAATAGCGGATGTCCTCGATACGATGGCGCAGCATGGAAATGCGCTCGGGGCCCATGCCGGCCGCGAAGCCGGAATAGACTTCGGGGTCATAGCCGCCGTTGCGCAACACCGTTGGGTGCACCATGCCGCAGCCCAGGATCTCCAGCCAGCCGGCGCCCTTGCACACAGCGCAACCCTTGCCGCCGCAGACGAAGCATTCGATGTCCATCTCGGCGCTCGGCTCGGTGAACGGGAAGTAGGATGGGCGGAAGCGCGTGCGCACGGTATCGCCGTACATGCGGCGGGCAAAATCCAACAGCGTGCCTTTCAAGTCGGCAAAGGTGATGTTCTTGCCAACCGCTAACAGCTCCACCTGGGTGAACTGGTTCTCGTGGCGGGCGTCGGTCTGCTCATAGCGATAGCACATACCCGGCAAAGCCACGCGGATGGGTTCCGGTGCATACTTGCGCATGACGTGGATCTGCCCCGGCGAGGTGTGCGTACGCAGGATGACCCCCGGCTTGGTGGTGTGAAAGGTATCCCACATGTCGCGGGCGGGGTGATAGGCCGGAATATTGAGCAGCTCGAAATTATACTCGTCCGTCTCCACGTCGCGGGCGTGGAAGGTCTGGAAGCCCATTTCAGCCAGTACGGCAAGGATATCGCGCATGGTGCGCGTTTGGATGTGCAGCCTGCCCGGCGCCGGGCGCCGCCCCGGAAGGGTTACATCCAGGTTTTCGCTTTCCAGGCTATGCTGCAACGAGCGGGTTTTTAATTCGGCACTTTTCTCGGCAAAGGCGGCTTCCAAGGCTTGCTTCACCTGATTGGCGCGTTGCCCCACCTGCGGGCGCAATTCCTTGGCCACCTCCGGCAGTTGGTTGAATACCTGCATTACCGGGGCGCTGCGGCCGATGTGGGCCGTGCGCCAGCTCTGCAGGCTGGCCTCATCATGCGCTCTGGCCAATGCCTCCTGGGCTGCCTGAAGCATCTGTTCCAACTCATCCAAAATTGTTTCACTGCTCATGTCACCTCCAAAAATAGCAGACGGCTTACCGTCGATAAAGCCATTAAAAAAATCCCATCCCAACACTGGGACGGGAATTTCTCCGTGGTACCACCCAATTTGGCTGCACGAGGCAGCCCACTCAACCCAACAGCCATAATAACAGCGATTGGCGGCACTTCTAACGCGGCGCACGCGGCCCAGACTACTAACTCGAACAGAGCATTCCCCTGGACAGCTCGAAAGGGAACTTCTTCCGGTTTATCACCCGGCAAGGGTCTCAATCACTGCCCCTGCCTCCCTGTTGGCCAACCCCGGCGTACTTTCCTTCGTCAAAGCTTTTGATTGTTGTTTTCAATTATCGTCAAATCGAGCAAAATGTCAAGGAAGCTCTTTGACCAAGAAATGATGTATTTCCAATCCAAACCCCATTAATTACGTCATCTTTGGAAAATAATAATGGGATTACGGCATTAAAAGATGTTAAGTGGTTGTAAAGTACACAGTAAGCGAATCCTGTTAAAATGATATTGAACGTAATTAGTGAACATCATATATTTCGAAAGGAGATATCATCATGTTATTCGCACCGAAAGAAAAAGGACAAGGCTTGGTGGAGTATGCGCTGATCCTTGTGCTGGTCGCCGTAGTCGTGATCGTTATCCTCGCACTGCTGGGACCCGCCATCGGCAAGATCTTCAGTGGTATCACTCAATCCATCTAAGGCCTAATTGCCTACCAACCACAAGGCTCCCCTAACGGAGCCTTGTTGGTTAAAGGGTGTATGTCAGAACCCTTTTGGTGAAAATAAGGTTGATCGTTTCTGTTTACTCCGTATGAAAGATGTAAAGTGTTTGTAAGTGCAAAATCGGTTGGGCTCTGATACAATAAGTGCAGGTGTATTAGAGTTAGATCACATTTTTCGAAAGGAGATATCATATGTTATTCGCACCGAAGGAAAAAGGACAAGGCTTGGTGGAGTACGCGCTGATCCTTGTGCTGGTCGCCGTAGTCGTGATCGTTATCCTCGCACTGCTGGGACCCGCTATCGGCAAGATCTTCAGTGGCATCACTGAATCCATCTAAAGCCAAGTTGTTCAATCAAAGAGGCTCCGTTTTGCGGAGCCTCTTTCGTTTTAATAATGCTGTTCGCCCAACAAACGCTACATTGTCACCAGCGTTCCCACTTTCTCGCCCAGCAAGGCGCCTTTAAGTGCCGTTTCATCCCACAAATTGAGCACCAGGATGGGCAGCTTGTTCTCCATGCACAACGAGATGGCAGTGCTGTCCATCACTTCCAAACGGCGGTTGAGCACCTCGATGTAGGTCAATTGATCGAACTTGACCGCCTTGTCATTCTTCGCCGGGTCACAATCGTAGACGCCATCGACCTTGGTGGCCTTGATCAACACGTCGGCGCCGATCTCCATTGCCCGCAGTGCAGCTGTGGTGTCGGTGGAAAAATAAGGGTTCCCCGTGCCGCCGCCGAAAATGACCACGCGACCCTTTTCCAGGTGGCGAATGGCGCGCCGGCGTATGTAAGGCTCGGCCACCGAACGCATCTCGATGGCAGATTGGACGCGGGTCAAAATGCCCAGGCTCTCCAGGGCATCCATCAGCGCCAGGGCATTCATGACCGTGGCCAGCATGCCCATGTAATCCGCCGTGGCGCGGTCCATGCCCATTTCCAACCCCTCACGCCCCCGCCACAGGTTACCGGCGCCGATGACAATGGCCACGTCCACGCCCATTTCCCGCACCTCGCGCACGCGCCGGCCGATCCACAGTGCCCGCTCCAGACTAATGCCCAGGCCGTCTTCACTGGCCAAAGCTTCACCGCTCAATTTAAGCAACACCCGATGAAAACGCAAGCTGTCCATTTTCACTCCTCTTTATTCCAAATCCCATAGCCAACGTCAGAGGCCAATTCATCACATCCGTTTCGCTGCATCATCCTCATTTTATAATAAAAAAGCCAACCGATTGGTTGGCTTTTGACACTTATTCTGCGGTCTCTTCTTTGGTTGTTTCACCCAATGCCCAACGCGCAAAACGCCGGACGACCACATTTTCACCCAGGGCAACGACCTTCTGGTTAATGAGCTGCTGCACATTGATGGTTTCGTCGCGGATGTAGGGTTGTCGCAGCAGGACCGTCTCATCTTTATATTTGTTGAGCGAGCCTTCCACTATGCGGGCAACGACTTCATCCGGTTTCTTCTCTTCGTGCGCCTTGGCCTCGGCGATCTGGCTCTCGTGTGCGATCACTTCGGCAGGAATGTCTTCCTCGCGGATGTAAAGCGGTGAGGTGGCTGCGATCTGCAGTGCCAGTTCGTGCGCCAGGGTGCGGAAGGCTTCCGAGCGGCCGACGAAATCGGTCTCGCTGTTGATCTCGACCATCACGCCCACCCGTCCGTTACCGTGCGAATAGAGCTCGACCACCCCTTCCGAAGCCTGCCGGTTGGCACGCTTGGCAGCCATGGCAAGGCCTTTCTCGCGCAGCACGTCGATTGCCTTTTGCATGTCGCCATCAGCGGCTTCCAGCGCTTTGCGGCAATCCAAAATGCCAGCACCGGTGGTCTCGCGTAATTGTTTGATCATCTCAGTTGTAATCACCATCTCAGTTACCCTTTTCTATGCGGTGCCAGCTCAGTCCGCCTTTGATTTCTTTTCTTTCTTAGGTTTCTCGTCTTTTTTCACAGCGGCTTCTTTGACTTCCGCCTTTGCCTTCTTCACCGGTTTCTCTTCTGCGGCAGGCTTTGCTTTTTTCACCGGCTTCTCTTCTTCAACCGGCTTGGCTTTTTTGGCGGGTTTGACTTTCTCTTTTGTCTTGACTTCTTCGACGACCGCTACGGGTTCGGGTTCAGGTTGGGGTTCGGCCGCGGCTTCTACCGCAACTTCCTCTGCCTTCACTTCCTCTACCTTGACTTCTTCAACTTCGACCTTACTTTCACTCATCTTGGCCAGGGTGGATTCACCCAGGAGGACAGAATCGGAGATCTCGACGTCTTCTTCGACGCGGGCACGTGGACCGGCCAGCAATCCAACTTCACCGCCTTCTGCAGCTTCCGGCTCTTCCTCTTCCTTGCGCATGGCTTTGCCTTCCAGGCAGGCATCCGCAATCTTGCCGACCAGCAGCTTGATGGCGCGGATGGCATCGTCGTTGGAGGGGATGACAAAATCGATGGCAGAAGGATCACAATTAGTATCCACCAGGGCGATGACCGGGATGCCTTTCAAGTTGGCTTCATGCACTGCTGTGGCCTCACGCAATACATCCACCACAAAGAGCAACTCGGGCAACTTCTTCATCTTGCGTACACCGCTCAAACGGATCTCGAGGCGGTTGATCTCACGCTCGATCAGCAGGCCTTCCTTTTTGGTCAGACGCTTGATGTCGCCTGTGTCGCGTATTTTCTCCAGCCGTTCGAGCTCAAGGATGCGCTGATAGATGGTGGACCAGTTGGTCAGCATACCGCCCAGCCAGCGTTCGGTGACGTAGGGCATGCCGGCGCGCATGGCCTCTTCCTTGATGGTCTCCTGTGCCTGGCGCTTGGTGCCAACGAACATCACACTACCGTCCCCGGCCACGGTGTCGCGTACCAGGTTGTAGGCGTTGGTGATGGCTTTGACGGTTTGTTGCAAGTCGATGATATGGATGCCATTGCGCTCGGTGAAGATGTAAGGGCGCATGTGCGGGTCCCATTTGTTGGTGCGATGGCCGAAATGCACACCACTCTCCAACAGGGCTTTCATGGAAATGACAGTACTCATGATTTCTCCTTAGCGTTTTTCCGCCGCTTCCTTCATTCCAGCCTACCACTGCCTGATAGCAGCACGCCAGGTTGGTCGAGAAGCGTGTGGGTTAGATTTGCCGGCCTCAGTGAGACACAGCGGGCAATAGTATATCACATCCGGTGAAGATTCGTCCAGCGGATTCTGCGCAGGGTAACATTTATCTTGAGGCCGCGTTCTCATTCGGTGGCATTTTCCTATGAAGCATCGCAAATTATTATTTCTGAAAAATAACACATGCTCACGAAGTCATGCCATAATATTATAGATTGGCATATTGATTGGTAAATGAAATGAATAATACAATAACTATTGGTCTGATCGCGGCAATGTCCCAGGAGAGTGATGCGCTCCTGCGATTCATCCCCAGACGGGAAACATACAACCTCGGGTCATTCCGAGCGGTCCGCTTCCAGCTCACTGATCGCAGCTGTGTGCTCGCCACGTCCGGCATGGGCGTAGGCCACGCCGCAGACTGCGCCCGCCGTCTGGTGGCAGCCGCACATCCGCAGCTCCTGCTCTCGTTCGGCATCGCCGGCGC
>JBEKEX010000003.1:0-50775 GCA_050013615.1 Anaerolineaceae bacterium
AGGTAATTGACCGCCCACTGCATCTCCACCCCGTCCGGCGTCAGCATCAACCAATAAGTGAACGTGCCCGCATCGTTGACCAAGCCATCCAGCCCTATCTTTCCATCCGCCGCTAATTGCTCGGTGACCTGCTCCGCCAGGTGCCGCACATCTGCCTGCAAGCTCAAATCAGCTACCAGATAGTGAATGGGTGCGCCATGGCCCAGGTTGCGCAGGTGGACTTCCGCTTCCCGGCCGCGTTCTGCCGAGCGCCCCACGCCGATCACCCCTGCCCCGGCGCGTGCCAGGGCTTCAGCCGTCGCCAGCCCAATGCCGGAGGTGGCACCCGTGACGACGTACGTTTTGTTGATTAATTCCGTCTCCATTGTTCCCTCGAATTCCTTGATTTCGATCATGACCTGTCATCAATACCATGTCCGAGGGTGGAAAAGCATCGACATTTGGATGGAAAAGGGGGTGGAGAGGGGGTGGATTCCTGCCGTTAAAACAAAAGCCCTCTCAAAACATGAGAAGGGCTGATCTGGTTAGCCTTGATTGTCGATCAAAAGTTAAGGAGGTTCAATTCACGCGCCCGCGTGACGGCCTGCACACGCGTCTGCACGCCCAGCTTGCCGTAGATGTTGTTGATGTGGGTCTTCACCGTGCTCGGCGCCACCGACAACTTGTCGGCGATCTGCTGGTTCGAAAGCCCGGCATCGATCAGCCGCAGCACTTCCAACTCGCGGGTGCTCAATGGTTCCACCAATGCGCCTGCCCCCGGCGCGGTCGTCCCCCCACCCTTAGCTGGCGCCGGTGCCTCCGGATTCGAGGACATCACCACAGCCCCAACGTGCAGCCAGCGCATCGAGATCCCCGCCGCCACCAGCAGGATGGGCGCCATTATCTGGATCAATATCCCACCGGCGATCGCGCCGAAGATGGCGAACAACGTGATGCCCCCCAAGGTCAGGCTCCATCCAATCGGGTCGAAGGCCGGGCTCCAGTAATGTTCGTGGTTGGTCAGCAGCATGCCCAGCCCCACCGCCGCCACCAGGAACAGCCAGGAATACGCCCAGGAGTTCCAATCGCGGGTGAGCACGTTGAGCAGGAAGACGATCCCGAACGCCGTCAGCAGGGTGGCAGGGATGTATAGAAAGGATGACCAGGCCATTTTCTGGCGCAGGCTAAAAACCAGGATGAAGAACCCGCCGCCTAGCACCATGAATACCAGCGGCAGCGCCACGTTGAACGTCGGGCCCAAAACGAGGCTCAACGCCAACAGTCCCACTCCGACCCCCATCAGGGTGAAACTGGCGATCTTCACCGATACGTTATTCCCATCCATACACTGCTCCTGTTCGAAACCTGAACTAATTATAAGGGTTTTTCATCCACGATGGCGCCAACCCACTGCGCAACTCACGCTATAATTTTCCTATGAGGTTGCATATTCATTGATTGCCCGCTCATCCACTTTTGGGAGGCCTTGGCATGTTCCGTCGACAAGACATCGAAACCCTGGGCGAAAAGCTGCTGGACCTGACAGCCTGCGCCGTGCCGCGTTACCGCATCTTGCGGGACGTGCTGAAGATTCCGCCCGAAGACCCGCGCTACGTGGAGGCACGGGACAAGCTGGCGCAGGACAGTTGGGTGCGAGAGCTTCAATATTCCCAGCATCCCGATGGCACCTGGGGTCGCTTCCATTCGCGCGATTCGTCTCTCAAACCCCGCTTCCCCACCACCGAGATCGCCATCAGTCGTGCGCTGGCGCTGGGCCTGGGCAAAGACAGTGAGATCTTGAGGAAAGCCATCGATTTCATGCTCGCTGTTCTGGATGGGAAAGCCGTCTGGTGCGACCCGCCGGAAAAGCACGAAGGCTGGCCGGCCTCCGTCCGTTTCATCACCGCCGGCACCCTGGCTGCCATAGACAACCGGCAACCGACCCTGCAGCCCAGTTGCCGCAAATGGGTCGAGTTGGTCAAGCGCACCTTCCGCTCCGGCGCTTATAGCAGCGCCGATGAGCGCCAGGCACACTTCGAGCTGAACGGTGTGGTTACGCGTGACAAATATCTCAAGCTGGCCTCCCGCTATCCCTTGATATTGCTGTCCGCGGCGCAGGACGGCCTATCGGCCAAGACGGAGAAGCTCTTTTTGGACTGGGTATGGAACAAAGAGGGCGGCATCTATTACGTATGCGGCGAGCGCATGAGTGACCTGCCGGCGCTCAACTCGAAGGAATTTTCGTCCTGGCTGGAAGGGTTGGAGATCCTTGCCCGTTTCGACTCCTGGCACGAGCGCATGTTTCCCACTTTGAATTGGATTTGGTCGCAGCGCGGCTCGGACGGGTTGTGGGATTTGGGCCCCGCCGCCCGGGCATCCGTTTACTTCCCGCTATCCGAAAGTTGGCGCAACTCACTCGACCGCAAGATCGACGGCTCGGTGCGAATATTGGCTTTGCTGAGATCATTTGTCGATTAGTACGGTGGGGTTTTCAATTGACTCGATTGGCTGACCGGTTACAATTAATCGAAGGGCGATGAGCCGGATCGTCGAAAATACGGTAGATCATCCTGCCAATGAAACCTCACGATACCGAGCAGTAAATTCGAGAAAAAGAGAAGCATATGTCAGATAAAATCATCATTGACCTCGGCAGCGTTCAAAAGACCCTCTTCCTGCCTCTTTGGGGACGTGCTTATGAAACCAAAAAGGAAAATCCATTGCTGGTGGATAAGACCGCGCTTGGAATCATTGATAAAGTGGATTTTGATTTCTCCACGGTCACCAAAAACATTAGTGAATTAAGTCAAAGTGCATGGATCACAAGAAGCATTTGCGTTGATAAAGTGATTGGGGAATTTCTCCAAAAATATCCAAAGGCGACCATTGTGAATATCGGCTGTGGCCTGGACACCACCTTTGACCGGATCGATAACGGTCAACTTCATTGGTACGATTTGGATCTGCCCGACGTGATCGAATTAAGGAAAAAGTTTATTGCTGAGAGCGACAGACGCAAATTCATCTCGATCTCTTTTCTGCAAGAGGGATGGATGGGTGGCATTATCACCGGAGATAATGTCTTGTTCATCGCTGCAGGTGTGCTCTATTATTTCGAAGAGGAAGAAATAAAAAGCTTCTTCAAGAGATTGGCTGACAAATTTCCCGGTTGCGAAATATTCTTCGATGCGAGTTCCCCACTGGGCGTGAAAACTGCGAATCAAATGGTCATCAAAAACGTAGGTCTGGATGAAAGCTCATTTCTGAAATGGGGACTTAAAAGCGCGACAGATATCCTTGCCTGGGATGAAAGATTCAAATTGCTCAAAATGTATTATTTCTTCAAGGATAAAAAGATCAGTCTTAAGTTAAAAATCATGGGCTTTGTTTCCGATTCACTAAACATGCAATACATGGTTCATCTGAGGTTAGGGAAGAGCAATTAAAGTTGCATAGTCTCAGCAGATGGAATAATTCATCTCTTTCGCCCAAAAGATGCTGAACAATAATCTCTGGATTGAAAGCATGGACGACGCGAAAATAATCGACTGGCTACTGGACAGCGACCCCTCGATCCGCTGGCAGGTGCTGCGCGATCTGACAAGCGCAAGTGAAGACGAGATTGCCGACGAACGGGCAAAGGTTGCCATACAGGGATGGGGAGCCCGCTTGCTTTCGCACCAGAACAGTTCCAGTCGCTGGGGCGGGCAACTCTACAACAACAAATGGCTGTCCACAACGTATAGCCTGTTGCTGCTGCGCCAAATGGGTCTGGAACCGGGCAACGGCCAGGCACAGCGGGCGTGCGAAGCCTTGCTGGATGGTGGGTTTCGTCCAGACGGCAGCATCAGTTATGCCAAAACCATCGATAAAGTTGACAACGCGGTGACCGGTATGATCCTGGCGCTGCTGGCTTACTTCGATTACCCGGATGAGCGCATCCACGCCCTCGCGGAGTATCTCATCACCCGGCAATTGCCGGATGGCCGTTGGGAGCCGGTGGCCAATAACCGGGAGCTCAACTATACGTTCGCCGGGACGCTGTTGATCCTGGACGGTTTGCACGAATACGAGAAACGCTTTCCGCACCAAGCCGCACAAGTTGTCGAGGCGCAAAAAAGAGGCCGGGAATTCTTGTTGGATCACCACCTTTACAAAGATAAGCACACAAGCCAAGCCATCGACAAAAAGATGACGCTCTTTTCCTTCCCGCCACGCTGGTTTTACGACGTTTTGGTGTCACTCGATTATTTCCAGGAGTGTCGGGCCGAGCGGGATGACCGCCTGCAAGATGCGATCAATCTGCTGATGTCCAAGCGAAACTCGGATGGAACCTGGGACCTGCAGAACCGACATCCCGGCAAGACCTTCTTCGAGATGGAAGAAGTGGGCAAACCCAGCCGCTGGAACACCCTGCGAGCGCTCAGAGTGCTGAAATGGTGGATTGCAGCAAATTGAGCTGGTGAGACTTCAACCTTGAAATGCAAAAAACTCCAAGCACAGCCCCGACAACAAAATGCATTCTAAAAAACACATTTTGTACATATACATTTGTGAGATTACAAATAAGATTTAATATAGCTAAATTTAGGCAAGCAAGCGAAAGTATTATAAAATACATAAATAATTCTTTTTATGAGGGAAATGACATGTCAACTATATCCAAAGAGTATAAATATCTCAACAGGTATACAAGCAAACAACATTTATTAGATACATTAAAATATAAAAGGCTTACATTACTAGATCCGAGAAACTGGGAAGATACAAACGATTCTTATTTTTTGGAACTATATAAACAATGCACAAAAAGTAAAACAATGCTGGCCCTTTGTTTCACTGAATATGAATATGATAAATATCAATATTGGAAAATTTATGCACGTAAAATTGAGGGGGTTTGCATTCGATTTGATAAAGAAAAATTAATCAAATGCTTTGATAATGTGACTCTATCAGGCATTTCTTATAATAAAGTGGATTATAAAACGTTATCAGAACTTAAAAAAAATAAACATTTAAGATGCGCAGATTTACCTTTTATAAAACGTAAAGCGTTTCAAGATGAAAAGGAATTTAGATTTATTTTTGAAAGCAATAATGAAGCAATCACCAACAAACATGTATTTATAGGCCTGAATTGCATATTACAAATCACATTCAATCCATGGATTGACAAATCAACATTTCAATCAATCAGTACTGAAATAAGAGAAATTGAAGGGTGTGAAAATATAAAAATAAGGCAAACACGTATTATTAACTATAAAGAATGGAAAAAGGTAGGCGAAAGTATAGCTTGTCTTTAATAAGTTAAATATTCCATATCATTTATTAAAACTTTGCGAACACACATCTACAAAATAATCGGTTGTATTTACAATTTAAATATGCAAAAGACAAAGCCTAAAATGACCGCCAGCGATGTGGTCGTGATCCTTCAACTCCTCGCGCAAGCCGCGATTGATGTGTGCGTCGATGGCGGCTGGGGCGTGGATGCCCTGCTGGGGGAACAGACGCGCCCGCACGAAGACCTGGACATTGCCATCCAGCACAAAGACGCCGCGCAGATCCGGGCCGTGCTCGGAGCGAAAGGATATCAAGAGGTGCCGCGCGACGATAGCTGGGAGTGCAATTTCGTCCTCGGCGATGATCTGGGTCATCTGGTCGACGTCCACACCTATGCTTACGATTCGGCTGGCAACTTCGTCTACGGTCTCCAATACCCGCTCGATTCACTGAATGGGACTGGTTCGATTAATGGATATCTGGTCAAATGCATCACCGCGGAATGGCTGATCAAATTCCACACCGGTTACAAACTCGATGAAAACGATTATCATGACGTCAAAGTGCTCTGCCAGCGGTTTGGCATTGCCATGCCCGGCGAGTATGAAGGATATGCGAGGAAAGATGGGAGCCCAGGTGGTTGAGCCCGATGGAGAGCAATCATTCGGAGCCATAATGATGAAACGTGTCAACTATAATGAAGTCGCTCGCGTCTACGACCAGCGCTACAGCACAAATCGCCTGGTTGGTATCGAAGATTGCCTCCAAACATGGACGCGTCAGGTCAAAGCCCGCCGCGTGCTGGAGGTCGGCTGTGGCACCGGTCATTGGCTGACCTCGCTGCGCGAATGTGATTTCCGCTGCGGCCTGGATTATTCGGCCGGCATGCTCGGCAAAGCCAGGCAAAAAGATGGTGCTCTTCGGCTCGTGCAAGGCACAGCGATGCAGTCGCCCTTCGGCAGCGACGCCTTTGACCTCGTGTTTTGCATCAACGCCATCCACCATTTCCCTGACCCGGCTGTCTTCATCCAAGAGGCACGCCGCATCCTCAAAAAGGGCGGCCTGCTCACCATCATTGGCATGGACCCACTGACTGAACCGGATCGCTGGTATCTTTACGACTATTTCCCCGGGACGTGTGAGACCGACCGGGGTCGGTATCCTTCAGGTAAGATGATCCAGCAGTGGATGAAAGAGGCTGGCTTCCAGACGAGTGAGCGCCAACCGGCCGGGCACATCAACCACGATTTCGTCGGGCGCGAGGTGCTGGACGATCCCATCCTCCAAAAGAATGGCACCTCGCAGCTTGCACTCCTGACCGATGACGCCTTCCAGGCAGGGATGGCGCGCATCATGGAAGCAGTGCAATTGGCAGAGAGTTGCGGCGAGCAGATCGTTTTCCCAACCCACATCGCTCTTCCTGCCGTGATTGGATATGCATAATTTTACAAATATAAGGAGTAAGCCATGAAAACCATCGGCCTCATCGGTGGCATGAGTTGGGAATCCACCATGGAGTATTACCGCATTATCAATGAAACCGTCAAAACCAAACTCGGCGGGCTGCATTCGGCCAAGTGTATCCTGTATTCCGTGGATTTTGCCGAGATCGAGCTGCTGCAGCGCCAGGGCAAGTGGTCGGAGATGGCTCACATCCTGACGGAGGCGGCCCAACAGGTGGAAGGCGCCGGGGCAGAAGCCATCGTCATCTGCACCAACACCATGCACAAGGTGGCCGATGACATCCAGGCCCACATCTCCATCCCGCTGTTGCACATTGCCGATGCCACCGCCCAACAAGTGAAAGCCGCCGGCATCCAGAAGATCGGTCTGCTGGGCACCCGTTACACCATGGAAGAAGATTTTTACATCAGCCGGCTGGTCAAGAAATATGGCCTGGATGTGATCATCCCGGGCGCTCCGGAGCGTGAGATCGTGCACCGCGTGATCTTCGACGAGCTGGTGGTCGGCACCATCCGGCAAGTTTCCAAAGACCAATATCTGGGCATCATCGCGCGGCTGGTCGAGCAGGGTGCACAGGGCGTGATCCTGGGCTGCACCGAGATCGGGATGCTGATCCATCCCGAAGATTGCCAGGTACCGTTGTTCGATACCACCCGCATCCATGCCGGAGCAGCCGTTGAATTTGCTTTAGCTGAATAAAAGTTGTGAAAGTCCGCACGTGATCACCTGAAAAGTACACTATTTTTGTCATGCTCGGTATATAATCCGGTTATCATTCGGTTGCGGCTACAGGTCGCAGGAGGGTATACCCGCATGGCAACGATTTTCATCTTGGGTGGATATGGGCTGGCGGGGAAATTGATCGCCCGTCACCTTTTGGAGCAATCTGAGGCGAAGATCATCATAGGCGGGCGTCATCTGAATAAAGCTCAGGCCTACACTGATCAATTGAATACAGACTTCACCGGCAATCGTGTATCTGCGGTCTATTGCAATGCCGAAGATGGTCAAAGCCTGCGTGCCGCTTTACATGGCGTGGATCTCTTGTTGGTGGCATCGCCAACCACCCAAGCCGCACAAACAGTGGCATGCGCCGCGCTTGATTCCAAAGTGGATTATCTTGACGTCCAGTACAGCGCTCAGAAACTGGCTCTGCTCAAATCGCTCGTCCCTGAGATCGAACAGGCTGGTCGCTGTTTCATCACTGAGGCCGGATTCCATCCCGGCTTACCTGCCGCCATTGTGTGTTACGCAGCAACCCATCTGGACCGTATTGACACTGCCATAACAGCAGGTTACGTGAACATGGGCAAATTCATGCCCTATTCCGACGCCATGGACGAATTGATGGAAGCTTTTCAAAATTACCAGGCCCAGGTCTTCAAGAATGGTAGATGGATGAAAGCCGGTTCTTATGATATCCGCCGTGTGGATTTTGGCGGCGAGATCGGCGCCAGGCAATGTTTTTCGATGTTCTTCGAGGAATTGCGCGCACTGCCGGAAATGTATCCAACCCTCAAGGATGTGGGGTTCTATATCTCAAGTTCACACTGGCTGGTGGATTGGGTTATAACCCCCTTGGTGATGATGGGATTGAAAATTGCGCCACATGCCGCCAGACATCCGATGAGCAAATTGATGTGGTGGGGAATGCAAACTTTCCCTAAACCGCCCTATATGGTTTTGCTAAAAGTCGAGGCGACCGGTGAAAAGAGCGGCAAACCGGCGACATTTGAAGCCAGTATCTCACACCCCGATGGTTATGAGTTGACCGCCATCCCGGTCGTTGCTTATTTAATGCAATATCTCGATGGCTCCGCGCGGCATCCAGGTCTTGGACTGATGGGGCAATTAGCTGAGCCGGTCAGACTGTTCGAAGACATGGAGCGCATGGGGGCCAAGGTGACCATTGCGTTGTGTTAAGGCGGTAAACTCAGAAAGGCAAACCAGCATGTCAGTTCTGAAAAAGATTGCTTACTACCAAGATCAGCGCGATGACGTGGCCAACCAGGAGCTTGCCAAAGAATTGGCGGCTACGCGGAACCTGGAAGGAATCAAAGAGATTGCCGAAAATCTCTGGAACCGGGACCAGAACGTCCAGAGCGATTGTCTGAAAGTCCTGTATGAGATCGGATATCTCGATCCAACCTTGATCGCCGGGTACGTGGGTGATTTCCTCAAACTATTGAACAGCAAGAACAACCGCATGGTGTGGGGCAGCATGATCGCCCTGTCGACCATCGCCGCACTCCAAGCCGAAGAAATCTACAAGCATTATGAAGAGATCCAGGTCGTTATGGGACAAGGTTCTGTCATCACCATGGACAACGGGGTGAAAACATTGGCAATCGTCGCTTCGAAAAATGAAGAGTACCGAAAGAGATTGTTCCCGTATCTCTTGAAGCACCTCGAAACCTGCCGCCTCAAAGAAGTTCCGCAACATGCTGAGAAAGCGGTCGTGGCTGTGGACGCAAAGAATAAAAGTGAATTTATTGGGGTCTTGGAAATGCGCATGGCTGGCATGACAGCTTCACAACTAGCGCGGGTAAAACGGGTGATCAAAGAAGCGGAAAAACGCTAAGAAAATGGGTAACTCGTTTTGATAACCTTGGAAAATGTACACTTAACCATTTTGGCGAGTGACTGATAACAAATATGAAAAAGCTAACCATAATAATTTGCTTCTTTTCAATCGTGCTGGCCTCATGCGCAACGGCGACAACGACTGCGCAGATAAAGACATCTACTCCGGTATCGATCATCACGCCAATTCCAACCGCTGAGCCCACTTTGCCTGAGATCACGCCAACATCGTCGGAAACGAGCATGGCTATCTCCACTTCACCAGCAGATTTCATGGAACCCGATCCGGCAACCTGGGTCATGTTGATGAAGCCGGTGCGGGCATATTTCTATTACCGGAAGATGGCAGTAGTAAACGGCAATGCGCAAATCCTGTGGGATCATTATCCTGAGTTAAAACAAGGTACCGATCGTTCCAAGGGAATCAATATAGAATCGTTTATGGTGGACATGTACCAGGGTTTAAAACCGTTCGATGGGAACATCTACCCGGAATTCTATGACAAGATCAAAGTGATCACGGGAAATGGAACGGCCGAGGTCCTGGTGCATGGAATGGAGCTCTATACCTACAAGGATAATACAGGACAATTCGATGACTCCGGAGGGGAGCTCAAAATCATTCTTGTCCTATCATCCCCGGATAATCAAACCTGGGCTGTAGTCAAAACCATCGACATTACTGGTCCGTGATTTCAGTAGTGTCTTTATCTGTGTTTTTCGACAAGGGTCCTCTCATCTCACGTCTTGTCGAAAGCAAGGAGACTTAATGACACTCAAAGATCTCTTCAAAAGAATATCATCTGCTTTTAAGCCAAAAGAGGCTGTACCGTCTGAAAACCTTCCATCCGCCCGCACAGCCGCTGAAACCCCACACTACTTTCCTGACAAAAGGACTGAGGAAGAAAAACAGCAAGAATTGTTTGCCCGAATGGGTGCAGACATAAGCGCTCGCCTACATGCTCAAGAAAGGGATTGGAGTTCGAATTACCCTTTGGGAGATTATTGCATGTGTGGTCATACTAAGGAAGAGCATAATAGTGAGGGAGTGTGCACAGTCGAGGGCTGCAATTGCCTCCATTACTGCGAATGACCACCATAGCGCCAGTAAGGAAAACCAACCATGAGCGTAAGTTTCTTCGCCGATAAAACGTACCAGCCGGCCGATGCCGAAATCCGTGAGGCAATTGGTCCGTTGTTTTCGACCTGGCAGGAACTTGCCCAATGGATACGGGAAAAGTATCCAACCCAGGAGGATTTCAAGTTCCTGTACGGCAAGAATTATGGGTGGGGGCTGAGATTCCGCATCAAAAGCAAGCCCCTTATCACACTTTATCCCGGGCAGGGCAACTTCACCGCCCAGGTCATCCTCCGCCCGGAAGCAATCGAAAAGGTCCAAAGCACGAAGCTGGGCCAGAATGCACAGCAGGCTATCGAACGCGCCACTCCCTATCCTGAAGGGCGGTGGTTGTTCATCCCCGTCGAGTCGAAGAGTGACCTGGAGGATGTCCAGCGCCTGCTGGCCTTGCGGGTTGAAAAACAATCGTTTTAATAAGCGCAATCCGCTTATTATGTAATACTTCTTGCATCCACATAATTTTTTAAGGGACCATGGCGCTTCTTCACCTACTGAAGTCAACATAATTAGCCTGACAACATTCAGATAACAAACAATGCCCGATCTCATCGCCAAGGGATAAATCACATCCTCGACTTAATTCTTGACTCCATCAACAATAAATGACATACTTTTATTGACCGAATGACTTTGGTTGGTGCTCTTTTAATTTACAAAGCCATGGAGTGATGATATGGAACCAATTTTGACAAGATGTGGTTATCGCTGCGATCTGTGCCTGGCCTATAAGCCCAACATTGAAAGCAATCCATCCAACCAGCAAAAGTTAAGCGATGGATGGTACAAATACTTCGGTTTTCGATTGGCGCCAGAAAAAATCATCTGCGACGGGTGCATGTCGGATAATCCCAAACTGATTGACCAAAGTTGCCCAGTCAGGCCTTGCGTCATCGAAAAAGGCCTGGACAACTGCGCACAATGTGAAAACTATGTGTGTGAAAAACTTGCACAACGCTTCGTGACGTATGAAGAAGCTAAAAAGCGAGTCGGCGCAGCGATCCTCGAAGATGATTACCGTTGCTTCATCCAGCCTTATGAAAACAAGAAACGCCTCGAAGAATTGAGAACCTACGGCAAAGATAAAAGCAAATAGATGGATTTATTGCCCTGACCACAAGCTCGCGCGGTAACCGAGTTATGAAGCTGATACTTTTCTCCATCGCGTTCGTCTTTGAGCTCATCTATATCCTGATGTTCATCATGACGATCAGGGGACGGGGCTTTCGGTTTTGGCCCCCGCCCTCGCATCGGTCATGGCAATTCTTTGTGTCCTGGTTCCTCGCTTCGGTCATCGCGGTCAATTTCATTTTCCTTGGCCTGCTTGACTTCGACAGCTTTTGGCTTCCCAGCCTTTGGTTGAGGTCGCCTGTTCCCCTGGCCATGTTCTTGTTTGCTTTTGCAATCGGAATTTGGATTGAAGTCGTCTTCCCCTTCCATGCAACGATCGGCCTGGGAAATAGGCTGATCACGAATGGACCCTATCGTTTCTCTCGCAATCCGCAATACCTCGTCGACAGTTTGAGCGCTCTTGGATATATGATACTCACCAATTCCTGGATGGTATGGGTAATCGGGACGCTGGGGGTAATATTGAACATCCTGGCGCCTTACACAGAAGAACCCTGGCTCGAAGAGAGGTTCGGGGACGAGTATCGAGAGTATAAGGCGAGAGTTCCAAGGTTTATTCGCCTTGGCAAAAGGGGTTAAGCGATCTAATATCAATGATCGGTCCATCGCTGGCTTGGACATACCTGCGTGGCACAATATCATTAATACTGCATCGAAAGAATTTAAGCCCCATTTTATTGTTGGCTGGGATATTACTACCCAGAAATCAAAACAAAGGCCGCTATGAACCCGTCAAAATTGGTCAATGCTGTCATCACCTTCGTCACCACCGACGTCAAGAAAACCGCCACGTATTATCACGACATCCTGGGCTTTCGAGTGGTCCCCCACTATGACAACGCCGAACCTTTCGCTGCCCTGTACCATGATGCGGTCGAGATCATCGTCGTCCAGGCAAAGTTCGGAGAAATCCTGCCCAACCGGACACGCTTTGGCGCAGGCTATGACGCCTACCTGGACCCTGATACGGTCGAAGGGGTCGATGCGTTTTACCAGGAATGGAAAGCAAAAGGCGCCAAGATTGCCGTCGAACCTTTCGTTACACCCTATGGCAGTTATGAATTCGTGATCGAGGACATCGACGGGCGGTTGATCGGCATCGGAAGGGTCAAGGATAAAGAAATATTCTTTGGTGAAAACAAGTTTTAATTGATAGGTTTTGAAAACTTTTGACTTATCTTTGAAGTTCAATCAGCGTAAAATGAAATCGATGAAGCGATTGGGTATTGCCATTTTCCATTCGCTATGATTTCTTTAATAACTGAATAAGACTTACGAACCCAGGGGGCGGATACGCGTGATGTGTTTTCTCAAATGATCCGCAAAACGGATATGCAGCAGCAGTCACAATTTTTAGCCTGGTAGTAAGGATTCAAGCCAGCAATGGGAAAATGGTAACAAAGTAATCGAAATATTGCCGGTTACCTGACCAACCGGCATATCCAATAGACCGCTAACGCGTCATGAAATTTGTCTGTTTATTGATTTCTGATATTTCATAAAGGAAAATAAATGAAAAGAATACTTTCACGCAAATTTTTACTCCCCACCGTTCTGTTTTGTATTTTTGATCTCCTGGCAATCGGTGCAGGTATGGGAGTACCTGTCTTTCCAATCCTTTTTGGCTTCGTCGTAGGCTGGGTTGCTCCGCCAATCATCCTGTCCGATATCTTAGACTTGCGCCGCTCATTAAAAGCGTGCTTCTCCCTGGCAGGCCTGACTGCCTGCTTTACGTTCCTGGTCATGGTGCTCATTTGGGGGTCGTTCTCGTCAATGCTTCTGAATCCCTCGGCGGATTTCGCAAACTTTGGCATCCCGATGATCTTGTATGACCCCAAAGCCAGTTTCATCGGTTGGCTCGTCTTGATGATATTCATTTCGCCAGCACTTCAAGCCCTGACTACTGTTTTCTCCTCGGTCGCACGGCTTGCATGGCGAATGCCGGTATCTGTAAACAAGAGTTCTACACCTGTTTGATCAATCGAACACCAGGCCTTGAGAATTATTATTTTATTTGTAACAATATAGATACAATGCATTTCTCAATCGACCCTATAGAGGAGGTTAGAACGATGCTTAAATGCTCAGTGTTTATCGCCACGTCCCTGGATGGCTTCATCGCCCGCAATGACGGCGCCATCGACTGGCTGACAAGACCCGAAGATGTCATCCCGGGTGAAGACTATGGCTATCAGGCGTTTTACGATTCCATCGACACCCTGGTGATGGGCCGGAACACCTACGAACTCGCCCTCACCTTCGACGCCTGGCCCTATGCCGGCAAACGGGTGGTGGTGCTCAGCAACGGTTCCCCCAGCATCCCACCGCCCTTGGCCGGGAAAGTGGAGATCATGTCGGGCCCGCCGGCCGAGATCGTCCAGAGGCTGGCGATGACCGGCGTCCAGCATGTCTACGTCGATGGTGGCAACACCATCCAGCGCTTCCTGCGCGCCGGATTCATCCAAGAGCTGACCATCACACGCCTGCCCATTCTGATCGGGGAGGGCATTCCTTTGTTCGGTGCGCTCGACAGCGATGTCCGCTTGCAGCATGTCGAGACGAAGGTCTATCCCAACGGCTTTGTGCAAAGCAAGTTCTACGTGATGAATAACCAGACAAGTCTATAATTAATTCATCGTTTTGTTGATAGTTGCTTTTCTCCTCACGATCAGGAGGATGGATATGAAACCAGCCTTGCTTGTCATTGATATGCAAAAGGATTTCTTGGACTCGAACGATAAACTACCCCCATCGCTCAATAACGCCATCGAATATATCAATGCAGCCATTAAACTCTTTCGAGCGAAAGAATTGCCGATCGTTTGTGTTCAACATATGAATGAAAAAGAAAACCTTATTCCGGGAAAAGAGGGCTTTGACGTATTGGATGGCTTGAACATCCTTCCCTCGGACGCCCATATCTACAAAACATACGGCAATGCCTTCAACAAAACATCATTGCAAAGCCAGTTGCAGAAACTCGACGTCGATACCCTCATCCTGACAGGTTATCAAGCCGAAGGCTGTGTGTTGTCCACGTATCGAGGGGCCAAAGATTTGGACCTGACCCCAATCATCCTGCGTGGCTCCCTCTACAGTGAAACACCGGAGCACATCAAATTCGTGGAAGACATCAGTGACATAATATCCTATGGGGCGTTGAAAAAGGTCTTAGGATAGAAACTGGTTCAATTAGCCACCCCCCACCCTGATGGTTTCCCCTGGCCGGAGGTATTGGAGAGTTGAGCACAGCCACACGTCTATTACCATCATGCTATTGAAGAACTATTCTAAATGATGAAATTCATTCTAAATATTGTTTGAGAAATAAATTGAAAATGGGAGATGAAAAATGGGGAAAAAGGTTTATCGCATATTTCTGATAACAAGTTGGGTGGTTGTATTGATAACATCTGCGTGTAACCTTTTGATAGAAAAAGATTTTACTATACCCAAATCAGAAATTGTTTATCAGGCCATCAACAATACGACGAATATTGATTTGTCAAATAATCTGATCGGTTTCGTCAATGCCGATGGATCTGGTGGTGTACAAATCCCGCTGAAACTGTTGCGCCCGTATCGGCCCTTGGTATCCAAGGAGTGGGGAGGCATCTTTTTTGGAGGAGGTCGAGAGAATCCACTTGGCATAAGTTTCTCAGATGGACCACTCTATTTTTTGAATCAGAATGACGAACTCCAGTCTTGCAATACATCAGATGGGCCTTTTTACTTTCCGTTGCATGGTAGAAAATATGTACTAGTCTTTGATGATACCAATGTTGCCCTTCTGGATCTTTTCACATGCTGGAAAGTGAAGACCTTAGTCAGCCTTCCAACTGAAGTTCCCTGGAAGATAAAAATATTTAGCGCAATGCCCTCAGATTCGGGAGATAAAGTTATTTTTAGTGAAGTTTACAGTACATTGCCCGATTACAGGTATGTGATTTATATTGTGGACATCGATACGGGGACAACAAAGGAATTCCTCGAAGGAGGCTTCAATGCGAGCCTATCCCCAGATGAGAAAAAGATCGCTTATGTGGGTGACAAGGGTATTTATGTTGCCAATGTGGATGGCACTCACCAAACCTTGCTTGTACCAATGAATCTTGACCCACTTATTGACATTAATCCTTGGCCTTTCTGGTCCACAGATGGAACCACGCTGGTCTATCATAAATGCACGAATTCAGCCTGTTATGATTTATCGGATTTCAGCATCTACCAGGTAAATGTGAATACGGGAGTAGAAAAGAAAATTATCGCTGGTGGATTGTTTCCAATATGGATAAAGTGACTATAAACAACCTTGAAATTGATTTCTTCTGGGTCATATATCCATGAATGTTATTGATGATACACTGTTATCCGAATTCTTTAACTTGTGAGTCTCCCACTTGCTCTTCTTCTCTCGCACTGATCTCCTCATCGGCCTGGTGCTCCTGGCCGTGCTGCTCTCCCTCCTCTGGTGGCGCAAGCATAGCTTCGCCTACCTGCTCGCCTTCTCCCTGTTCTGGTTTTACCTGCTGTTCGTCGTCTCGGAGATCATCTTCCCCCTCACGCCTGATACGGGTTCCCCTGGTTTCAACCTGATCCCCTTCAACCTGGGCTGCTCGCTGGGCGAGCTTCTTTGCCTCAGGAACTTCGTCGCCAACATCCTGCTCACCATGCCCTTTGGGTTCGGCATCAATTTCCTGGTGAGCCTCAAACCCAAAAACTATTTCTGGCTGGCCCCCGCCGTGGGCCTGGGGTTGGAGCTCTCGCAACTGGCAGCCTCGCTGGCCTTCAAGAGCTCCTTTCACGTGGCGGACATCAACGATTCCATTCTGAACGCCATCGGCGTGCTGCTGGGCTATGCCGTCTTCAGGATGCTTGGCTGGCTTTACCGTTCGCTCACCGACTATGCCGGCACCAGGCCCGGCTAGCCGCAGTCGCTTTGCAAACACCCTTCGCCGGAGGTCGAACCCGTGTATAACTCAGATAACCTCCGCGGGTTGATTTTATTGACCAATTCAATTATCATAACGCCGAGATGATGACCCTTCACAGGCTGGCGCGCTGCGCTTTTTCTGGCGGGGGCATTCAAGCCACATTTCAACCTTTCGCAACATCATAGATAAATTAAGGAGATCAAAATGCACGCCAACAATCACAGCGCACAGAATCTTTTACATTGGGTGACTGGCCTGGTCCTGCTCTCCCTCACCCTAGCCGCCTGCGGCGCTTCCAACACAACAGCACTGGGCATCCTGGATACCGCGGCTCCGTCGCCGGCTGCCGGCAGCTGCCTGATCGGCAAATGGCAGATCACCGATTTTACGTCCTATTTCGACTCCGTCGGCAGCACCATTACTTCCAGCAGCAAATCGGACGTGACCGTCACCAACAAAGGCACCACCGGCGATGCCTGGTTCACCTTCAACTCGGATGGTACGGCCGAAGTTTCCGGTGACAACTTCACCCAGAGCTTCGAGATGACCGCCAGCGGACTTGATATCCCCGCCAGTGTGACCATCAACGGCGCCTCCCAGGCAAAATACACCGTTTCCGCCGATCAGATCACCTTCACCGATCAACAGGCCGGGGACATGAAGGTCAGCGTGACAGTGATGGGCAACACGACGGATGCGACGGACGTTTTCCTGGGTCAGGCCGGTACCACCGAGCAATATCTCTACACCTGCACGGATGCGAATACTCTGACTCTCAAGGTTGTCACCGCCAAGTTGGATTTCGCCCCCATCACCCTCACGCGTGTGCCATAACTTTTTTCCATGATCGATCTGAAACGCTCCTTAAAAAAAGAGCGTTTTTTCTTGACAACATAGAACATTTGTATTATTGTTGAGTTATTCAGGCAAGAAAATAATTTCTATAATCGGAGGGTAAAATGATCATTTCACAATTAGGACACGAGCAGATCAATGTTCAAACCAAAAATCTTTCATTCTACAAAGACCTCTTCACATACTTGGGTTGGAAAGTTGTGTGCGACGATTCTGCTAACTTGGGCGTTCTTGATAAAAATGGCACCAGCCTATGGTTCACCGCTCCCCTCAAAGAGGTCCACAACGATTATGACGGCGTCGGCATGAACCACCTGGCAATCGCCGTGGGGGCACAGTCTGACGTGGATGAGACTGCATCCTATCTGCGTGCCCACAACGTCAAGGCTTTGTTCGATACGCCCCGGCATCGCCCCGAATTTTGCTCCGGGCCCGAGCACACCTACTACCAGGTGATGTTCGAATCGCCCGACCGCATCCTTTTCGAAGTGGTCTACACCGGGGTTAAGTCGTAGAGCAAAAAACGCCTATTATCAAGGAGTGACCCGTGGAAGTGTATGAAGCAATTGCCGCCCGTATGACTATCCGCGACTTTGCGCCTCAAGAAATTCCCATGGAGTTGGTCGAAAAATTGATCGCGGCGGGTTTTAAGGCTCCCTCCAACAACCATATGCGGGAATGGCATTTCGTCCTGCTCCAGGACAAGGCCAGGCGCCGGGAACTGTTGGATCAGGTCATCCATCCCACCGACGAAAAGGGAGCCCTGCGCATCGTCAATCGCTGGGGGTTGACCAACGAAAGCCAGCGGCATGTATACATCGATGCCATTCCCAAACAGTACAACATGCTATACACCGCCGCCTGCCTGATCCTGCCGTGTTTCAACCAGCCGGTGCCGCTGCTCAAGCCCAAGGACCTCTCGGCACTGAACGCGTTCGCCTCCATCTGGTGCTGCGTCGAGAACATCCTGGTGGCTGCGGCTGCCGAGGGCATCTTCGGCGTCACGCGCATCCCCTTCGAGGCCGAGCGCAAGACGCTCAAACGCTATTTGAACGTCCCCGCCGATTATGAGATCCCTTGCTACATAGCGCTGGGCTATCCGGCCGAGACTGCCCAACGCCTCGGCCAAGTCGAGATCGACCCGCGGGAACGGATCCACTTGAACGGTTGGTAAAGATGAGCCATGAGTGACAAAAGTTTTGCGGAAGCTTTCAAACGGGTGTTCGAGCCCATACCTGGGCAGGCCATGCCCGGGCAGCCCTTGACAGGGCAGGATGCACCAACCAAGTGCCTGGTCGCCCGCCAGTTCGACACACCCTTGGGTGCCATGATCGCCCTGGCCGGGGATGAAGGTATTTACCTGCTCGAGTTTGCCGACCGCCGCGACCTGGAAGACGAGATGCTCCAGTTGCGAAAACAGCTCCAATGCAGCCTTTTGCCGGGCAACAATGCCCACCTCGAACGGCTCGCCGAGGAATTGAAGCATTATTTCGATGGGACTTCGCTGGAATTTAGCGTGCCCTTGGTCAAATTTGGCACACCCTTCGAGGTCTCGGTCTGGAACCTGTTGCTCACCATCCCGCCCGGCGAAACGCGTTCATACATCCAGATCGCCCAGGCGTTGGGCCAACCAGGTGCCACGCGTGCCGTCGGACACGCCAACGGCAACAATCACATCGCCATCCTGATCCCCTGCCATCGCGTCATCCATTCGGATGGGAGCATGAGCGGCTACGCCGGCGGCACCTGGCGCAAGGAGTGGCTGCTGGACCACGAGCGCAAGCTGCAAAGCCCACCGGGCAGCCAGCTCCCCTTATTCGGCGAATAAAATCTGGAAGATTCACGTAACTGCAGGACAAGAAAACGGCCTACCTGAAATCAGGTAGGCCGAATAATTATCTCCATGGATGTAGGGGGAATTGCGCTTTTCTATAATAGAAATGCTATCCATATCTTCGTTCCAAAGGAGAATACCTTGCAAAACATCGATCCCGCTGCAACCGCTCTGGTGTTGATCAGTGCGGCCCTTGTGTTCATCATGACGCCGGGATTGGCCTTCTTCTATGGCGGTCTGGTACGGCGTAAGAACGTCCTGTCGATCATGATGCAAAGCTTCATGTCGATGGGTATCGTGACGGTGATCTGGGTCTTTTTCGGCTTCAGCCTGGCCTTTGGAAAGGACCTGGGAGGCATCATCGGTGACCTCAGCCACTTTGCTTTGTTGGGCGTTGGTACTGACCCTGGGGTTGTCGGTGGGGTAAAACAAAGTATCCCCTTCCTGGCATTCTTTGTATTCCAGGAACAATTTGCAGTCATCACCCCCGCGTTGATCACCGGTGCATTTGCGGATCGGGTTAATTTCAAGAGCTACTTGATCTTCCTGGTCTTCTGGAGCATTTTGGTCTACATCCCGCTTGCCCACTGGGTGTGGGGAGGCGGCTTCCTGGCCCAATTGGGGGTGGTGGACTTTGCCGGCGGCATTGTGGTCCACATGAGCGCCGGATTCGCCGCCCTGGCATCAGTCTTCATTGTCGGGAAACGTAAAATTCTACCGGCTGAAAAAGTACAACCGCACAATATCACTTATGTCGCCCTGGGTACCGGTCTGTTGTGGTTCGGCTGGTTCGGCTTCAACGGCGGCAGTGCCCTGGCTGCCAATGGCATCGCCTCTTACGCTTTTGTGAACACGGATATTTGCGCTTCCATCGCTATGATCACCTGGCTGTTCATTTCCTGGGTGCACGAAGGCAAACCCAGCTTAACCGGGGCATTGACAGGCTCCGTGGCCGGTTTGGCAACGATCACCCCTGCTGCAGGCTACGTCCAGCCTTGGGCAGCGCTTGTCATTGGCGTGTTGGCCGCCTTCCTATGCTACGGAGCCATTCAATTCCGCGCAAAGATGAAATGGGATGATGCGCTGGACGTGTGGGCTTGCCACGGCGTCGGTGGGACATTGGGGGTCGTCATGCTGGGCGTCTTCGCTGCCAGTGCCGTCAATGGCGTCAGCGGTCTGATCGAAGGCAACGTGCACCAGTTCGCAGTTCAGGTTCTGGCGGCCGTGGTCGTTATTGTGTACGCTTTCGGGATTACCTGGCTGATCCTGAAAGTCCAAAACCACTTCATGCCTGTGCGCGTCCCTGACGAGGTCGAAGTCAAAGGGCTGGATCAAGGTGAGCTAGGCGAGGAAGCTTACACGCTATAACTCTGCAAAATCACTCCAATCAAACAAAACGTCCGGCGGTATACGCCGGACGTTTGCATTCCAATGGTAGCTTATTACGCGCCGGGGCGGATCAATGCACCGCAGTAACCGCACTCCGCTGTGTTGGCATCCGTCCATGTGACCTCATCACCGCCCAGAGGCGCACCACACTTCGGGCAATTGGTGGGGAGCAGTTTATTGGGCCTTGCAGCCGCTTGTGGAGCGGGCATGGCACCCACCTGGCCACCGAACTCGGCCTTCAAGGCATTGACGGCATCCGTCATACCGTGCTGTGTCATCTTGCGGGTGATGTTGGCATAGAACACCGGTGTGCGCTGGATCATTTGGTATTGGATGAACAGGTTCAAAGCCGCACGCGATTGCGCCAATGCCTGTGTTGCATCTCCACTACCCGCATAAGCATGAGCAGCCTGAGCATGCAAATTAGCGGCCCGGCGCGGGTGTTGGCTGGCCTCCATCTCACGTGCTAGTTCGGCAAAAAGCGGGGCGGCCTGGGCAAACTGTTGGTTGGCCACCAACGCATTAGCTTTGGACAGCACTTCGATCTGTGCGGCTGTCATAGGAACAGCATTGATAAAAGGTCTTCGAAAACGTCGCATCATGGGTTCACCTCGATGATCAAACCAATTATACAACTGTGCATAGAGCGCGCCACTTCAACTCTCTCGCATGCGGTACCCTACCCCCAACTCGGTCAAAATATAGGTGGGCTGGTTAGGGTCGGGCTCGATCTTGCGCCGCAAATTGCTGATGTTGACCCGGAGCAATCCGGCTTCGTCTTCATACGCCATCCCCCACACTTTTTGGATCAACTGGTGGTGGGTGATGACTTTCCCCGCATCCTGGATCAACAGCCACAGCAGATCGAATTCGGTCGGCGTCAGGGAAACTTCCTTGCCCGCTAATATGACTTGTCGCCTTGCCAGGTCGACGCGCAACTCTCCCACCTGGTGCTTCGTCTCCTGTGTTTTGGGCTGTAATTTGCGGGTCGCCACGCGCATGCGCGCCATCAATTCACCGATGCCAAATGGCTTGGTCAAATAATCGTCGGCGCCAGCATCCAGTGCCATGATCTTGTCGTTCTCGTGATTGCGCACCGATAGAATAATGATCGGCGTCTGGCTCCGCTCACGGATGCGGCGGGTGACCTCTACGCCGTCCATATCCGGCAAGCCGAGATCCAGGATGATCAAGTCGGGGTGAAGCTGGAAGGCAGTCTCCAATGCGCCGGCGCCTGTATCCGCCTCGATAACCTCGAACTGGCGTGATCTCAGCGTGGCACGCAAGAAGCGGCGTATCTCGGGTTCGTCATCGACTACCAGAATGCGCAGACTAGGCCCTTTCATCCCCTTCTCCTTCGTCTATTCTTGGATCGGCAGCGTGAAAGTGACCGTCACGCCCCGGTCAGGGTTGTTCACGGCCCAAATCTTTCCGCCCAGGGCTTCCACAAAACCCTTGCTGATCGAGAGCCCCAACCCCGTTCCGACCGTTTGCTTGCTGTTCGGCACACGATAGAACTTATCGAACACGCGCTCCAGGTCTTCAGGCGGAATGCCAACCCCCCGATCTTTGACGCTCACTATCGCCTGGTCGTCCTGCCGTCCAACAGAAATTTCGATGGGGCTCCCCGTGGGAGAATATTTGCAAGCGTTATCCAATAAATTGGAGACGGCCTGTGCCGCCAGGCTGACGTCCATCGTGACCAACGGGAATCCGTCCGGGATGGTAATTTGCAGCGGATGACCCTCCAACCGTTTGGAGAGCTGGTTCACCACCGAGCCGATCAAATCCTGGATATCGCCCGCTTCGAGTTTCAACGGGATGGCCCCGGCTTCGAGGCGAGTCATGTTCAATAGATTTTCCACCAGCCGGTTGAGCTGACGGGCCTGTTCAGTCGCCGAAGCCAGCAACTCGAGGCGCGTGCCCGCGTCGAGTCTGCTGGATTTTTTGTTCGCCTCCTCCGATTCGGTCAGGCTGGTTAGAACGCCGGTGATGGAAGCCAGGGGTGTGCGCAGCTCATGTGAGATCGAATTGAGCAGCGCCTCTTGAAGCCGCTCTTTATTTCGCAACAACTCATTGCGTGCTGCCTGGCTCGCCAACAACGCCCGCTCGATTGCCAGAGCGGAAAGATTGGCGAAACCTTCCAAAATCATGCGCTGTTCGGGTGAAAAGCTGTTTTGAGGATCATCCGGCACGATCCCAAGCACGCCTACGGTGCCTCTGACCGTTTTGAGTGGAAGATACCGGATCGATGCAGCAGGCAGCGTGTCGGTCCCCCACCCCGCATCCTCACCGTTCTTGAATGCCCACTCCGCCACTGCCATTTCATTTGCACCAATCTCAAAGCCAGGGGTCGAAGCCTTATTGACCAGCGAGTGCCCCTCCGGGAGCAGGACGATCACTTGATGGCCAAACAACTCACTCACGTTGCGGAGAACTGCCTCCATCACTTGTTCCTGGCCAAAAGCAGCCGCCAGGTCGCGGCTCAAGCGGTTCATCGCCTGGTTCTGGCGGTTGCGCAGTTGTAAGGCTTCCACCTGGTCGCGCAGCAACGCCGCGGCATTGCTGATGACCACTCCCACCAACAGCAACCCGGCAAAGGTGAGCAGATACTGGGTATCGCTCACCGTGAAACTTAGCTGGGGTTCGATGAAGAAAAAGTCGAAAGCCAACACGCTGACTAATGAAGCCAAAATGGCCGGCCCCCGGCCCAGGAAGACCGCTGCAATCACCACCGCCATCAGATACAACATGACCAGGTTGGTCGGATCGAGGAATTTGCTTAAAGGCTCGCCTGCCAGGCTGACCAAAGCGATCAACCCAAGGCTCTCCAAATAACGCATCCATGTAAAGCGCGGAAGCCGTGATCGGAACGATGCTTTTTTGACGGCTGCGACTTCTTCGCTGACCACGTACACATCGATGCCACCGCTAAAGCGAATGATCTGGTCGATGACCGAGCCGCGCAGCGCGGCAGACCAGGGCATTCGTAGCGGCTTTCCGGCAACGATCTTGGTAATGTTATGTTCGCGGGCATAGCCGATCACTGCCTCGGGTACCGAGCGGCTAAAGATGGTGATGGTGCTGGCACCTAATTCTTCAGCAAGTTGGAGATTGCGTGCCATCCGTTTGCGATTCTCGACCGGCATGTGCAGATGGCCGGGAGTCTCCACGAACATCACCGTCCAATCCGCATTTAGATCATCTGCCAGGCGGCGTCCGGTACGGATCAAGCGCTCCCCCATCGGGTGTGAACTCAGGCATACCAGGATACGCTCCCCTGCCGGCCACGGACCGGGAATGGCACGCGCCTGCATGTAGTCGACCATCTGGACGTCCACGCGGTCGGCCGCCCGTCGCATTGAAAGTTCACGCAGGGCAGTCAAATTGCCCTTACGGAAGAATTTTTCCAGGGCACGCGCAGCCTGGTCAGGCACATAGACCTTGCCGCTGCGCAACCGCTGCAGCAATTCATCAGTGGGCAGGTCGATCAGCTCGATCTCATAAGCTTCATCCACCAGACTATCGGGCACGGTTTCGTGCACCACAACGCCGGTGATCTGTTGGATGACATCCTTCAAGCTTTCCAGATGCTGGATGTTGACCGCGGTGTACACATCGATGCCGGCGTTCAGGATCTCTTCCACATCCTGGTAACGCTTGGGGTGGCGCGAGCCAGGAGCATTGGTGTGCGCCAATTCATCCACCAGCACAAGCTGTGGATGACGCGCCAGCACGGCATCCAGGTCCATCTCGACCAAGTTGGTGCCGCGATAATCCTCCTGCCGTAACGGCAATACCTCGAGGCCTGGCAAGAGCGCTTCGGTCTCTTTGCGCCCATGCGTCTCGACGTACCCGATCACCACGTCCACACCTTCATCTTTGCGTTGGTGGGCGGCTTCCAGCATGGCGAAGGTCTTGCCCACGCCGGCCACATAGCCAAGGAAGATCTTCAGCTTGCCATGCGCGGTTTGCTGCTCGTCCTTCTTGATCTGCGCCAACAGTTCGTCGGGGTCGGGACGCTTGAATTCGTCTGCCATGACCTTATTTTAGTCCATCCAGCGCTAAATTCAACGCCAGAACGTTCACACGTATCTCACCTAAAAAGCCCAATTGAGGTGATTCGATATGCTGATTGATCAAGTCCAGTACGGTCTGCAAGGGAATACCACGGGCCTGTGCCACGCGGTTTGCCTGATAGCGCGCTGATGCAATACTGATATCCGGGTCCAGGCCGCTTCCCGAAGCTGTCACCAGGTCGACCGGGATGGGCAGCGTGTTCGTGGGATCAGCCGCTTTGAGGGCGGCGATGCGGTCTGAAACCTGCTGCTGCAGCGCCGGGTTGGTCGGCCCCAGGTTGGACCCGCTGGACGCGGAAGCGTTGTAAGCATGATCGCCGGTAGCCGAGAGCCGTCCCCAGAAATATTGCGGCTGGTCGAACTGTTGGCCGATCAACGTCGAGCCAACCACCACGTTGTTGCTGGTGATCAGGCTGCCGTTGGCTTGATACGGAAAGATCACTTGAGCCAATCCGGTCACGAGCAAGGGATAGAGTACGCCTGTGACCAGCAGCATGACTACAAAAATGCCAATCGAAATCTTGAATTGCTTTAACATAGTTCCTCTATCATCAAACCAGGTGCAGTGCAGTCAGAAGCAGGTCGATCAATTTGATGCCGATGAAAGGTGCGATCAAACCGCCCACGCCGTAGATCAACAGGTTATCGCGCAGCAGCTTGGCCGCGCCGACCGCACGGTAGGGCACGCCGCGCAATGCCAACGGGATGAGCATAATGATGATAATGGCGTTGAAGATCACCGCCGACAGAATGGCGCTTTCAGGTGTCGACAACCTCATAATGTTGAGGATCTCCAGCTGTGGATACGTGGTTGCAAACGCCGCCGGGATGATGGCAAAATACTTGGACACATCATTGGCGATGCTGAACGTGGTGAGCGCCCCGCGCGTCATCAAGAGCTGCTTGCCGATCTCGACGATCTCGATCAGCTTGGTGGGGTTGCTTTCCAAGTCGATCATGTTGGCCGCCTCGCGAGCGGGCTGCGTGCCGGTGTTCATCGCCACAGCCACGTCGGCTTGCGCCAGGGCGGGGGCATCGTTGGTGCCATCGCCGGTCATCGCCACCAGCCGGCCGCCTGTCTGGTATTCACGGATGAGCGTGAGCTTTTTTTCAGGGGTCGCTTGAGCCAGAAAATCATCCACTCCTGCTTCGGCCGCAATGGCAGCCGCCGTCAGCGGGTTGTCTCCGGTAATCATCACGGTCTTGATGCCCATCTTGCGCAGTTGGCTGAAGCGTTCCTTCAGCCCGCCCTTGACGATATCCTTCAAATGGATCACACCCAGCGGTTGGTCATTGTGCACCACGATCAAGGGCGTGCCGCCACCGCGGGCAATGGTATCCACGACATCCCTCAACTCAACCGGGATCGGGCAATTCTTTGACTGGAGATAGGCGATCATCGTATCAGGTGCGCCCTTACGGATGCTGGTGCCGTCATAGTCGACGCCGCTCATGCGGGTTTGGGCCGTAAAGGGGATAAAGCTCATGCCTTGGGGGGCTTCTGCCGTGGCACTGACGGTGCGCCCGCGCAGGCCGTATTGCTCCTTGGCAAGCACCACGATCGAGCGCCCTTCGGGAGTTTCGTCGGCCAGTGACGCCAGTTGCGCCGCTTCGGCCAGCTCGCGTGGCGTGGTCTTTCCAATTGTGATGAATTCCACCGCCTGCCGGTTGCCCAGTGTGATGGTGCCGGTCTTGTCCAGCAACAGCACATCCACATCGCCGGCAGCTTCGATGGCCCGCCCCGAAAGTGCGATGACGTTGCGCTGGATCAGGCGGTCCATGCCGGCAATGCCAATAGCCGATAGCAGGCCGCCGATGGTCGTGGGGATGAGGCACACCAGCAGAGCGACCAGAGTCGTGATGGTGATGGGCGTTCCCTTCCCGGCCGTGTTGACACTGTAGAGCGAATAAGGCAGCAGTGTGATGCACACACCCAGGAAAATGATGGTGAAGGCGGCTAAAAGGATGTTCAAGGCGATCTCATTGGGGGTCTTCTGGCGTTTAGCGCCTTCCACCAGGTTGATCATCCGGTCGAGGAAACCTTCGCCGGGGTTGGCGGTTACCTGGATGACTAACCAATCGGAGAGGATGCGTGTTCCGCCGGTGACAGCACTGCGATCGCCGCCCGATTCACGGATCACGGGAGCTGATTCACCCGTCACCGCCGCTTCATCCACCGAAGCGATGCCATCAACTACTTCGCCGTCCGCCGGAATGATATCTCCGGCTTCCACCAGGAACAGATCACCTTGTCGGAGTAATGTAGATTGCGTCAACGTATAAGCTTCAGGCTGCTTGCCTTTGACCGGGTTTTTCGCCAGCTTTTTGGCATTGGTCTCCTGGCGGGTACGGCGTAAAGCATCCGCTTGTGCTTTACCGCGGCCTTCTGCCAGGGCTTCGGAGAAATTGGCGAATAAGACGGTAAACCACAACCAGATGGCCACCATGCCAATGAACCATGTCGGTGCTTCGCCTTTTCCAAGCAAGGCCTGAATCCATAGAGCTGTCGTGAGCACGCTGCCCACTTCCACCACAAACATGACCGGGTTACGCACCTGCACGCGTGGATCTAATTTTATAAAGGAATCGATGATCGCCCGTTGATAGAGTTGCCGCGTCATCGTCCTGGGTTTTCTCAATGAATCGCTCATAGCTTATGCCCCAATCATGATCAAATGCTCGATAATGGGCCCCAACGCCAGCGCTGGGACAAAATTCAATGCCCCGACAAGGACGATCACGCCAATTAGCCATACGATAAAGAGGCCTGATGTAGTCGATAGCGTGCCCGCACCCGTCGGCACTTTCTTCTTGGCCGCCAGTGAGCCGGCCAGCGCCAGGGTGGGCACTGCCAGCCAGAAGCGGCCGATCAGCATGGCCAGTCCGCCGGTGAGGTTATAGAAGACCGTATTGGCGTTCAGACCGGCAAATGCACTGCCATTGTTATTCGCCTGGGAAGTAAAAGCATATAAGATTTCGCTGAAACCATGCGGGCCCGGATTGAGAACAGAGCTTTGACCGGCGCTCACCAAAACGGCCACAGCGGTCAAACCTAATACCGTCAGCGGCATGATGAGGATCAAGAGAGAAGCCATCTTCATCTCGTAGGACTCGATCTTTTTACCCAGGTATTCCGGCGTACGGCCAACCATCAAGCCCGCCACAAAAACCGCCACGATGACAAAGATTAGCATGCCGTACAAGCCGGAGCCAACGCCGCCGAAAATCACTTCACCGAACATCAACATCACCAGTGTGACCAGGCCGCCCAAGGGCGTATACGAATCGTGCATCGAATCGACCGAGCCATTGGAGGCGGCCGTAGTGACTGTGGCCCACAAAGCAGAATTGGCACTACCAAAACGCACCTCTTTACCTTCCATATTGCCGCCCGATTGGATGGCGCTGGCCGTTTGATCAACCCCCATCTTGGTCAGCAGCGGGTTGCCGCTTTGTTCGGCCCAAACCGCTACTCCCAACAGGATTACCAGCACAATCAGCATGGCGCTCAGCAACGTCCAGCCCTGGCGGGTATCGCCAACCATCTTGCCAAAGGTGTAGCACAGCGCAGCCGGAATCAGTAGAATGGAAAGCGTCTCGATAAAGTTCGAGAGTGGTGTGGGGTTTTCCAACGGATGGGCGGAGTTGGCGTTGAAGAACCCGCCGCCATTCGTGCCCAGTTGCTTGATGGCGATTTGGGACGCGACCGGACCCACGGCGATGGTTTGCGTGGTAATTTGACCGGCTGCTCCGGCTTCCGGCTGGATCAGGTGAGCCGTGATGCTGGGCGAAAAGGTTTGCACCATGCCCTGCGAAACCAATACCAGCGCCAACAGGATCGACATTGGCAGCAGGATATAGTAAGTGCTGCGGGTCAGGTCGACCCAGAAATTGCCCAGGTCGCGCGTGTTGCGACGGGTGAAACCGCGGATGAAAGCGACCAGGATCGCCATGCCGGCGGCGGCGGATACGAAGTTCTGCACCGTCATGCCAAGCATCTGGGTCAGGTAGCTCATCGTCGATTCGCCACCGTAGCCCTGCCAGTTGGTATTCGTAATGAAGCTAATGGCAGTGTTCAAGGACGAGTCAGGCGATACCGCGCCCATAGCCATCGGGTTGAGCGGTAGAAAGCTCTGGATTCTCTGTAGCAGGTACAAGAAGATAAATCCGATCAGGCTGAACAGGAGTACGGCCACCGCGTAGGTCTTCCAATCCATCTCATCTTTCGGATGGATGCCGGTCAAGCGGTACGTCAGCCGTTCCAACGGGGCGATGACGGGGGAAAGGAACGTCCGTTCGCCTTCATATACCCTGGCCATATAGGAACCCAGCGGTTTCACCAGCAGGACCAGAACCACAAAATAAGCAATGAGTTGTAACCAATCGCCGAGTATCATCCGAACTTCTCCGGTCTCAATAGCGCGGCAAACAAATAGACCAACAAGGCCAGTGCGATCAGGCCCACAATCCAATAGAGAGGATTCATGGCTTCACTCCTTCAATTTATCCAAGGCAACGATCAGCCCGTAACACAAGGCGAAGAACACCACAACAAAAAATAGATAAAGTATATCGATCATAGTTTTTCTCCACAAAACGGATTGGTTATAACTTAATTTGCATTAAGATGGTGTTAAGAAATTCATCCGGGCTGTAAAACTTACGTTGCGCCGGCCGGCAACGGCGTCCTAGGACTGCGTCATAAACGGGGGAAGAAATCATAAGCTTTTAGTTATTTATGTCACCCGCCAGGATTAGGCGAACCTAAACATATCGGGTTATAATGTGAAGGTGAACATGAACATGAGCGAAAGCGAAGAAATGTATTTGGTAATGATCGCCAGCGAGAATGAAGTGACCGGCCCTGTGCCCGTGTCCATTCCCCGCCTCGCTGACACATTGAGCATCCAGCCGGCCTCGGTAAATCAAATGATCCGCAAGCTGGAAGAAGCAAATGTGGTCACCTATATCCCCTACAAGGGTGTGGAACTCACCGAAGTGGGGAACAAAATGGCCAACCGCATCCTGCGCCACCGGAGGTTGTGGGAAGCTTTCCTGGTACAGCAGCTCCATTTTTCGATGCAGGCTGCCGAACCCCTGGCGTGCAAAATGGAGCACATCTTCCCCGAAGACGCCATCGAAAAGCTGGCCAAATTCCTGGATTTCCCCACTGCCGCCCCCGATGGGAAACCCATTCCAGCTGCCGGAGAAAGCACTCCCCTGCATGGCATCTCTCTAACAGAGTTACCGGTCGGACAAACGGGCATCGTCGTCAACATGCTCTGCCAGGATGAGGTGCTGTCCTTCCTTAACGAGAAAGGCATTCACCCGGGCGAAAAGCTCACCCTGCTGGCCGTCAGCAGCGGACAAGACGTTTTGATCGAATCAGAAAACAAATGCTTCATTCGTTTGGCCGGTTCGATTGCCAACAAGATCGAAATCGAATTGCCAAATGAGTAAGCTATTTTCATTATGATTGAGGCTTCCCAAAACATGAATCGTCACGGATCTCCACAAAATGAAAACGAACTCGTTATGGATGTGAAAACGTTCCAGTGTCTGGCTGATGCTCCCATTGGGTTTACCGGTATCGTGCGGCATTTGACTGGAGAGACGAAATCACTGCAACGGTTGGCTTCTTTGGGCTTCACCCCCGGTGCCACTTTGAAAGTCATCCGCAAAGGCAGCGGGGGACCGCTGCTGGTCGCCATCCGTGGGTCACGGGTTGCCTTGGGCGTGGATGAAGCCCGCCTGGTGGAAGTGGGAGCCAGGCAGGCCGAGAACATTCCGCAGGAAGAGAGCGAAAGTTCATTGGTCATCGCCCTCGCCGGCCAGCCCAACGTGGGAAAATCCACAGTCTTCAATGCGTTGACCGGCCTTCACCAGCACGTGGGGAACTGGACCGGGAAAACGGTAGATCTAAAGTCTGGAAAGCTAACTTATCAACAGACCGCATTCACCTTGGTGGACTTGCCGGGCACGTACAGCCTGACAGCCGCCTCCGAAGAAGAGCGCATTGCACGCGATTTCATTCTGCATGAGAAGCCCGACTTGGTAGTAGCCGTCGCAGATGCGACCAACCTGGAGCGAGGGCTGTACCTGATCGCGGAATTGCTTTTATTGCCCGTACCGGTCATCGTGGCGCTCAACATGATGGATGTCGCCCAGCAGGAAGGCTTCACCATCGAGCCTGACGTGTTGGAGACCGCCTTGGGCATCCCGGTAGTGCCCATGTCGGCTGCCCGCAATCAAGGGATTCCCGAGCTATTGGACACCGTCCTTAAGTTCCAGCAAGGCGAACTGCCTTACCATCCCCAGAAGCCCTCCATTCTACCGGCCCATCAGAAGATCCTGGACGAGATCCAAAACATCCTTCACGATTTCCCAAGCGGCGACCTGCCGCTGGATTGGGTGTGCATCAAGCTATTGGAGGGGGACGAGGTCATCACGCAAAATGTCAAAACCCAGGTCGAGCCTGAGACCTGGCAAAAGATCGAGCGCCTGTTATACCAGCACGAAGACGCCATCCTGGATGTCGCCGGGGCACGCTATGAATGGATCGCCCGTATGCTGCGCGCCGCCGTGGTCGAGCCGCCCATTTCACATGGCAGGCTGACCACCCGCCTGGACCGCGTATTGACCCATCCCATCTGGGGCACCTTGGTGATGCTCCTCCTGTTAGGCGGCGTGTTCTGGCTGACCTATTCGGTCGGCAGCCCCATCCAAAGCTGGCTGGCAAGTCTGGTCAGTCTGCTGGCTTCCAGTGTGAGGGGATGGTTAAGCTTTGCCCCCAAGTGGGTGGCTGAGTTGGTTGCCGGCGGTGTCTTGGGCGGGTTGGGCATGGTCCTGACCTTCCTGCCCATCCTGGTGATCTTCTACACGGTCTTGGGCTTTCTGGAAGATACCGGCTACCTGGCCAGGATCGCTTTTTTGGCCGACCGCTGGATGCACAAAATCGGTCTGCATGGAAAGAGCTTCCTGCCACTGCTGCTGGGATTCGGGTGCAACGTCCCGGCAGTGTTGGGCACACGCATCGTCGAATCGCGCAAAGCCCGCTTGTTCACCATCCTCTTGATCCCTTTGGTGCCCTGCACGGCACGCATCGCCGTGGTGACGATCCTGGCGCCGGTGCTGTTCGGCGCATCGGCTGCCTGGGTTTCCTTTGGCCTGGTGATCGGCAATTTGCTCCTGCTGGCAATCATTGGATCATTACTGCACAAGTTCGTATTTGGGAACGAGCATTTGCCCTTCATCATGGAACTCCCCATCTACCATCTGCCGAATTTGAAAACGATCGGCATTTTCGTATGGAATAACATTCTCGGTTTCCTGGAGAAGGCCGGCAGGATCATCCTGCTCGCCTCGCTGGTCGTCTGGGCATTGTCCTATTTTCCCAATGGCAACATCAACACCAGCTTCCTCGCCTACATCGGCATATTCCTGAAACCGGTTGGTAACCTGATGGGTCTCCCCTGGCCGGCATTAGTAGCGCTGCTCACCGGCGCAGTCGCCAAGGAAAACACCGTCGCCACGTTGGGCGTTCTCTACGGCAACATCGACAAGACCCTGCCGGCGCTATTGACCGCCTCCGCCGCGCTTGCCATGCTGGTGTTCCAGATGCTGTTCGTCCCCTGTATCGCCACCGTGGCCGCCATCCGCCAGGAGACGAAATCCTGGAAATGGACCACGTACAGCCTGTTGATCATGCTGGGATTATCCGTTGGGCTTTCCATCCTGGTGTACCAGGTGGGAAGTGCCATCCTCCCCTAAGAGGTTTTTCATGTTAGCTAAAATCCTGACATTGATGAACGATGGACGGTTTCATACCCGCGAAACACTCGCTGCAGAACTTGGAATTAGCGAGAGCATGCTGTCCATGATGATCGAGCAATTGATCAAGCTGGGATATTTGCAAGAGTTCGGCCCCAACGCGAAAGACGGCACATGCGCCAGTGGCTGTCAGGAATGCAGCGTGAAAGATGGCTGCACGCTACTGAGCAGCCAGCAGCCAAGCGCCCTGCTCATAACTTCCAAAGGGATGAGGCAATTGGAAAAGGTGAGCTGAGGTCTTTGACCCAATAGCATCCCGTCTTATTTGGTTGATGTCACTAAAACCGCCAGTCGAAAGACTGCAGGCGGTTTATTTTTTGAAGAGATCAGCATTGGGGCAATCCGGCGGATCACCATTATTCAATTTGATGAAACTATAATGAATTTTTGGGAGCATTGCCCGGTCATCATTCCATTTTTGCGATTTCTTCTTTTGCCGCGGGTTGTACCGGCTTCCGGCGTGCATTGACTTTAACCCAGGATTCGGTAGAATAGATGTATGAAGTCCTGTTTTCTGTCATTGAACGCAGGCTTTTTTCGCCCAGACCACGACCCGCCAAATAACTGAACCGTCATCGCCGCCGTCGCGTTATCCTCTCGCGGCATGGAGCCATCTGTACTATCGGATGAGCTTCAGGCGATGACGTCTTACTTTGGGCAATTGGCCCGGCGTTTTTCTTATTAGTGAATAGAGGTGGATAAATGGTTACTCCTTTTACTTCAAAACGTGCGCCCGTTTATAAGGATATACCTGATGACAAATGGAATGACTGGCGCTGGCAGCTTTCCCATCGGCTGAACTCCCCTGATGAATTCGAGCAGGTCTTCAAACTGACCGATAGCGAGCGCAAGGCGCTTTCGACTCCCAATTTGTTCCGCGTGGACGTCACGCCCTATTTCGTTTCGCTGATCAATCCGGATGACCCCGAAGACCCTGTGCGGCGGCAGGTCATCCCCACGGCCGATGAGATCACGCCGTTCACCGGTATGATGAAGGATTCGCTGGCCGAAGACCACGATTCGCCCGTGCCCGGCCTGGTGCACCGCTACCCCGACCGGGTGTTGATGCTGGTCACCACGCAATGCGCCTCCTATTGCCGTTACTGCACGCGGGCGCGCATCGTCGGCGACCCGAACCAAACCTTTGCCCGCTCCGATTTCGAGCTGCAGCTCGATTATCTGCGCAAGACGCCGCAGGTGCGTGACGTGCTGCTCTCGGGCGGCGACCCGCTCACCCTGGCGCCGCGTGTGTTGGAAGAACTGCTGGTCCAACTACGCGAGATTCCTTCCATCGAGATCATCCGCATCGGCACGCGTGTGCCGGTCTTCATGCCCATGCGCGTGACGGACGAGCTGTGCGACATGCTGCAGAAATATCACCCGCTGTGGATGAATATCCATGTCAACCATCCCAACGAGATCACGGCCGAGCTGGCGCAGGCCACCGACAAGCTCACCCGCGCCGGCATCCCGCTGGGCAACCAATCGGTGCTGCTGGCGGGTGTCAACGACTGCGTCCATATCCAGCGCAAGCTGGTGCAGGATTTAGTGCGCATCCGCGTGCGCCCTTATTATCTCTACCAATGCGACCTGGTGGAGGGCGCCGGGCACTTCCGCACCCCGGTGGCCAAGGGCATCGAGATCATTGAAGGCCTGCGCGGCCACACATCCGGTTACGCCGTGCCCACCTATTGTGTCGATGCGCCTGGGGGGGGCGGCAAGATCCCGGTCATGCCCAACTACCAGATCAGCGCTTCGGACCACAAGATCATCCTGCGCAACTACGAAGGCTATGTGACCACCTACGAGGAACCGATCATGTACAAGCCGCACGACCCCAAGACCTGCTCCTACTGCCAGAGCAAGCGCATGGAACCCGGCCAGACGGGTGTTACGGGACTGCTGGATGGCGAAGCCATGTTCATCAAGCCGGAGAATTTCGAGGCCGAACATGCCCGCGGCGGCGCCATGCACCGCCTGCGCGCGGATAGTAGCAAATGGAAACCGCTAGGCATTGGTGGCGGCCATGAGGAAGAAAAATAGGCCAACAGGAATATAATGTGTTCCGGTAACACTGTTGCCGCAAGGCAGTTGAATCTTTATTAGTAGAGTTTGGGAGGTACTATGCATTACCGTCGTTTAGGCCGCTCTGGCTTAAAGGTGAGTGAGTTGTCGCTGGGCGCCTGGGTCACCTTTGGCACCCAGGTCGATGAGAAGACCGCCGCCGATCTGATCCACGCTGCTTATGACCATGGCATTAACTATTTCGACAACGCCGATGCTTATTCCAACGGCGTAGCCGAGACGATGATGGGCAAAGCGATCAAGGACCTGCCCCGCGAGGCGTTGGTTATTTCCAGCAAGGTGTTTTGGCCGACCATGCCCGGCCCCAACGGGCGCGGCCTGTCACGCAAGCACCTCACCGAGTCCTTGCATGCCTCGCTCAAACGCCTGGATGTGGATTACGTGGATCTGTATTTCTGCCACCGCTATGACCCCGATACACCGATCGAAGAAGTGGTGCGCACCATGAACACTTTCATCGAACAGGGCAAGATCCTTTATTGGGGGACATCGGAATGGGAAGCCAGCCAGGTGGCGCGTGCTCACGGCATTGCCCGCCAATACGGACTGATCCCACCGACTATGGAGCAACCGCAATATAATTTGTTGCATCGCAAGCGTGTGGAAGATCAGGTCATGCCGCTGGTCAAGGAATTGGGCATGGGGCTGACCACCTGGAGCCCGCTGGCTTCCGGCATTTTGTCCGGTAAATATAACGAAGGCGTTCCGGCAGGCAGCCGCGCTTCGCTGGAAAGCATGAGTTGGGTGCGCGACCGTCTGACGCCGGAGCTGATCGGCCATGTACGCCAGCTCACCGAGTTAGCCGAGTCGCTGGGCATCACCACCGGCCAGCTTGCCATTGCCTGGCTGCTGCGGCGCAAGGAAGTGAGCAGTGTGATCACCGGTGCCACACGCATGGAGCAGCTCGACGAGAACATGGGCGCGGCCGAAGCAGTCGACAAACTCACCAACGAGGTGCTCGAAAAGATCGATAAAATTATGGATGGGGCTGAATAACAGCTCCGTTGGCGCAAGAAAAATCCCAAAGGGCTGAACCTTTGGGATTTTTCTTTATATGATGATCTCACTCACGGTCCGCAGGTGATGTCGTAGGAGATTGCGTTGGAATTGAAGTTCACAGGCGAGGTTATCAAGGCCTGGATGGTACCGGAAGATGAGCTTGTGAACGAGAATGTATAGCTTTTGCTGAAAGAATCACCGGAAGTGATGTTTCCGGTATAAGTGGGAGAAGAAAGCCCGGTGCTGGTCTCGAAGTGGAACTGGACACTGGTACTTGTCTCACTAGACACTGAGCCGGTCACGGTGATGGTCTGTGCAACGGCGCAGGAGCCGTTGTAGCTGGTTTTGTTGGTCGAGATCTTGACGAAAGGCGGTGCGGCCTTGATCGGCAGCGTAGCGACATTGCCTTCTGCCACCGTGGTCTGGTTCCAAACCCAGCACGCATTTGTGCTATTGCGCGGGTCCTGGATGTACCACCACCCACCGTTATCATATTTTCCCAGCAAGGGCACCGAGCCGGCTTTGACCAGCAGGAAGCTGACAGCCTCATAGCCTGGGCCGGGGCCGGAACGGCAGTTGGTATCGATGGTGGAATGGATCATTGGCCCACTGGGCGTGGCGGTCGCTACCGCTGTAGGAACAGCAGTAGCCGTGGGAGCGGTGGTGGCGGTGGGCAGGCTGGTAGCAGTGGGCTGCGCAACTGTGACAGGATTAGCGCCATTTTGGGCAACGATGGTCTGCGCTACCGCGGTATCGACGTTTACCGGGTTGCCTCCATTTTGGGCGGCGATGGTTTGGGCAACTGCGGTGTCGATGCTCACTGCACTGGTTGCGGGCACCGATGTGGCGGCACCCAACGTTAACAAGTTACACGACAAAGAAACAAAAGCGACAAGGGCCACTAACGGTATGACATAAGATGCTCGGCGTATCATAAATCCTCCTTTCGTCGACTAATATCACAAATTATACCTTATAGCAAATATTACATGCTTTCCGCAATGGTCACCGAGACCAGGTGGACGGCAGGCGCATTGACCTTTTGCGGGTCGCGTACCGGGATGGAAAGCAGCACGTCCATGCCCTGCGTCACCTCTCCGAACACACTGTGATGGTTATCCAGCCAGGGTGTGAGCACGTGGGTGATGAAGAACTGTGAGCCATTGGTGTTCGGTCCGGCGTTCGCCATTGAGAGCACGCCGGGTTTATCGTGCTTGAGCGCCGGGTGGAACTCATCCTTGAATTGGTAGCCGGGGCCGCCCATACCGGTGCCGGTTGGGTCACCGCCCTGGACCATGAAGTCATTGATGACGCGGTGGAAAATGGTGCCGTCATAGAATCCCTGCTTTGCCAGGAAGACGAAATTGTTCACCGTGTTGGGGACTTTGTCGGCGTGCAGCTTGATGACGATGTCACCTTTGTCGGTCTTCAACGTGGCAGTGTAGCTCTTTTTAGGGTCGATCGCCATCTCGGGCGGTTTATTCCACTGCATTTTTTGGTTTGGCATTTCTATCTCCTTTTAGTTGGTTATATTATAGGTGAATTGTTGGTGGTGGGAAAAGCAAGATTTTACACGCCGAATAAATACTCCAGCCCACGCCAGACGTCGTCGCGCCAGGCAGGACAATTATGGCCGCCGGCGTACTCGTGGTAACCGTGGGCGTATTGAAGTTTCTCGAGAAAAATATTAAACGAGCGATTCTGTTGGAGTAGAAAGTCGAACCGGCCCACATCCATCCATATGCTCAGTGGCAATTTATTTTTCCGATGGAACAAGGTCTTTAGCAAAGACTCTGGCTCATCTTCCGGCAAGAATGCTCCCGACTGGCTGAGGACATGACCGAAAATGTGCGGCAGGCGCAGCGCCGTATACATGGCCATCAGCCCGCCCATGGAAGCGCCCATCACGCCGTAGGCGCCGGGATGCCGGGCAACATCGACCAGGTTCAGTTCCTGGCGCGCCACGGGCAGGATCTGCTCGTGCAGAAATGCCAGGGTGGCTTCGCTGCAGTCATATTCGACGTTGCGCGCCCTGTCGCCGTTTTGTACCATCGCCAGCGCCACCGGGCGGATGCGCTGCTGTGCGATCAGGTTGTCCGTGATGGTGACCAGGGCGGCGCGATGGAAATAGTCCCAACCGTCCCAAACGACGAGTAGGGGAACCGGAACCTTTACGGGCGGCTGGTACAGATAGACGGGCCGGGCAGGTGCATCGTCGAGCAGGAATTGCGGGACAATGGTACGCCGCGTGACCGTCCCATGAGAAATCGCCGGATTGCGCCGGGCAAGGGGTGTTTTGGCACCCTTTGGCATATAGAAGAAATTATTGGTGTGCCCGATCCCGTTCGGTGTGCGCCGGCGGCGGTTCAGAGGATCCAGCACGTGGCGGTTGCCATCGATAAAGCTGTACTCGATGTAGGCATCATTGGGCAGGTCGAGCGTGTAGCCCCACACTCCGGGCTCCAGTTTGTCCAGCTTGATTCGCTGCCCGGCTTCCCAATCGCTGAAGTCCCCCATCAGTTCAGGTGCTTTCGCACCCAGCCACAAGAAAGTGACGCGCCGGTCTTCGATCAAGGGGGTGCCTTCCTGGCGGGCGCGGGCGGATAAGTGAGAGGTCATCGAATCATCTCTTCCACATGGAATAGTTTGATTTTAGCCGATTCCAGAAGCGAATACAATCGAAGTTTTGCGGTGTGCGCCGGTGCAGAGGGGGGCCGTAGTAGTCAAGGACGTCCCGGGCACCGGCATAGACATCGTTGCCAGCCGGGATATGGGGTGCGCGGAATAGATTCATGACGCTGACAACGCCCTGCAGGCTGATGCTTTGCAAAGCATATTTTATTGCCTGGGGGACAGATTTAACGTATACTCTTGGCAAAGCTATGATCCTATCTCCCATCCCCTGGCTGTTGGAAGAAGATAACCCATCGGCGCGCTATTTCACCCTGGTGAGGCTGCTGGATATGTCCGAAGCAGACCCCCAGGTGCAGTCAGCGAGGGATGCCATCATGGAGGGCCAACCGGTCAAGCGCATCCTTTCCAGGCAGCAACCCGGCGGCTATTGGTATCAGCCCGAAGCTTATTACATTTCGACCAAGTACAAAGGGACGGTCTGGTCCTTGCTGTTGCTTGCCGAGTTGGGTGCAGATGCGCGCGACGAGCGCGTCCATAATGCCTGCGAATTTTTACTGACCCATGCCCGTGATCCCCAATCCGGCGCCTATGCTTATTATGGTGGTAATCACAATAAGGTGATTCCCTGCCTGACCGGTAACTTGCTCTGGTCTTTCATTCGCCTGGGCTATTTAGACGATGAACGCATCCGGCAGGGCCTGCAGACCACGGCGGCATTCCAACGCGCCGATGATGGCGGCTCCCGCCCCCCTAAAGAATGGCCGTATACGATTTCGGATAAGTGCTGGGGACGGCACACGTGCATGATGGGCCCGGTCAAGTTGCTCAAGGCGGCAGCCGAGGTGCCGGCCTCCCAACGCACTCCCGAAGTCAATGCCATGGTGGGAATATGTGTTGAATTTTTGCTGGCTCACCATCTCTTCAAGCGCAGCCACGATCTCAACCAGATTGCGAACCCCCGATGGACACAGCTTGGCTTCCCATTGTTCTGGCAGACCGACGTGATCGAAATGCTGGACATTTTGTTGCGGCTGGGCGTGAGTGACGTACGCATGCAGGAAGCCATCGACCTAGTGCTTTCCAAACGCGACGAACAGGGTCGTTGGCATCAGGAGAACAGCATGTTCCAGGGGCGCACATTGATCACTTTGGAGAAACCAGATGTACCGAGCAAGTGGGTCACCCTGCAGGCATTAGGGGTGTTCAAACGCTTGGGAATGGATATTTCTTAAGCAGGTTGTGGTTTGACCCGGATTAAGCTACAATTTTTATTATCATTTGATGATATGAACGGAGGTATCTGACCATGTCGACTCGATCCCGCTTGACCCCCATACTTTTGATTGTGGCAGTGCTGATGCTGGTTCAATTAGCTTGCAGCTTCAGCGTTGACACGGGCGCGAGCACGGCCACGGCCACGGTACCTGCCGCTCCGACAACAGCCCCCACTGCGCTACCTATTGCCACCCAACCGCCGGCCGCCACCCAGGCACCTGCTGCAGCTACGTGTTCTTCTGCCACGTTCACCCTCGATCCGTCCATTGCCGCGTCCACCAACGGTGTGATCATCCCGCAGCCGACCCAAGATCCCAATGGCACTCCATGGGCCATACTGCCCCAATACGTGACGTATTCCTTCAATGGCTATCCTCTACAGGGTACTCTATTGACCCCTCTCATCGATATCATCCCGGTGGCCAGTCTCAACACGTTCAATCCACAGCTCGGACAAGAAGCAACTGATCTAAAATCCCTGCTGACCGCCAAACAAGTGGCGGCCAATGCGAACATTCCTTTCCTGCCGCCCTATGAAGCAGCCCAGGTGTTCCACGCCCAAGTCAGCTTCCTGAACTTCCAAAATGGCAGCGGGGTACGCTTCGTCACACAATATGACCAGGCCTATATGCCCATCAGCAACCACGAGGTCTTCTATACGTTCCAGGGCTTGACCTCGGACGGCAATTGCTATGTAGCGATCTTGTTACCGGTCAGCAATCCCAACCTCCAAGCGAATGACACCATTCCCGGCGATTACACCACTTTTAACAACAATTTTCCAACCTATCTCACCTCGATTGTCAATATGCTCAACAGCCAAGCGGCGAATACCTTTACGCCGCACCTGGATGTGCTTGACCAGTTTGTATCTTCTTTGACGGTGCAATAGGGTGTCAGCCGGGGAATTTGAAACTCCCATCGGACTGAGGAGAAAAGTCAAAAACCTCTATAACGGCTTCCGTTGCCAAAGGTCCATAGATATGTGGGAACAGTTCGCTGCCACCTTCCAGGTTTTCCCAACGTATCTCGGATTGGACTCGCTCCGGGTCGATCTGCAGCAGCACCAGACCCGCTTGGCCGTGGTAGAGGCGATTTGCCGTCTGGACGACCTGAACCTGAGAGGAGCAGTGAATAAAACCCTGGCTGGCGAGGCTGTCAGCCCGATAGATGCCTTCCTTCTTTGAGGCGTCCCACTCGGTGAGGTGTGTGATGTGATAAAACCACAATTTTTTAGTAACTGACATGATATTCCTGTGTTAATTCTGTGGATGAAAATATTGCCTTTCAAGGCTAATTCAGCTACAATACTTAGCTTATGTGGAGTGATTGCGTATCCCAACTAAAATGGTGACAACTACGAGATGAAAAAACCGACCATTGCTTTTCTCTACAATGTGCGTCATAAGTACCCGGATCCGGATAATCTCAAAAGTCAGCTCGAAGCAGATTTTGACGACCCTGAAACCATTGAAGCAATTATAGACCATTTAAAGAAATGCAATTATCGAGTTCTACGGATTGAAGCGAACGAGAACGCCTATACCAAACTCAAGCGCAACCGCAGCCAGATCAACCTGGCGGTCAATTATTCGCTGGGGATGTATGGCATCGACCGTTATGCCCAGATCCCGGCCATGTGCGAGATGTTGCGCATCCCGTATACGGGTTCCGGGCCGCTGACCGAAGCGCTGGTGCTTTACAAAGCGAAGATGAAAGAGGTGCTGGTTGCCAACCACGTACCGACCCTGCCGTTTCAATTGTTCAAAGCCGGGGACGAACGTCTAGATCGCAAACTGCATTTCCCGTTGATCGTGAAACCGGTGGCGCAAGGTTCTTCTGCCGGCATCAACAACAATAGCGTGGTAGAGAACGAAAGCGATTTACGCGACCGCATTGCTTACGAGATCAAGACCTTCAAGGCCGCCGCCCTAGTCGAGCCGTTCCTGACCGGCCGTGAGTTTTCCATTGGCTTGTGGGGCAATCCCCCGGAGACGTTGCCAATCATTGAATCCAACCATGCATCGCTTCCGGAAGGATATCTCCCATTGGATTCACTGGAAGTGAAATGGGTGGTCGAAGAAGAAGCTCCCGATCATCTTATCTGCCCGGCCAACATCCCGGCACGGACGAAAAGAGAACTGGAAACGGTTTGCCTGAAGGCATGGAACGCATTGGGACTGCTGGACTGGTGCCGCATGGATCTGCGGTGCGATAATGAAGGTAACCCCTTTGTGCTGGATGTCAATTCACCGCCGGGCATGATCCCGCCGGAAATCTCCATGACGTCGTATTTCCCGCTGGCCGCCCGCACTGCCGGCATCGATTTCGACACTTTCCTACAAGTGATCATCGAGACGGCGCTCAGGCGCTATCACAAAAGGGTGCCGAAGCGTATTAATTAATATAAAAACCCCAAAGGTTTTATCAAGCTTTTGGGGTTTTTGTTATTTCTTTCAGGTTGGGGTTATTCTTTTGCCCGGACGTAGACCACGATATTGCCGTCGGCGATCTTTACTTCTTTAAGTTCGAAATTTTTTGGATAAGCGCGGATCAGTGTTGAAAGCTGACGGTAGCCATAAGTGCGGGAATCAAAGCCAGGGTCGAGCTGGCGCACATGATGCCCCATGGTTCCCAAAAATGCCCAACCATCGTCTTGCGCGGCAATGTCGAAAGCGCTCTTGAGCAACGGGATGGGATCAGGCGTCGGGGGTTCCGAGGCGTTGACCGGTTCTTTGTGCGACTTGCTGCGGCGCGAGATGGTCTCCGGGGGCAACAAGTTTTCCGTGTAAACGAAGACATCGCAAGCATTGACGAAGGCGCGCGGCGTGTTCTTCTTGCCAATGCCCATCACGAAGAACCCTTTTTCTCGGATGCGGGTGGCCAGGCGGGTGTAATCACTGTCGCTGGATACCAGGCAAAAACCATCCACTCCGCCGGTGTAGAGGGTGTCCATTGCGTCGATGATCATGGCGCTGTCGGTGGCATTCTTGCCGATGGTGTAACGGAACTGCTGGATGGGTTGGGTGGCATAGGTCTGCAACGTATCCTTCCAACCGCCCATGTTGGAGGTGGTCCAATCGCCGTAGATGCGGCGGATGGTGATCGATCCGTATTTTGCCGTCTCGGCCAGCATCTTGTCCAACAAAGAGGGTTGGGCGTTGTCGCCATCGATGAGCATGGCGATGCGCCGGTTGCTCACGCTCACAGGCGTAGATTCAGTTGTCATAAATTACCTTTCTCTAATTCTTCTTGCCTGAAGTGCACTCTGTGGGTGCAGGCGCCTTATAGGGTGCAAGCGCCCTAAAGGGTGCGGGCAAAGGAGTGTAATTCTTGTTATCCCCGTACAAAGTTTGGCATCTCAAAGGGGATCTCCAGCGAAAGCTCGACCAAGCCGGCAAACTTGCCTTCCTGGTACCAGGGCGACTGGTAAATCAATTTCTTCTTGCCCTTCTTCTCGATCGTATAAATATTCGATTGCTGTTTTTCCAACAGTTCTTTAACTTTTGAACGCGCAGGCTCGGGGTGGCAATCGAGCAGACTTTTACCTATCAATTTTGTCCCCCCGTCTTCTGCAAATGATTTAGCGGAACGATCATTCATTGCGAGAATAATGCCCTTCGGATCGCAAACGGTCACTGCGCCGGGAAATTCTTTAACCCATGATTCGATATCCACATGACTCCCATTGGCCGGCTAAAATTCGGAAGGGAAGTTTCTTTCCTGCACTTCCAATCAGCCTCTTTAAATGATTATATTACCGATTTGATTTTTAAATCGGGTCTTGATATAAGCAAAATGTGGATCGTGGAGCCCGTTGAGGGGCGATATTTAGTGTGCAAGAGCTAAAAAGAAATTCGGCACCCAAAAACCGCCCACATGAAAAACGTACAGGGAGATCCCCCCTCCCAGCAGCAGGGCAACGCTCAGGCCGATGAGAAGCCAGTCCTGCCAGTGGTAGGTGAGCTGATAGAGCCAGGTGCGTGGCTTTTGCCCGAAACAACGCAGGTCCATGGCGTCAGTGATGTCTTCGCCCATCATGATGGAATTCATTGTCACCGGCACGACCAACGGCGCCACGCGCGCGATTTGTTTAAAGATGTTGCCGGTGCCTCGCTCGATCTCGTAGCCGCGGGCACGCTGGGCATCGAACGTGGTCGAGAAATCGCGCGCCAGGGTGGGCACGTATCGAAAAGCCAGTTCCATGGAGTAGGCAAACTTATCCGGCAGCCCCAATCCGCGGAAGGTGACCCCATATACGCGCGGGTCCATGGTGTAGGGGATGATCAGGAAGATCGCACTGATGCTGCTGATGCGCAACACCTGGCAGATGGCGAACCAGAGCCTTTCCCAGGTCAAGCCAAAGGGGATCTTCCAGCCAAAGAGGAAAAGCCCGATCGGCCAGACCAGGTGGCCGCCTTCAGGCACCACGCCCCCGGCGCCACCGCCCGTAATGATGGTATTGATCACGATCATCATGAACAGGATGAAACCGATCAACTGCCAGCCCCGTCTGGTTTCCTTCCATTTTGCCCTCGAGGAAAAGTACCAGGCAAAAGCAAGCACGAAGAAGAATACCAGAAAACGGGCATCCCAGAACATGGTGATCGAGAACAGAAAAGCGAGGGAGAAGATCCAGCGTGCGCGTGGATCGAATTTCTCCATCAATCCATTACGAAGGCGGTAGCGCCAGGTAACGAGCATGGTTCAGCTTACCGTCCCGATCGTCTGGTGACGGCCGCATATGCGATCATCAAGATTGGCAACAGCACCAACCCCCAGATGGCATCGGTGATCGCGGCGGGAAGGAAATTGCCGAAGATGACGGTATTGATATCGGCACCGGAAACCCACATTTCCGAAATGGAGGCCAAGCCCATGCCGACGATAACGCCGATGAAGCTGAAGACTTCGGCCAGCAGGATTTCATTGCCGGATTTGTAGGTGACTATCTTCAAGAAAACCAAACCGGCGATCAGGCCAATCAGGCCATTGCCCAGGTCCCACCAGAACCACAAGCCATAACCGGAGAGCAGGTCGCTGATGATATTTCCCAGAAAGCCGGAGATGAAACCTACGATCGGGCCAAAGACCACACCAAAGAACATTGGGATGACGATGGCAGGGCGGATGGATACGTTGCCGGCCGAGGGTAACTGCAGTATGTTGGTAGCCAGACCCAGAATACCATACAGGGCTGCACCGATGGCCGCATAGACAACCTCTTTCGTACCGAACTTCCATAACTTCTTTTCCATTTTATCCTCCTCAAAAAAATAGAAAGTCTGCAATATGATTAACTTTGCATATGTGCCAAAGTTTCTGCCCTATAGAATTTTCCAGTCTTAGAAAACATATCCAGATTTAATTTTAGCAGAGAAGTCGGTAGAATGCGACAGGATCGCAATAATTTTTCGTCTTTGAGGACCTCATACGGGGTCCCGTCAGCGACAAGGGTGCCGTCATAGACCAACAAGACGCGGGTGGCATAGATCACTGCCAGATCCACGTCGTGGGTAATGAACATGACCGAATCGAAGCCCGGCATCTGCAGGATAGCATCCATGAAAGCTTGGTAGTTCCAGTAGTCTTGGCCGGCGGTGGGTTCGTCCATCATCAGGATGCGCGAACGCATGGCCAAAATGGCCGCAATGCTGATCCTTTTCTGCTGCCCAAAAGAGAGCGCCAGGGGCGGCGTTTCCAGTTCCTCTTTGAGATTAACGGTGGTAATGGCCCATTCGACATTACGAGCCACGTCCTCTTTCGGAAAACCCAGGTTGGTGGGGCCAAAGGAGAGCTCCTCTTTTACCGTGGGCGCAAAAAGCATTTGCGAAGGACTTTGAAAGACATAACCAACAGTGTGCGCGGTATGGGCAACGGTAGTCTCGCGGGTATCTACCCCCTCCACAAGCACCTTCCCCTGCGTAGGTTTTAAAAGCCCAAGGGCGTGTTTGACCATGGTGGTCTTGCCAGAACCATTGTGACCCAGAATTGCGATCACATCACCGCTGTGCACGTTAAAATTGATGCCTTTTAACACTTCCGGGGCTTCTTCATTATAGCGAAAATGCACGTCCTCGAAATGAACAAGGGGGACGGGTTCACCTTGGGGTTGGATCACCGGATGGTACTCGGGCATCGGGTCTTGTCGTGCACGCTCCATCACAACTGCGGCCGGCAGCTTGATGCGGTGATAATCGACCACTTGCATCAACCCGGCGACATCGCCGAGGTACACGCTTTTGCCTGCGTCCATATACATCACTACTTCAGGATGAATGGCCAGCACATCTTCCACACGGTGCTCAACAATCACTACACTGATGCCTTCATCGGCCAACTGGCGGAAGGCCTGCAGCGCTTCAAAAGCGGACGCTGGGTCCAGACTGGCCAGCGGCTCATCCAGCAACAGCACCTTCGTTTCCATTACCAGCACCCCGGCCAGAGCGATCTTCTGTTTTTCACCACCAGAGGTACCAAAGGTTTCGCGGTCGCGCAAATAATTGATTTTCAGGCGCGTCAACCCCCTGTCAGCGCGCGGAAAAATCTCGTCGCGAGGAATGGCCAAGTTCTCCAGGCCGAAAGCGACCTCATTGATCACGTAACTGCCCAGGATTTGACGTTCGGGGTCCTGCAGCACGGTGCCGACGGTTTGAGAAATTTCAGACATTTCCATTTCGGTAATGGATTTCCCGAACAATTTGATGGCGCCGGTCATCTCCCCCTGGTAGGTATGTGGAATCAGACCGTTGATGCAACGCATCAAAGTGGTTTTTCCGCAGCCGCTTGAGCCGGCGATCAGCATTACCTGCCCCGGTTCCAAGGAAAATGAAATGTCCTTGATAGCAGGTTCGCTGCGCGAACGATAACGAAAAGTCAAGTGATCGACAACTAAAGGCTGCTCACTCATTCCCTTATCGTGACCTCCACGACATCTCCAACGTGAGCATCCAATTTTTTGGCTGCGCTGTCATTGACGACCGCGATCTCCACAAATCCTTCACTATCGCCCAATGCAACCAATTCTCCGGGTTGACGGTGCCCGTAAGAGGGGACCAGGCCGTCCACCCGGGTGCCTTTGAGAGTAAATGAGACCTTCTGTTTTCCAGTCACAGCCTCAATCGGCAGGTTGGTAGTGAGATTGCCGAAAATGTCGACCACCGTGATTTGTACTTTCCATCCTGAGGCTGTCTTTTCGGGGCTGGGCATCTGCAAACGCACGACATCGGTGATCGCTTCACCCAGGTCGGCGAGCGGAACCCCTTTAGCCAGATAAGCGCCGACCGGGGCGAAGATATCGCGTCCGTGGAATGTATGACTAACGTTTTGCAGCCAGTAAGCTGGGTTGGTGAGATGCACAAACTTGCAGGGCCATTGGTTTTTTTCGGTATCATTGATGATCGGCGTTAGCAGGCCATTATCCGGCGCTACAAAGAAATGATTTCCCAAGCGGGCAGCAATGGCGCGGCGCTGCGTTCCAACTCCAGGATCGACCACAGCCACGTGCACAGTCCCATCCGGGAAGAAGGGATACGCCCGCCATAATGCGATGGCTCCCTCCATGACATTTTGGGCCGAAATTTCCTGGGTGATCTCTGCAATTTGCACGTCGGGACAAATCTTCCAGATGACACCTTTCATCGTTCCAACAAAACCATCTTTCGTACCGAAATCTGTGGTGATGGTTAGAACAGACAAAATAAACCTCCTGATTCTTTTTGGTTTATTAATATTGAAAACGTATCTTCTGCATTTTTGAGGTGATGTTTAATGTTTAAAAAATCAGAGTGGTTTTTCCCCCACTCCGAATTCCATTTATTCTATTTTACCACGAAGCGTTTAGCAGCCTACAATATCCTGGCGCACAAAACGGATCAAATCAGCGCACCAACGTGGTCTTGCCACACCCACTGGCCCCGGCGATCAGAACGACCTAACTCGAACCAACCGAAAGATTGACGTTCTTTAATGCGAGATCGTTGCGACTCCGATAACGGAACGACAGGTTTTCGATGCCCAGCGGTGGATCAAATGACATATGGATTGCACCTATTCAGAATTTGGGGCTACTACATAGAATAACCCGATAGCCGTTGCATCGTTGCGTGCTCCGCAATACTATAGCATGGGCGGAATGGAGCGTCAAGGAAAATCCCCGCTTGTGCTTGTTACAAGAATTTTCCCGGACACATTATTCCTGAATGCCAATCTCAAAATGCTGGCCTGAACGTCACACGATCAAGGTTTATTCCCGCTATCTTTTTCGGTGCTTTGGATCATGCGAAGGAGGTCAGATAATTCGAAAGGTTTGGACAGATAGTTGACCTTGTTCTCTTCGATAAACTTGTGAGTGGCTTTGTTGGCTGTATCACCGGTGATGAAAATAATCCGCCCGGCCAGCGCCGGATCTTTGGCTTTCACTTGTTGATAGAATTCAACGCCGTTGAACCCTGGCATGCGGATGTCACATAGGATATGGCTGTAAGCTGTTTTGGCGAGCAGATTAAAACCGTCGATCCCGTTACCCACTGCATCTACCTGATATCCCCACCGGCGCAGCGACTGTGCCAGCACATCCTTGACGTTTGGCTCATCGTCGATAATGAGTATCTTCGTCTCTTTTGCACCACCACTCAATGGATGGCCAAGTGCGTTCTCGTGGATTTCCGCCGCACGGATCGGAGCGATGGGGAGCTCGATGAAAAAGGTTGTTCCCATTCCAAAAGTGCTCTCAGCCCAAATGTAACCACCGTGTTCTTCGACGATGCCATGGCATACCGACAGTCCCAGGCCGGTGCCTTCACCTTCTGCCTTGGTAGTGAAGAAGGGGTCGAAGATGCGGTTCAGGTCATCTTCAGAGATGCCCGGCCCATTATCTTTGATCATGATGCGGATGACTTTCTCACCGCCACCCGATGGTGTGGCAAACTTTGATGTGCTGACTTCGGTGCTGATCTCCAGGCTGCCTTCATTGCGAACGGTTTCGATGGCCTGCCAGGCGTTCTGTAATAAATTGACAAAGACTTGTTGTAATTGATGAGGGTCAGCCATGATAAAGGGCAGTTCTGGTGCAAAGAACAAGTCGAGCTTGATGTTCCGGGAGATCAACTCATAAGAAACCAGGTCCACGCTGGTAATTAGAACTGTGTTGACCTGGATCTGCTCGCGTTGGATGGGGCGCTGCCGGGCAAAATCAAGCAGTCCATGGACGATCTTGCCTGCCCGCATTGCCTCGGAGACAACTTTTGCCATGTTCTGTTGGGCGGCCGGGTCCTGTATCTCCTGCTGTACCAATTGCGAGTAAAGGACGACTGAAGTAAGCGGGTTGTTCAATTCGTGGGCCACACCTGAAACAAGCTGACCAATAGCAGCCAGTTTCTCGCTCTGGAGCAAGCGTGCCTGGGTCTGGCGCAGGCTCTCGAGCTGCACCAGCAGATTCTCGTGCAGAGTCTGTCGATAGATAGCATTGGCAGCCATATCGGAGATGGCGTTCAGCAGCCGCAGATCGCTATCCAGAAAGGGATAAGCACGGCCAAACCATAATGCTCCGATGGGTTGTTGGCTAGCGGCCATGGGAATACAGACCCGATATGCCACTTCGCTATTAAATGTGGGTTCAAGCAAGTGCCCTATGGTATCACTGCAGTATACTTTCCCGGATTCGATGGTCTGACGGGTGATTTCTCTATAAATGGCACCAAACTCATTACTCCACTCCTTCCATGCCAATTGGCTGAGTTCGATGTGTAAATCATTGCTGGAAGGTTCGTAAATCACCAATGCAGCCCCACCGGCTTTAAGTAATTCGATGGATTGCTGTAAGATGATGGAATAGATATCGGCACGCTTTTGGGCCTGTCGCATGGCAGCCGTGATTTTCGCCAGCGCTTCCAATTCCTGGTTGCGTTGGTTGATACTTTCCTCCACTTGCTGATGTTCCGTGATGTCTAATAATTGCCCAACGGTGAAAACTTTTCCTTTTCCGTCATTGAATACAGAAGCCGTTATTTCTGCTCTCCGCATTCGCCCATCTTTGTGGCGAAAATCGATCTGATAGCGGGATGAAACTTGTTCCCCTTTTTGCCACAGAAGAAAGCTGTCTACAAGGAATGAACGGTTGTTTTCATCGAGGAAGTAAGTAAAGTCATGGTTGATAAACTCTTCACGGCCGTATCCGACGATCCGACAGATCTCATTATTCACATACAAAAACTTAAAGGCGCTATCGATGATAAAAATACCAACGGGTGCATTGTCCATGATGACATGAAGCTGTTTTTCACTCTCACGCAGCCTCTGTTCAGCTCGATTGCGCTCATTGATGCCGATGATATCCTGGGTAACGCAAGCAATGTGGTTTCGTTTATCGATTTGGATCAGGAAGGCGAATTGCTGGATATTCAGTTCTTCGCCGAATTTGGAGATCAAGACTAATCTGTTTGTTTTTCCGAAGTTCGGGCCGGCCCCATTCTGGAGCTCTTGCAGGATAATTTTTTTGAAGTATTCCAATTTTTCCGGCGTTTGGTGCTTCGGCAAGCTCATCTGGTAGAAGATTTCCCAGGAGGGCTTGTTCAGTACTTCATCGGCGGCAAACCCGCTCAAAACCTCACTTGCCGGATTCCATTCACAGATCATGCCCAGCGGGTCGAGGACAACGATACTGTCGGATGACTGCTGGATGAAAGTTTTTAACACTTCTTCTTTCTCGACGACGTTTCTTTCCCTCCTGTTTTTTGTTCGATGGGTCCAGGGTTTTCTCCCTTTGAACTTTTCTCTTTGGGTGAATCTCATTAAATCTGAAAAAAATGCAGGAATTTGCCGTGTAAAGAAGCGGAATCGTTTCAGCAGAGGGTGGTATTCTACCATATTTTTGGAGAATTTTGGTTTTATATGTGCAATTTACAACAACATTAAGAGTTGGCGCTTCTATTTTTCACTTTATTAACAATATCTTCTATTTCCATGTTCATGGCTGCCTGGACATTGATCATCGGGGTGGTTTCGTTGTAGGCGGCCAACTTTACGTTGGTGGCTTGTTCCAGGCTGCGGATGATGGCTTGAATGCTTGCGGCGCTAGAACGACTTTCCTGGATAAGCTGTTTCAAATCCAGGCTGGGTTGTTTGAGTTGAATGGATTCATCCAATAATGTCAGGTTTCCATTTAGTGTGGTCAAATAATTATTCAAGTAATGAGAAAGTGTTACTACTGTCGACCGAACTGTTTCAGCTGTTATCAGGCTGTGATTAAGCTCTTCCCGTTCGCGCGCCAAGCGTACTTCG